>JAKOWB010000178.1 GCA_029781795.1 Pseudomonadota bacterium | reverse complement strand
CCGGCCGCCTGCTGACCGAGGGCCTGATCGACGCCTTCCTGGCCGAGGCGGGCGGCGAACCGGTCGGCCTCGTCACCCTGACCGAGATCCATGCCATCTTCGCGCGTGGCGCCATGGGCGAGCTCTGCGAGGTCTATGTGGAGCCGGGCTGGCGCGCCTCCGGCCTCGCCGGGGCGCTGATCGAGCGGGCGCGCGCGCACGGCCGGGCGCGGGGCTGGAGCCGGCTGGAGCTTTCGGCGCCGCTGGGCGACGCGCCGGGCGCCGAGCGGGCCTATGCCTTCTATCGCCGCCTGGGCTTCGTCTCGGTCGGCCCGCGGCTGATGCTGCCGCTCTGAGCCGCCTCGGCCAGGCTGCGCTTCAACAGTTTCCGCATCAGGCTGGGCAGGGCCTCCTGCCCCAGGTCGGCCGGCGCGACCCAGCGCGCCTCGCCCGGCAGGTCATGCGCCGCCACCGGCCGCTCGGCGACGAAGAGCGCCAGTTCCAGGTGGAAGTGGGTGAAGGTATGGCCGACCGTGCCGGCCAGGCGCCGCCAGGATGCGCGCCCCGGCGCCTGGCTCAGCCAGGCCATCTCGTCCCGCGGGCTGGCGAGCCAGGGCGTGCCCGGCAGCTCCATCATGCCGCCCAGCAGGCCCTTGGGCGGGCGGCGGGCCAGCAGCACGGCGCCGTCGGCCCGCCAGAGGTGGAAGGCCGCGCCAGAGCGCGTTGGCCGCTCGGCCTTTGGCTCGCGCGCCGGCAGCGCCTCGGCGAGGCCGATGGCGCTGGCCTGGCACCAGGGCTGCAGCGGGCAGAGCAGGCAGCGCGGCCTGGCCGGAGTGCAAACCGTGGCGCCGAGGTCCATCACCGCCTGGGCGAAGTCGCCGGCGCGGCTCTCCGGCATCAGCGCGGCGGCCAGGGTGCGCAGCTCCCCCTTCGCCGCCGGCAGCGGCTGGGTCACGGCATAGAGGCGTGCCACCACGCGTTCCCAGTTGCCGTCGACCGGCGCCGCCGGCTGGTCGAAGGCGATGGAAGCGATGGCGGCGGCGGTGTAGTCGCCGATGCCGGGCAGCGCCTTCAGCGCCGCGCGGTCCTGCGGAAAGCGCCCGCCGTGCTCGGCCACCAGGGCGCGGGCGCAGGCGTGCAGGTTGCGCGCCCTCGCGTAGTAGCCTAGGCCGGCCCAGAGCGGCAGCACCGCCTCCAGCGGCGCGGCGGCCAGCGCCTCCACCGTCGGGAAGCGGGCGAGAAAGCGCTCGTAGTAGGGCACCACGGCCGCCACCGTGGTCTGCTGCAGCATGATCTCGCTGAGCCAGACG
>JAKOWB010000446.1 GCA_029781795.1 Pseudomonadota bacterium | reverse complement strand
CCTGGAGGGCCACCGAGAAGCTGAGCGGCTTCGGCCAGTAGTGCCCGGCCAGGCGGTCGAAGGCGGCGTAGAGCGCCGTGTAGCCGACCGCCGCAAGCAGGACCGGCAAGAGTCGCGCCAACAGCAGGCGTCCCGCCAGGCGTCGCCTCGCCCGGCGGCCGCTCCCCGCCTGCAGCCAGAGCCAGGTGAGCAGCGTGACGTCGAGCAGCCCCCAGACCAGCATCCCGAGCGGCAGCAGACTGGCGGCAAGCAGCGGCGCCAAGCTGGCCTGGAACCAGAGCCAGCGCATCCGCCGCAGCGCCGGAGCGCTGCCGCCGCGCACCTTCAGCGCCGCGACGGCCAGGCGCGGCCGGTCTGCCAGTGCCGACGTGGACAGCAGCATCCAAAGCGAGGCCGCCATGAGCGCGGCATAGGGGCGCGCATAGTTGGCGAACTCCAGCAGGATCGGCTGCAGGGCGAGCAGCAGGCCGGCCGCGAGCAGTCCAGGCCGTCCAGCCATTCGGCGCCCGACCGCCGCTGCCAGCAACGCGGTGGCGCCGTGTGCCAGCGTGGAGGGCAAGCGGAGCAGCCACTCCGGCTGATAGGCGAGGCCGAGAGCCTTCAGCAGGAGATACCATGTCGGTGTATGGGCGCCGGCCAGGCGATGCTCGATCAGGCCGCGCGCCGAGAGCTCCAGCGACTCCGCGGTCAGCACCTCGACGTAGGACAGCGGCGTCTGGCCAAGGAATGGCAGCGGCAGCAGCAGCGCCAGCAGGGCCACCAGGAGATAGAGTACCCAGGCAGGCGGGGCTTTCAGGCTCGATCGCATGCTCGCGCTTCTTTGGCGGTCCGCAGCGGCATGCCTAGCGCCCACCGCCACCGCCCGCAAGCACGGGCGGCGGAGCCCTACTTCTCCTTGGAATGGTGGATGCCGTCCCAATCCGGTCCGGGCGGCGATTCGGCAAAGGCCCGGCTCCGCGCGCGGTAGACCTCGTAGAGCGGCCGATGCCGGTCGTTGGCATTGCGGCGCGCGGCCAGCGCCAGCTCCTCGACCGCGGCGAAGTCCCCGGCGCGGTAGCGGGCCAGCATGATGTCGTGGGACTCGCGCCAGCGCTTGAAGTCGGCGCTCTGGGCAACCGTCTCGTCGCCGACCAGGGCAAAGATGGTCGTCGCCGTCTCCGCGCCCGGCAACACGACGCGGTCGACCTCGAGGAAAGCCAGATCCGGCGCGCCGGTTGCCGTCGACTCGCTGACCAGCAGCTCGATGCCATAGACCTTGCACTGCGCCTCGATGCGCTGCGCCGTGTTCACCGCGTGGCCGATGGCCGAGTAGTTGAAACGCTGCTCGGAGCCCATGTTGCCGACCAGGCAGTTGCCGCTGTTGAGGCCGATACCGATACGGAAGTTGAAGTCGCTGAGCTTCAGCGCCTCGTCCTCGCTCCGCAGCTCTTCCTCCAGCTTCTGCACGCGCTTCAGCATCTCCAGGGCGGAACGGCAGGCATGTACCGCGTGCTCGCTGTCGTCCAGCGGCGCGTTCCAGAAGGCCATGATGCAGTCGCCGATGTACTTGTCGATCGTGCCGCGCTGGTCCTGGATCGCCTCGGTCATCGGCGTGAAGAAGCGATTCAGCAGCGTCGTCAGTTCCGGCGGCGTCAGGCGTTGCGACAGGGTCGAGAAGCGGCGAATGTCGGTGAACATCACCGTCAGGTCGCGCATCTTGCCGCCGAGCTCGAGGCGCGAGCCGCTGCGCGCCAGCGTCTTCACCATCTCGGGCGCCAGGTAGAGCGAGAAGGCCTGCCGCACGCGCGAGCGTTCCGCCGCGGTGCGGACATAGCCGCTGTAGCTGCCGGCGACATAGATCAGCAAGACCGCTGCCGCCGGCATCAGCGGGTCGAACAGCAGCCCGCCTTCGCGGAAGGCGGCAAGCGAGCCGCCAAAGGCCGCCGCCACCGAGGCAATGCCAACGACAAGGCAGGTGCCCGGCGACATGCGCGGCATGAAGATGACGAGCAGCCCGCCCATCAGCGCGATGAACACCACCTCGGCGCCCACAGCCCAGTCGGGCCGGACCAGGCGCTCGCCGATCAGCAACTGCTCGAGCGCCTGTGCATGAACCTCGACACCCGGCCCGGCCGGGTCGAGTGGCGAGGCCCGCTGGTCCTTCAATCCCGCCGCCGAGGTGCCAATGAGAACGATGTGGTTGCGCAGCTTCGAAACGTCGGCCGTACCGTCGAGTACCTGCCACGCCGGCACGAAGCGTTCCGGGCGGGGGCCGGTGAAGTGAAGCCAGACCGCGCCCTCGGCATCGGTCTGCACCTCCACCGCGCCGATCTTGACCGCGGTGATGCCGGTGGATGCGCCGAAAGACTCGCTGCCGCTCGCCCCGGACGACTTGATGAGATAGGTGGACGCGCCCTGTGCGACCCGCAGCAGCTCCATCGAGAGCGACGGCAGAACCTGGTCGCCGAGGCGGAACATCAGGAACACGCGCCTGATGACACCATCCTCGTCCGGAATGGCGTTGAAGCTGCCGTTGCCTTTCGCGGCCTGCTCCAGCACGGGCAGGTTGACGATTGCCCCAGCGAAGGGGCGCAGGAAGTGGCGCGGATCGTCGCCCGAACTGCCAATGCCCCAACGCTTGGCAGGAGTCGAGCCGGTGTCCTTGCCGACCAGCACGAAACCCAGCACCGAGGGCGAGGCCGCCAACGCCTTCGCCAAGCCCGCATCGCTGGAGGGCAGCGCCTCGGACAGACGCCGCATCTGCTGCTCGTCCAGCAGGCCGCTCAGGTCGCCGATGACGCCCTCGGCCGACAGGCGGTCGGGTTCCGCGAAGACCATGTCGAAGCCGATGGCCGCGACACCTGCCTGCTTCAGGCGCATGACCAGCTGGGCGACGCGCAGGCGCGACCAGGGCCACTGGCCAACCCGCGCCAGGGTCTCGTCGTCGATGTCGACGATGCGGACACCGGCCTCCACGTACTCGCGCGGATAGATGCGCTGATAGAGGTCGAAGACGGAATGCCGCAGGCTCTGCATGACCCGTGGCTCTCCGAGTTTCAAGACCAGTGCAAGGCAGAGCAGGAGGAAGGCCGGAAGCCTCGATCCGATCAGCTGCATGGGCCGGCCGGGCGGCGATCAGCCGCCGTTGCCACCACCGTTGCCACCCCCGCCGCCGCCCCCGTTGCCACCACCGTTGCCGCCCCCATTGCCGCCCCCGACGCCGCCATTGCCGTTGCTGCCGGGCCCGCCGGGGCTGCCGGGATTGCCGGAATCCGCACCGTCGGGGTCATCGCCGTGGCCGTTGTTGCCGTCGTCGCCAGCATCGCCGCCGGCATCGCCGCCGTCGTCACCACCGCCGTCGTCACCGCCGCCGTCGTCACCACCGCCGTCGTCACCGCCGCCGTCATCACCACCGCCATCATCGCCACCACCGTCGTCGCCGCTTTGGCCGCCACCTGTGCCACTGCTGCCCGGACCGGGGCCTGGCCCAGGGCCGGCGCTGCTGGCGTCGGCCGAAGCCTCGCCCGAGAAAGCCTCGGACGCGGTGCTGGCCGCGGCGGCGGAAGCTGCCACACCAGCTTTGCAGATGTAGGGGTCGCGCGAGAGCCAGCAGGGCAGATCTTCCGGGCGCACAGGCGCGGAGCGCAAGGCCACCTGGGTGCCCGTCGGGTCCACGATGGCGATCTGGCCCGGCACCGCCTCGACCGTCGTGCCGGAAGCCTTGCCGGAAACGACGATCGATCCGGAGGCGAGACCGACGACGGTTCCCTTCCCTTCCTTGTTGATGATCACGAGGTCGGTGCCGCGGATGCCGATGACCGAGGTCGAGGTGACGACCTGCAGTTCCTCGTGCGCACCGCCACTGCCGATGAAGCGGAAGACGCCCTCGCCGAGCTGCAGCCCACCGCCGGTATTGGCCGGGTCGTAGAGGAACTGGTCGAGGGTCGCGATGCTGTCGCTGCCCAGGTGGAAACTCGTTCCATCGGCAAAGGTCACGCTGACGCCACCACCGATGACCGTCCGCAGCAGCTCGTCCTGCACGACGGAGAGACCAACCTGCAGATCGCGCTCGCTGGTACCCGGAGGCGTACCGAAGGCGGACACTTCCACTTTGGAGACATTGCCAATCGGCTCCGCTCTCAGCGCATTGCCGTATGCCAGCAGGGCGACGAGCGGCAGACACGATGAGATGAGAAGCGCTTTTCGCATGGTGGAACCCCTAGGGAAGTCGGGAGTGCCGCCGCCGAGCGAAGGCCGAGTATTCATGTATTCTCCTATCAATACGGGCTCCAAAACAAAAGGAATTTTTGCCTATTGGTCGCATTCGCAATGGCCATGAACGGCACCGCCGCGATGACCAAAGGTCTGTTACAAATCAATTTTTTCCGCATTGCATCGAGAGACCAAACGCGGTGTGATCACAGCGATGAAAATCACTTCTTTCAGGAGGAGGGTGCGTTGGACATAAAGGACCTGACCGCTCGTATCGCCGATCGTGCGATCTCCAGACGCCAACTGGTGGCAGCGCTGGGCGCATCCGGACTGGCGCTGGCGGCCCTGCCTCTCGTACCGCGCCGGGCACGTGCCGCGGGCGAGATCACCTTCATGACCTGGGTCGGCTACGACACGCCCGAGGCCATGCCGGCCTACGTCGCCAAGTACGGCGGCACGCCCGACTTCACCATCTTCGGCGAGGAAGAAGAGGGCCTGACCAAGATGCGCGCCGGCTTCACGCCCGACGTCTCGCATCCCTGCAACTACTCGGTCGGTCGCTGGCGCCGCTCCGGCCTCTTCAAGGCACTGGATACCGCGCGTCTCGAGCACTACGCCGACCTCTGGCCCGAACTGAAGGACATCCCCGACAGCCGCGACGAGGCCGGAATCTGGTTCTTCCCCTGGGAGTGGGGTACCTCCTCGGTACTGTTCCGCACCGACCTCGCGCCCGAGTACGCCGGGCCGGAGAACAATTCCTGGAAGATCCTCTTCGATCCGAAGTACGCCGGGCGTCTGGGCGTGTTCGACGCGGTCGACGGCGCCGTGATCGTTGCCGCCCTGGTGGCCGGCGTGCCCGATCCCTTTGCCATGAACGACGCGGAACTGGCCCAGGTGAAGGCGCTGATGCTGGAGCAGCGCAAGGTATTGCGCAGCTACTGGACCGATGTCTCCTCGATCGAACAGGGCCTCGCCACCGGCGAGATCATCGCCAGCTACGCCTGGCCCTTCTCCGTCGCCCCGCTGAAGGCACAGGGCATCCCGGTCGAATACATGCTGCCGAAAGAGGGCATCCTGACCTACGCCTGTGGCCTCATGGTGCTGAAGGATCATCCCGGCCCCGAAGAGGCGATCTACGACCTGATCAATGCCATGCAGTCGCCGGAGTCCGGCGAGTGGCTGATCCGCACCCTCGGCCTCGGCCACTCCAACATGAAGTCCTTCGCCAACATCGAGCCCACGGTGCTGGCCGATGTCGGCATGGCCGACCCGGCGACGCTCTTCACCAAGGGCGTGCTGTTCCAGCCGATCGAGGACTCGCTGCGCGAGAAGTATGGCCAGATGCTGCTCGAGGTGAAGGGCGGCCTCTGACGTGGGCGACCTCGCGGGGCGTTCGGCGGGCGAGCTGGCGCGGCTGATCCGGTCGCGCCAGGCCTCGCCGGTCGAGGTGGTGCGGGACGCATTGGATCGCATCGCGGCGATCCAGCCGGCCTTCAACGCCTTCTGCTTCACCTATCCGGAGGAGGCGCTGGCCGCCGCGCGCGCGGCCGAGGCGACGCTCATGGCCGGCCAGCCGCTCGGGCCGCTGCACGGCGTGCCCATCGCGCACAAGGACTGCACCAAGACGCGGGGCAGACGCACCACGCTCGGCTCCAAGGTCTATGCCGACTGGGTGCCGGACGAGGACGCGGTGATTGTCGAGCGGCTGCGCGCGGCGGGCGCCATCCTGGTCGGCAAGACCACGACGCCGGAGTTCGCCTCCTCCGGCTTCACCGAGAGCAAGCTCTGGGGCATCACGCGCAATCCCTGGCGGCCGACGCAGACGCCGGGCGGCTCCTCCGGCGGCTCGGCTGTCGCCGTCGCCACCGGCTGCGTGCCGCTGGCCGAGGGTTCGGATGCCGGCGGCTCGGTGCGCCTGCCGGCGGCCTGGTGCGGCACCGTGGGGCTGAAGCCCAGCCTGGGTCGCATTCCCTTCGACGTCCTCGACACGCACTACTGCGACATCTTCCACTTCGGGCCGCTGGCCCATTCGGTGGAGGACGCCGCGCTCTTCCTCAACGCCGCGCAGGGGCCGGACGACCGTGACATCGCCTCGCTGCCGCCGCTGCCGCCGGTGCCTCTGCCGCTGGAGACGAACCTCAAGGGCCTGCGCCTGGCGCTCAGCCCGAACCTCGGCTATTTCGCCGTGGAGCCGGCGATCCTTGCCAACCTCGGGGCCAGCGCAGAGGCGCTGCGCCAGCAGGGCGCCGTCGTCGAGACGGTGGAAGTGCCCTGGACCCGCGCCATCACCGACGCGATGTACGACTACTGGCGCGCCTTCCTCGCCGCTTCCTACGGCCAGCACCTGCCGGCGCGGGCCGAGGACATGGACCCTTTCGTCGTGCGCCTGATCGGCGAGGCGAAGCAGCTCTCGGCCGAGCGGGTCTTCGAGATCGGGCAGATCCGCACCCGCATGTGGCTCGCCATCGCACCGCTGTTCCAGCACTACGACGCCCTCCTCTGCCCGACCACGACGGTGACGGCGCCGCGCATCGGCCTGGACGAGCTGGACTGCGACTGGGTGGACGAGCAAGGCCTCAGCCACACGCTCGACATGACCATCCCCTTCAACATGATCAGCCGCTGCCCGGCGCTGCAGGTCCCCTCGGGCATGGCGGAGGGGCTGCCGACCGGGCTGCAGATCGTCGGCCGGCGCTACGACGACGCCACGGTGCTGCGCATCGGCGCGGCTCTGCAGCAGGCGCGACCCTGGCAGCGCTGGCGGGCCGCCTAGCCGGGAACCCCAGCCCGACCGTCGGCGTCGAACCTTGAGAGGACGGGCGCCGCTTCCGATATTATGGCGGTCCCGTCCACCAGGAAGACCGTCTGGAGTGCCATGGCCGATCCCTATCAGGTGCTGGGCGTCAGCCGCGATGCCACGGCCGACGCCATCCGCAAGGCCTATCGGCGGCTCGCCAAGCAGCACCACCCCGACCTCAACCCCGGCGACAAGGGCGCCGAGGCCAAGTTCAAGGAGATCCAGGGCGCCTACGACATCGTCGGCGACGAGGCGAAGCGCAAGCGCTTCGATGCCGGCGAGATCGACGCGACCGGCGCCGAGACCGGCCCCAGCCAGGCCGAGCGCGACTACTACCGCCGCTATGCCGAGCAGGGCGGCCAGGGCTTCCGCTACCAGCGCGCCGGCGCCGGCGGCCCGGACACGGGCGGCTTCAGCGAGGCCGACCTCGGCAGCGTGTTCGAGGATCTCTTCGGCCAGCGTGGCGGCCGGGCGCGCGGTCCGCGCCGTGGCGGCGACATCAGCTATACCCTGACGGTCGACTTCGCCGACGCGGTGAAGGGCGCGACCAAGCGCGTCGTCATGGCCGACGGCAAGACGCTGGACATCGCCATTCCCGCCGGGCTCGAGGATGGCCAGGTACTGCGCCTGCGCGGCCAGGGCCGGCCCGGCAGCGAGGGCGCGCCGGCCGGCGACGCGCTGGTCGAGATCCAGGTGGCGCCGCATCCGCAGGTGCGGCGCGAAGGCCGCGACCTGCGCTCCACCCTGCCCGTCACGCTGGGCGAGGCGCTGGGCGGCGGCACGGTGACGGCCGAGACCCTGTGGGGGCCGGTGAAGCTGAAGATCCCCAAGGGCGCCAACAGCGGCACGGTGCTGCGCCTGCGCGGCAAGGGCGTGCCGGCGCCGAAGGGCGGCGGCGAGGCCGGCGACCACTTCGTCGAGCTGCTGGTCATGCTGCCCGAGAACCCCGACGAGACGCTGGCCAAGGCCGTGACCGACTGGGAGGCCGCGCATCCCTATCGGCCGAAGGGCAGCCAGGGGGTGCGGCAATGATCGACGAACGCCAGCTCTGCTCGCTCTTCGCCCCGCTCGAGGTCGCCACCCTCAGGCACTGGATCGAGGTCGGCTGGGTGCGCCCGGCCTCGCCGGCGCCGGCCTTCGACGAGGCCGACGTGGCGCGCGTTCGCCTGCTCTGCGATCTCTGCTACGAGATCGCGATCGAGGAGGAGGCCCTGCCCGTGGTGGTCTCGCTGCTGGACCAGGTCTATGACCTGCGCCGGCAGCTCGGCAGCCTGCTTTCGGCCGTGGCCGAGCAGCCGGCCGAGGTGCGACGCCGCCTGCAGGCGGCCATTGCGGAGCGCCGGCAGACACCGGACGATGCTGCCTGATCCGCCCCTTGAGAGAGATGCCATGAACCAGCAGCCCCCCACCTCCGCCCCCGTGCAGCGTCTCGGCACGCGCTACCTCGCCGGCGGCACGCTGGCATGGCGCAACACGCACGAGAAGTACTGGGAGGCGACGCTGCACGAGGACAGGGCGCTGGGCGAGCGCACGCTGCTGATGCGCATGGAACCCGGCGCCCGCTTCGGCCTGCACGCGCATGAGGGCGAGCGCGAGCAGATCTACGTGCTCTCCGGCTCGTTCTGGGACGACCGCCGCACGCTGAAGCCCGGCGACTATGCCTGCCGCGAGCCGGGCGACCCGCACGCCGCCGGCAGTGACGAGGGCTGCGTGGCGCTGCTGGTCTATTCCAAGGCCTAGACTCCCCGCGCGCAACCAGCGGCGCCTGCGCTACGTTATGGGGAAAGTCAGCGGAGGATTATCCCCATGCTTTGGCGCGGACGGCGCGGCAGCACCAACATCGAGGACCGGCGCGGCCAGGGCGGCGGCCGGCCCAGGGGTGGCGGCTTCGGCGGATTCGGCGGCGGCCTTGGCGGCGGGCTGGGTGGCGGCCTGGGTGGCGGATTGGGGCGCGGCGGTGGCATGCGCCTGGGCGGCGGCGGCGGGCTGGTCGGCCTCATCATCGTCGTCGCCGTGGCGATCTTCTTCGGCGGCGGCCTGGATTCCTTTCTCGGCGGCGGCGAGGAGCCGGCCTATTCCAGCCGCACCGGCGTCGGCACCGAGCAAGGCGAGGACCTGAAGCAGTTCGTCTCCGTCGTGCTGGCTGACACCGAGGACGTCTGGCGCCAAGTCTTCCGCCAGCAGGGACTGACCTATCACGAGCCCAAGCTGGTGCTCTACACCGGCGGTACGCAGTCCGGCTGCGGCTATGCCCAGTCCGCCGTCGGACCCTTCTATTGCCCTGGCGACCAGAAGCTCTACCTCGACCTCGACTTCTTCCAGGAGCTGGCCAGCCGCTTCGGCGCCGCCGGCGACTTCGCCCAGGCCTATGTCATCGCGCACGAGGTCGGGCATCACGTGCAGGACGAGCTCGGCATCCTCGGCAAGGTGGACGAGCTGCGCGGGCGCTCCAGCCAGAGCGACGCCAACGCCCTCTCGGTCCGCCTGGAGCTGCAGGCCGACTGCCTGGCCGGCGTCTTCGCGCACTACGCCGAGGAGACCAAGGGCATCCTGGAGCCGGGCGACATCCAGGAGGCACTGGATGCCGCCGCCGCCATCGGCGACGACACGCTGCAGCGCCAGGCAACCGGCCGCGTGGTGCCGGACTCCTTCACCCACGGCACCTCGGCACAGCGCCAGCGCTGGTTCCAGGCCGGCTACCAGAACGGCCAGATCACCGGCTGCGACACCTTCGGGGCGCGGCAGCTCTAGGCGGTTCCCGCCGACGTCGCTTTGCCCTAGTGTCGCTTTGCCCTAGTCTGGCGGGCACTGCAGATGCGGGAGGGACGCCATGCCCAGGGGCACCCTGGCTGTCCTCACCCTCCTCCTCGCCCTGCTGGCGGCTGGTCCCGCCGGCGCCCGCGAGGAGAAGGCGAAGCAGGACTGTCTGGACAAGCAGCTCGCCGCGGAAGAGCGCATCACCGCCTGCACGCGCTACCTGCGCGGCGGACGGCCCGTGGACGCCGAGAAGGTGACGATCCTCAAGGCGCGGGCTCGCGCCTACCGCGACAGCAAGCAGTACGACCTGGCGATCGCCGACCTCGACGAGGCGCTGGCAATCGCGCCGGACGACGCCTCGATCTATCAGGACCGCGGCCTGGTCTATGACTGGCAGGGCAACGAGGAAGCGGCGCTGGCCGACTACGAGAAGGCCACCGAACTCGACCCCGGCAATGCCTGGAACCACTACGCCCGCGGCATGGCACTGAAGCAGCTCGGCCGGCTGGATGAGGCGCTCAAGGCCTTCGAGGACGCGCTGGCGATCTCTCCCAACTATGTCAGCGCGATCCAGGGACATGCCGATACGAATGTGAAACTGAAGGACTGGCGCGCGGCGCGCGACGATTTTGGCAAGCTGGTGCGCCTCAAGCCCTATGACGACTACTACTGGGAGAAGCGGGGCGAGATGAACCTGCGGAGCTTCGCGCCTGCCAACGCGGCGCATGACCTGCTGGTGGCCTGGCGCCTGAACCCCAACAGCGACAACGGCCAGTGGCTGATCGACGGCATGGGCATCGACAAGCACCGCAGCCAGCCGACGATCGTCTGGGACCGGCCCTACGTCCCGCCGCCGGACGGCCTCGTCATCACCTATCTGCAACAGGAGGTGACGCCGGAGTCCCAGGTCGAGGTCGACCCGATGGAGGAAGCGATCGGCGATCTGGCCGGCTGGTTCAGCGGGCCGAAGAAGGTCGACCCGCCGATCTCCTCGCTCTTCGTGACCCGAAGCGTCACCGGCACCGAGGGCGACCGCGTCTTGCTCGGCAGCGAGGTTAGCTTTCCGGGCCTCGATTCACCTGGCCTGCTGAAGGACCGCGCCAGCAGCTACTACTATGGAATCTGGCCGGCGAACTTCTCCACGCCGCAGGGCGACGGCGCGGTCCTGGACTATGGCGCCGAGCTGGCGAAGATCTGGTCCCTGGCTCCCGGCCAGAGTACCCAGGATGAAGGCAGCGTGGTCGTGCACTGCCCCACCGAGGGCGTGCAGCCCGACCTGCTCGCCACGATGGTCGGCTGCAAGCCAGGCGAGACCGTGACGATCGGCAGCATGTCCTGGAGCGCCAGGGTCGAGGGCTGGGACGGCATCCTGACCCCGGCCGGCCGCTTCCCCGCGCTGAAGATCGTCTATCAGGAATCCGCCACCATGACCCTGATGGGCCAGACCAAGACCCGCGAGCAGACGGTGACCTGGTGGTGGAGCCCGGACGTCCGCTTCTGGGTCAAGAGCAAGGTCGAGAAGGACGGCCACATCCTGGTGACCGAGGCGGTCACCATCGGCAGCCCCCTGCCCTAGCGGCGCCGCGGTCCCAGCTCCTGTGCGGCCAAGGCACTCGACCACGACGCCACCGCCGCGCAGATTCGCGATATTCAGTGGAGGGCAACACAGGATGCGCGCTGGCTACTACGAGAAGGTCGGCCCGGCGGCCGAGGTGCTGACGGTCGGCGACCTGCCGACGCCGACGCCCGGCCCCGGCGAGGTGCTGGTGCGCGTCGCCACATCCGGCGTCAATCCCTCGGACGTGAAGAGCCGCGCCGGCGCGCGCCGCGGCATGCCCTATCCCCGCGTCATCCCGCACAGCGACGGCGCCGGCACGATCGAAGCCGTGGGCGAGGGCGTCGACGCCGGGCGCGTCGGCCAGCGGGTTTGGCTGTGGAACGCCGCCTTCGGCCGCGCCGACGGCAGCAATGCCGAGTACGTCGCCCTGCCCGCCGCGCAGGCCGTGTCCCTGCCCGACCGCGCCAGCTTCGCCGAGGGCGCCTGCCTCGGCATTCCCGCGCTGACGGCGCATCGCTGCGTCTTCGCCGACGGGCCGGTGCAGGACCTCGACGTTCTGGTCACCGGCGGCGCCGGCGCCGTGGGGGCCTATGCCATCCAGATGGCCAAGCTGGGCGGCGCGCGTGTCATCGCCACGGTCAGTTCGCCGGAGAAGGCAGCCCACGCCCGCGCGATGGGCGCCGACCACGTCATCGACTATCGGCTGGAAGACGTCGTATCGGGCATCAAGGCGATCACCAACGGCGGCGGCGTCGACCGCATCGTCGAGGTGGAACTGGGCGGCAACCTGCCGGCGACCCTCCAGGTGCTGAAGATCAATGGCGTGGTGGCGGCCTATGGCTCGATGGCAGTGCCGGAGCCGGTACTGCCGGTCTATCCCCTGCTCTTCGCCGGGCAGACAATTCGCACGGTGCTCGTTTACATCCTGCCGGCCGCCGCCCGCGCCCAGGCCGAGGCGGACCTGACCCGCTGGCTTGCCGACGGCGCGCTGCGGCACCCGATCTCGGCCCGCTTCCCGCTGGCCCAGTCGGTCGCCGCGCACCAGCAGGTGGAAAGCGGCAAGCGCCTCGGCGCGACGATCATCGAGATGCCCGGCGCCGCCTAGACGCCAGCCCCACCGCCGCCGCGAGCCCGGCCAGGGCGACGCCGGCAAGGGTCGCGCGCACCTCGCTGCCAGACCAGGAGGCGACGCGAGGCGCCGCTTCGCGCCCGAAGGCGCCGCGCGCACGGTGCAGCGCATGCACCGGGGCCTCGAGGTTGTCCGGCCGATCGGCGGTGACCCGCTCCGGCCGGTCCTGCGCTTCGAAGGCATTGCGCGCCAGGTAGCGGTCGAGCCAGGCCGGCGCCACCATGCTGCCCAGCACGACCTTGGCCGTGCTGAGGCCGAGCCAGCGCTCGCGGCTGGGCCGCTCCACCGCCGCCATAATGGCCTCGGCCACCGCCTCGGGCTGCACCACCGGCGCGACGGGTCGCGGCTGGTGGCTGCGATGCGTGCGCGCCCAGTCGAACTGCGGCGTGTTGACGGCAGGAAGCTGGACCATGGTGAGCGTGATGCGGCTGCCTTCGTGGATCAGTTCGCAGCGCAGCGAGTCGGTGAAGCCGCGCAGGGCGTGCTTGGCACCGCAGTAGGCTGCCTGCAGCGGGATGCCACGATAGGCCAGCGCCGAGCCGACCTGAATGATCGCTCCCGTGCCGCGCGGCCGCATCTGCCGCAGCGCGGCCATGGTGCCATGCACCGCGCCCAGATAGGTGACTTCGGTGACGCGGCGGAACTCCGCCGGCGTGATCTCGCTGACCGGCGAGAAGACCGTCAGCATGGCGTTGTTGATCCAGAGGTCGGGCGGCCCTTGCTTTTCCGCCAGGAACTCGGCCGCGGCGAAGAGGCCATCCGGATCCGCCACGTCGGCCGGCGCCACGTAGGCGACGCCGCCGAGCGAGGCGATCTCGGACCGTGTCTCCTCGAGCGCCTTCGCGTCGCGGCCGACCAGGCCGACGCTGGCGCCGGCGCGGGCAAGACGCGCAGCGGTCGCGCGGCCGACGCCGGCTGACGCGCCGGTGATGACGGCGCTGCTACCGGCGACGCGCATCAGCCCTTCTCCGCCGGCCGGATCAGGGCGAGCCCGCTCTCCGGATCGAGCACCTTGTGCAGATGGGCCGGCGTCTCGGTTACCACCACCTCCAGGGTCGGGCGCACCACGCCTTCCATCAAGTGCCCCGCCAGCGCACCACCGTCGCGGCGCCCGAGCACGAGGTGGATGTGCAGGGCACGGCTGCCGTCCGGCGCCAGCGCCACGTCACCGATCAGCGAGGCGACCTCGACCTGTTCTTCGACCGCTATGCGCTGGTACGCCTTCACCTCCCAATCGAAGTAGGCGATGACGGCACGGCGAAAGGCGCCGATGGCAGTGAGCTGCGCCGCGCTCAGCCGCTCCTGCTCGGCGAAGCGGGCAATGCAGCCAACGGCTTCGTCGCCGGTTTCCAACACCAGTACGAAGGTCCTCAGTCCCTCCACGTCGTTCAGCAGTCGCGTCTGCAAGACTCCTCCTTGCGCGGCACCGCGCCGCCACGTCGGCGATCTTTGGCGATGCCAAGGGAACCCGGCGGGAGTGGAACGGTTCCCCGCCCCAGGGGTTACCCAAGTCAAAGGGACCGCTCCGCTGACCTACGCCTACTGCTGCAGCCGAGGCCTGGTCACGCCCCGCTCCCGGCCGCCGACCAATCCCTGGAGAAGATCATGGCCACCACCACAGCCGCCGACGTCCTTGTCGAAACCCTGATCGACTGGGGAGTGGATCGCTTGTTCGGCATTCCCGGCGACGGCATCAACGGGATCGTGGAAGCACTGCGCAGGCGACAGGAGGAGATCCGCTTCATCCAAGTGCGACACGAGGAAGCAGCCGCCTTCGCGGCCTGCGGCTATGCCAAGTGGACCGGGCGCCTCGGCGTCTGCCTCGCCACCTCCGGCCCTGGCGGCATTCATCTCCTGAACGGCCTCTATGATGCCAAGCTCGATGGGCAGCCGGTGCTGGCCATCACCGGCCTGCAGTTCCACGACCTGCTGCACAGCTTCACCCAGCAGGACGTCGAGCTCGACAAGCTCTACCAGGACGTGGCGGTCTACAACGCACGGGTCATGGGGCCGGCACACGTCGAGAATGTGGTCGAGCTGGCCTGCCGTACGGCGCTGGCCTATCGCGGCGTGGCACATGTCACGATCCCGGTCGACCTGCAGTCGCAGGCGGTGAGCAGCGCGGCGCGCTCGGAACGCAACGTCCCGCACCACACCTCCGATCTCATGGCCAGGTCGGCGAACCTGCCGGACGAAGCGCAGATGGCGCGCGCGGCCGAGATCCTGAACGCCGGCAAGAAGGTGGCGATCCTGGCCGGCCGGGGCGCCGTCGGAGCTGGCAGCCAGCTCGCCGCCGTGGCCGAGCGCCTGGCCGCACCGGTCGCCAAGCCGCTGCTGGGCAAGGGCGCGCTGCCGGACGACAGCCCATACTGCACCGGCGGCATCGGCCTGCTCGGCACGCTGCCGTCACAGGAGGCGCTCGAGGACTGCGACACGCTGCTGATTGCCGGCAGCTCGTTTCCCTACATCGAGTACTACCCCAAGCCCGGGCAGGCACGCGCGGTGCAGATTGAGCTGGATCCCAAGCGCGTCGGTCTGCGCTATCCGGTCGAAGCCGCGCTCGTCGGCGACTGCGGGCGCGTGCTGGATGCGCTGCTGCCCGGCCTGGAGCACAAGAAGGATCGGCGCTTCCTGGCAAAGGCGCAGGCCGGAATGAAGGACTGGCGCACGACGCTGCAAGACCGCGGCACGCGAGACGACAAGCCGATGAAGCCCCAGGTCGTCGCCTACGAACTGAACAGGCTGCTGAGCGATGACTGCATCATCGCCACCGATTCCGGCACCATCACGACCTGGGCCGCGCGCTACCTGGAGATTCGCGGCAGTCGGTCCTTCTCCTGCTCCGGCAACCTGGCGACCATGGCCTGCTCGCTGCCCTATGCCGTCGCGGCGGCCGTTGCCCACCCCGACCGGCAGGTCGTCTGCTTCGTCGGCGACGGCGGCCTCGCCATGCTGATGGGTGAGCTGGCGACCTGCGCCAAATACGATCTCAACATCAAGATCGTCGTGATCAAGAACGACACGCTGGGCCAGATCAAGTGGGAGCAGATGGTCTTCCTCGGCAATCCCGAGTACGCCTGCGAGCTGCAGCCCATCGACTTCGTGCGCGTTGCCGAGGGCTTCGGACTCAAGGGATTCCGCATCGAGGATCCCGCCGACTGCGCATCGACCCTGCGCAATGCGCTGTCGCTCCACGGGCCAGTGCTAGTCGAGGCCGTGGTCGATCCTCACGAGCCACCCATGCCGCCAAAGACCACGCTGAAACAGGCGGCGCACTTCGCCGAATCCCTCGCCCGCGGCACGCCGGCCCGGGGCAAGATCGCGCTGACCATTGCCTCGGACAAGGTGCGCGAGCTGATCTGAGGCACAGCGCGTGCGCAGCGAAGCACCGCTTGGCGCTCCCAGGGTCAGCGTCTATCGCGTTCCCACCGACGCGCCAGAGGCCGACGGCACCCTGGCGTGGGACTCGACGACACTGGTTCTGGTCCAGGTGGAGGCCGCCGGGCGGCGCGGCCTCGGCTTCACCTACGCCGCCACCGCCGCGGCCACGGTGATCCGCGATACGCTGGCCCCGCTGATCGTCGGCGGCGATGCCTTCGATCTGCCGCGACACTGGGACGCCATGCGCCGCGCGCTGCGCAACCAGGGTCAGCCGGGCATCGGCGCCACGGCTCTCTCGGCGGTCGACCTGGCGCTCTGGGATCTGAAGTCCAAGCTGCTGGACCTGCCGCTGGCGTCGCTGCTGGGCGAGGCGCGCCAGAGTGTCGAGGCTTACGGCAGCGGCGGCTTCACCAGCTATGACGACGACCGCCTGGCAGCGCAGCTCGCGGCCTGGACCGAGCAGGGCTGCCGGGCCGTCAAGATGAAGGTGGGCGGCGACCGCGAACGCGACATCGTTCGCGTGCGCCGCGCACGCGCCGCCATCGGCGCGGCCGAACTCTACGTCGACGCCAATGGCGCGCTGACGGTGCCGCAGGCCCTGGACTGCGCGACGGCCTGGGCACCGCTCGGCGTCACCTGGTTCGAGGAGCCGGTTTCCAGCGAGGATCGCGCTGGGCTGGCGCTGCTGCGCCGGCGCGCCCCGGCCGGCATGGCCATCGCCGCGGGCGAGTATGGGTGGTCGCCGGCGGGTTTCCGCGCCCTCCTGGAGGGTGGCTGCGTCGACGTCCTGCAGGCCGACGCCACGCGCTGCGGCGGTGTCACCGGCTTTTTGCGCGCCGCCGCGCTGGCCGATGCCTGGATGATTCCGCTGTCCAGCCACTGCGCGCCGGCCTTGCACCTGCCGCTGGCCTGCGCGGTGCCACGCATGGCGCGGCTGGAATGGTTCCACGACCACGCGCGGATCGAGACGCTGCTGTTCGACGGCGCGCCCCGACTGACCGATGGCCGCCTCTCGCCGGACTCGGCGCGTCCTGGCCTCGGCCTCGAGTTCAAGGCGGCCGAGGCACGCCGTTTCGCGATCTAGAGGAAAGCACCATGGACCAGCACCTTCATCACAACCGGCTTCGCGAGGTTCAGGCCCCCGGCGGACGCGTTGCCGAGGCCTTCGTCACCACGCCCGAGGCGGCGCGACGCCGCCTGGCCGCAGATCTGGCCGGCGCGATCGATGGCGAGGTCCGATTCGATGCCGGCAGCCGCGCGCTCTATGCCACCGACGCCTCGAACTACCGCCAGGTGCCCTTGGGCGTGGTGGTGCCGCGACGGCTGGACGACGTGGTCGCGACCATGGCGCTCTGTCATCGGCACAGGGTGCCCGTTGTCATGCGCGGCGGCGGCACCAGCCTGGCCGGCCAGGGCTGCAACGTCGCACTGCTGATCGATTTCTCGAAGTACCTGCATCGGATCCGCCGCCTGGATCCCGATGCGCGCCAGGCCGAGGTGGAGCCCGGCTGCGTGCTGGACAGCCTGCGCGACGCGGCCGAGGCACACCACCTGACCTTCGGTCCCGATCCGGCGACGCACGACCACAACACCCTGGGCGGCATGCTGGGCAACAACTCCTGCGGCGTGCACTCGATCATGGCGGGCCGTACCGCGGACAATGTCGCGGCGCTGGAAATCCTGACCTGCGACGGGCTGCGCCGCTGGGTCGGCCCGACCAGCGAGGCGGAGCTGAACTCCATCCTGCAGGGTGGCGGCCGCGCCGCCGAGATCTACCGCGCGCTGGATACCTTCCGCTGGCGCCATGCCGAACTGCTCCGCACCCGCTATCCACGGATCCCACGGCGCGTCTCGGGCTATGCCGACCTGGATGCGCTGCTGCCCGAGCAGGGGTTCAATGTCGCCCGGGCACTGGTGGGAACAGAGGGCACCTGCGTCACCATCCTGCGCGCGCGACTGCAGCTGATCGACAGCCCGCCGCAGCGCGCGCTCTGCATTCTTGGCTTTGCCGACGTCTTCGCCGCCGCCGATGCCGTCCCGGACGTGCTGGCATTCGGGCCGATTGGGCTGGAAGGCATCGACCAGCTGCTGGTCGACTATGCGCGGGCCAAGCGTCTGCACGAAGAAGACGCAAGGCTGCTGCCGCCGGGCGGCGGCTGGCTGGTGGCCGAGTTCGGCGGCGACTCGCCCGACACGGCGGCGGCCGCTGCGCAGCGGCTGGCCGATGCCTTCGCGACACGCGGCCAGGGCACTGCCGTGATCGCCGATCAGGCCCGCCAGCAGCGGGTCTGGGACCTGCGCGAGGCGGCCCTCGCCGCCACGGCGCACGTACCCGGCCAGCCCGAGGCCTGGCCCGGCTGGGAGGACAGCGCGGTGCCCCGTGCCGCGCTTGGTGACTACCTGCGCCAGCTGAAGGCGCTGTTTCGCCGCTACGGCTACGAAGCCTCGGTCTACGGCCACTTCGGCGACGGGCTGGTACACTGCCGCATCCCCTTCGACCTGCGCAGCGAGGAGGGTGTGGCAACCTGGCGACGCTTCCTCGAGGAAGCCGCCGATCTGGTGGTGCGCCATGGCGGCTCGCTTTCGGGCGAGCACGGTGACGGCCAGGCACGCGCCGAACTGTTGGAGCGCATGTACGGGCCTGAACTGCTGCAGGCCTTCCGGGAGTTCAAGGCGATCTGGGATCCGGACAACCTGATGAATCCCGGCAAGGTCGTCGACCCCTACCCCATCACCTCGAACCTGCGCGTCGGACCGCGCCACCAGCCACCTGAGCCCACGACGCATTTCGCCTGGCCGGAGGACGGCGGCAGCTTCGTGCGCGCCATGCGGCGCTGCGTCGGCGTCGGCGCCTGTCGCCGAAACGACAGCGACAAGGGCGTCATGTGCCCGAGCTACATGGTGACTCGCGAGGAACGCCACTCGACACGCGGTCGCGCCCGCCTGCTGTTCGAGATGCTGGAGCAGGGTCCGCTGGACGAGGGCTGGAAGAGCCGCGAGGTGGAGGCGGCATTGGACCTGTGCCTCGCCTGCAAGGGCTGCAAGAGCGACTGCCCGGTGCAGGTCGACATGGCAAGCTACAAGGCCGAATTCCGCGCCCACCACTATGCCGGCCGGCTGCGACCCCGGGCCGCCTGGAGCATGGGCCTGATCCATCGCTGGGCGCGCCTGGGCGCCAGCGTGCCGTGGCTGGCCAATGCGCTGATGCGCACGCCCGGCCTCGCCGCGCTTGCCAAGGCGGCGGGCGGCATTTCGCAGGCGCGCCGGATACCACGCTTCCCGCGCCAAAGCTTCGTCGCCTGGCACCGCCGTCGCGCGGCCTCGAAGGCGAGGCGCGGCCGCGTCGTGCTCTGGCCCGACACCTTCAACAACTACCTGCGCCCGGGCACCGCCAAGGCAGCGACGCTGCTGCTGGAAAACCTGGGCTTCGCCGTCGAAGTGCCGCGCCGGCCGCTCTGCTGCGGGCGGGCGCTCTATGACTGGGGCCGGCTGGAGCAGGCGCGCGGGCTGTGGCACCGCACGCTGGATGCCCTCGCGCCGGCCATCGCCGAGGGCGCGCCCGTCATCGGGCTGGAGCCGGCCTGCGTCAGTGCCTTCCGTGACGAGCTGCTGCGTCTCTTTCCCGACATGGAAGCGGCCCAGCGCCTCGCCGGTCAGACGCTGTTCCTGACCGAGTTCCTGGCCCAGCGGCCCGAGGTGCTGGAAGGACTGCGGCGGCCGGGGCGCGCACTGGTGCAGCTTCACTGCCACCATCACGCGGTGATCAAGCCGGCCAGCGAGCGACAGGTCCTCGAAAGCCTGGGGCTGGATGCCGAGGTGCTGGCGGCGGGCTGCTGCGGCATGGCCGGCTCCTTCGGCTTCGAGGCTTCGAAGTACCAACTCTCGCAGGCCGCCGCCGAACGGGTGCTGCTGCCGCGCGTGCGTGCGGCGGCGCCGGACACGGTGATCCTGGCCAACGGCTTCTCCTGCCGCGAACAGATCGAGCAGGGTACCGGCCGCGCCACCACCCACATCGCCGAGCTTCTGGCACAGGCCGCCGGCATAGACCTGGAAGCCGCGGCGTGAGCGCGCGGCCAGAGCGCAGGATCGAGGACTATGCGGTCATCGGTGACAGTCACTCCGCCGCGTTGGTGGGGCGCGACGGCTCGATCGACTGGCTCTGTCTGCCGCGTTTCGATTCACCCGCCTGCTTCGCCGCATTGCTCGGCACGACCGAGAACGGTCGCTGGCAGATCCAACCGAGCGTTCCGGTCCGCAAGGTCGAACGGCGCTATCGCGGCGAGACACTGGTGCTGGAAACCGACTTCACCTGCGACGGCGGCCGCGTGCGCCTGACCGATTTCATGCCCGTCGAGGGGCCGACATCCAGCGTGGTGCGCCTCGTCACGGGCATCGAGGGGCGCGTGCCGTTGCGCATGGATCTTGCCATCCGTTTCGACTATGGCCGCCTGATACCCTGGGTGAGTCGCGTCGACGACAGCCTGATCGCCGTGGCCGGCCCGCACCTGCTGGCACTGCGCACGCCGGTACCGCATCGCGGCGAGGACTTCACCACCGTCGCAGAGGTCACCGTCGCCGAGGGAGAGGTCCTGCCCTTCAGCCTGAGCTACGGCGCATCCTACAAGCCGTTGCCGGAAGCCTTCGACACGTCGGCCGTGCTGCGGCAAACCGAGGACTTCTGGACCGGCTGGTCGGGGCAATGTGACTTCCGGGGCCCCTGGCGCGCCGCCGTCATACGTTCGCTCCTCACCTTGAAGGCCATGACCTATGCCCCGACCGGCGGCATCGTTGCGGCTCTCACCACTTCGCTGCCCGAACGCCTGGGCGGCGAGCGGAACTGGGACTACCGCTGCTGCTGGCTGCGCGATGCCACCTTCACCCTGCTGTCGCTGATGGCCGGTGGCTACCGCGAGGAAGCCGCGGCCTGGCGCCATTGGGTTGTGCGTGCCATCGCCGGCAAGGCCTCCCAGATGCAGCCGCTCTACTCCATCCTCGGCGAGAACCGGCTGGACGAGTGGGAGGTGCCCTGGCTGTCCGGCTTCGCCTGCTCCAGACCGGTGCGCATCGGCAACGCCGCCTTCGGCCAGACGCAGCTGGACACCTTCGGCGAGGTGCTGGACGCGCTGCATCACGCGCGGCGCAACGGTATCACTCCCAGCGAGGCGAGCTGGGACCTGCAGAAAGCGCTGCTCGAACACCTGACGAGCGTGATGGACCAGCCGGATCGCGGGATCTGGGAAGTGCGCGGCGAGCCGCGGCATTTCACGCATTCCAAGGTGATGATCTGGGTGGCGCTGGATCGCGCCGTCTCGGCGGTCGAGAACTTCGGCCTCGAAGGTCCGGCCGAGCACTGGCGTCGCCTGCGCGACCAGCTGCATCGCGAGATCTGCGCAAGGGCCTTCGATCGCGAGTGCAATGCCTTCGTCCAGGCCTACGGCAGCAAGGCGCTCGACGCCTCTAGCCTGCTGATCCCGCTGGTCGGCTTTCTGCCGGCACGCGACCCGCGGATGCTGGGGACGGTAAACGCCATCGAGCGCGAACTGATGGCCGGGGGATTGGTGCGCCGCTACGACACCGCCGAGGGCAGCGACGGACTGCCGCCCGGCGAAGGGCAGTTCCTGGCCTGCAGCTTCTGGCTCGCCGACAACCTGGTGCTGCAGGGTCGCCGGGCGGCGGGCCGGCGCCTGTTCGAGCGGCTGCTGTCGGTGCGCAACGACGTGGGCCTGCTGGCCGAGGAGTACGACGTCGAGACCGGTCGGCAGCTCGGCAACTTTCCGCAGGCGCTGTCGCACCTGGCCCTGGTCGGCACGGCCTGCAGCCTCAGCGGCCGGCGCGGGCCAGCGCAGGAGCGCAGCCGCCACGGGCCGAAGACCCGGGCTTGACGGAACGGGCCGCCGCCGGAGGGCGTTGCCCTGGCAGGAATCCCTCGGAGCAGGAGGCTTGAGCGCCCTGGCGCATGACAGGCACGGCGGATGGCTGCACGGCCTGCGGGACAGGCTCCCGCGGCCGCGCATGGCGGGCATCTATGGCTTCTGGAAGCAGGCCGCACTTCGCTTCTGGCACGACGAGCTCTTCAGCAAGGCGGCATCGCTCGGCTTCCAGACGGCGCTGGCGCTGGTGCCGCTCTTGACCATCGTGGTCGCCATCCTCTCGGCGTTTCCCGGTTTCGAGTCGCTGGTGATGGACGTCGAGACCTGGCTGTTCTCGATACTCGCGCCGCACAGCGTCGATGCCATCGCCTCGGCCTTCAGGGGTCTGCTGGAACGTGGCGCGCAGGCCACCGCCGTCGGCGCCGTCTCGCTGGTGGTGATCTGCATCATGCTGCTCAGGACCATCGGCGACACCTTCGACTCGATCTTCCGCGTCCGCCACGGCCGGCCCCTCGCCCTGCGCCTTGCGACCTATTGGTGCTTCCTGACACTGGGGCCCCTGCTCTTCGCCGCCGCGCTCTCGCTCTCCGGCCAGCTCTTCAGCGAAGGCGACGTCGTCCTGGGCGGCGCGCTGCACCTGCCGGTGACGCTGGCCAGGGCCCTGCTGCCCTTCGTCATCGAATGGGTGGGCTTCGTGCTGGTCTACTGGCTGATGCCCAGCCGCCAGCCGCCCCTGCGCGACGTGCTGCTGGCCGGCGTCGTCGCGGCGCTTCTCTTCGAGGTGATCAAGGCGGGCCTCGGCCTCTACCTCGCGACCATCGCCAACTACGAGGCGCTCTACGGCGCGCTGACGGCGATCCCGGTCACCCTGCTGTGGCTGGAGCTGGCTTGGGCCATCACCCTGTTCGGCGCCGTCGTCGCCGCGCTGCTGGGCGACCGCCGGGCGGAGCGTGGCGCACCGGAACCGGAAGCACCCTAGGCGGAGCGAACCTTGCCGAGTTTCACGGCGGCCGCCGTCAGGCTGCGCTCGGCCGCGTCATAGCCTTCCCAGGCCGCCGACTGTGCCAGCAGCGCCGGCACCGAGCGGAGGGTGAAGCGCCGCGGATCGAGGCCGGCCCTGACCTGCGCCCAGGTCAGCGGCATGGAGGCCATCGCTCCTGGCCGCGCCCGTGGCGACAGCGGTGCCACCGCCGTCGCCATGCGGTCGTTGCGCAAGTAGTCGAGGAAGATGCGCCCTCGCCGCAGCCGCTTGGCCATGGTGACGACATAGGCCTCGGGCTCATCCCCGGCCATGCTCAGGCAAAGGTCGTGGGCAAAGCCCTTGGCCGCCGTCCAGGTCAGCCTGTCCCGGCCCTTCGGCGGTGCCAAGGGGGTCACCACGTGCAGGCCCTTGCCGCCCGTGGTCTTGCAGAAGGCGACGAGGCCCAGCGCCTCCAGCCGCTCGCGCAGCGTCCTGGCTGCCGCCACCACCTTGTCGAAGCCGACTTCGGGTCCGGGGTCGAGGTCGAAGACCAGACGGCCCGGCACCTCGGGCGCGTCCGGACGGCAGTTCCAGGGATGCAGCTCCAGCGCCGCGACCTGCGCCAGCGCCGCCAGGCCCTCGAGCCGGTCGACCTGCAGAAAGGCTTTTCGCTCGCCCGGGACCTTGGCCAGCGTCAGCAGGCCGGAAGTCCCCGGCATGGCGTGTCGCTGGAAGAACTGCTGTCCCGCCAGGCCGTCGGGCGATCGCACCAGCGAGCAGGGCCGGCCTGCGATGTGCGGCAGCATCCAGGACCCCACCGCCTCGTAATAGTGCGCGAGGTCGAGCTTGGTGACCGGCGTGCCGTCCTTGCCAGCCTCGGGCCAGAATGCCTTGCCCGGATGCGAGAGCGCGACACCCAGCACCACGGGCGCGCCGGCTTCATGATCGGCGCTGTCGCGATTGAGCGGCCCCCCGGATGCCTGGCCGGCCATCGGCGCTTCCTTTCCGCTGCCGCGCGTACCGCCAGCAATCCTGCGGCGAGGAAGGTCGGAAATAAAGCGACCGCCGGACGGATAGAGCGGGCGGCGGCGTGGCGTCCCCAACGGGAGGGGTAGACCAGTAAGGCGAAAGCCCGAAACGCCGCTTGTTTTCTGGGTTTACTAGGGGTATCTGTTGGGGGAAAACGTGGGGGGATGACCCTCCCCATGCCCCCCTTTTGGAGCACCCTCCGATGGCCTGGATTGAACGTCGGCGGCGGCAGTGGTGGGCCTTCCATGACGTGCCTGCGGACGCCCAAGCTGCGCTCGGAACCGCCCGCCTCCGGCGCGGCCTGGAAACCGAAGTGAAGGCCGAAGCTCTCCGCCGGCTCCCCGTGGTGGAAGCGCAGTGGCGCGCCGACATTGAACGCGCCCGCTCCCCTGTCCGCGATCCTGTGGAAGCGGATGCCCGGTTCTGGCGCAAGGCTGTCCAGGGCGCCAAGTCTGAGATGGAACGCGGGGCCATCCTGGACATGGTGGCCGATGTTGCCCGCGACCGCAGAGACGCCGCGCTCCGCCGTGTCGGCATCTTGGACGAACGCGCGTCAGGGGAGGTGCCCCCAGAGGCGGCGGAGGCGGATCGGTTCTTCGCGCTCGCTACCGGCAAGGTGGTCGGCACGCTTGAGCACCTGGAGGAATGGCTTGCGACGCTCCAGGTGGAGGACAAGACGCGCGCCATGCGCCGGTCCGCCATCACTGGCTTTGCCGAGACGTTCCCCCATGTCCACCTTGTCACCCGCAAGGAAGTCCAGCGGTGGTCCTCCGGGCAAGTCACGGGTGCCAATGGGAGGCACCCAACGACGATCCGCCGAATGCTGTCCGACCTGCGGACCTACTGGCGCTATCTGGCGGCGTTGGGGGTGGCCCCGGAGGATGCGGCGCCCTTCGATCACATAGAGCTTCCCAAGGGTCGCAAGAAGGCGGACGCGGAGGACACGCGGAAGCCCTTTGAGCCTGCCGACGTGGTGCGCCTGGTGCAGGCCGCAGAGGCGCGCGGCGACCAGCAGCTTGCCGACTTGATCCGCCTCGCCATGTTCACGGGGGCGCGCCTGGAGAGCCTGTGTGCGCTCAAGGTGGGGGACGTGGCCGGCACGTCGCTGGTGATCCGCCGGGACAAGACGGCGGCTGGCGCCCGCACCATTCCCCTTCACCCCGAGCTTGTGCCAGTGGTGAAGCGGCTGGCGAAGGGTGCGGGCAAGGATGGCTACCTGCTGCCCGACCTGGAGGAAACCAAGTACGGGGACCGCAGCGGCGCCATCGGAAAGCGGTTCGGCCGCCTGAAAACGTCGCTTGGGTTCGGCGCCGATCTGGTCTTTCACTCGATTCGCAAGACCGTCGCCACGCTGTTCAAACACGCTGGCGTGCCAGAGGCGACCGCTGCCGATCTGCTGGGTCACAGGATACCGACCATGACCTATGGTCTGTACGCGGCCGGGGCATCGGAAGCGGACAAGCGCGCAGCGATTGAGAAGCTGGTCTATCCGGCGCCGGCAGGCCGGGGAAGGTCCAAGCGCGCTCGGACCTAAGCCGACTCGCCGTCAGCCTTTGGCTTAACGTCGTCCTGGGGCATGGCGGTGAACACGCCCCCAAGGGTGAAGTACCTTGGAAACTCCGCCGCGTCGCCCGGCTTCCATCCCGGCGCCATTGCAGTGACCGCCGACGCACTAGTGGCAAACATCGCCACTTGCTCCGGCTCAAAGGGCTTGCCCGTTGCTGGGTCTGTGGTGCCAGACAAGGCCACTGTCAGGAGGCACCCCACGGTGCCCGCCATGACGGCTGCTGGAAAGCGCCTGGTCGTGAGCTTGGCCATAACATTTGAGATGGTACTGTACCGGCCGCTCCGCAAGGGGCCTGAGAATGGGGGGCGCCGAATGCACTGGTTCTCAAGCTTCTTTCGCCGCCGCGCGTTGCGCGATGCCAAGCGTGAAATGATGGCGTTCGTCGGCAGGCTGGCGGCGATGGACGATCAGGACGTTGGGCTATTGCTGGCAATCGCGACAGACCAGCGCCACGCACTCAAGCGCGAAGGGTGGGACTTACTCCACCCCTCCCAGTCCCTTAGTGCAAATCCGCGTTTGTTGCGAGATTTGGAGCTGGTCATCTCGATGCACGGCAAGAAAAGCCCTTCGGCCGCGCTAGCTGCAATGATCTGGGTCCACACCTGCCG
The DNA here is from genome assembly GCA_029781795.1 of Pseudomonadota bacterium. Classification (GTDB taxonomy): domain Bacteria; phylum Pseudomonadota; class Alphaproteobacteria; order Kiloniellales; family JACOMY01; genus JAKOWB01. The sequence continues at coordinate 31,905 of JAKOWB010000446.1, read as the reverse complement.
CACAGTGGAGTTTCCTGAATTGAGTGCCCTTGCACGAACTATGTGGGCGCGGCTGGCCGCTGGCTTTCCGCATACTGAAGTCCAAGCCCGCTGGGCCGGAGTGCAGGGGCGCCAGTTGGATTTCTCAGGATACGATACTTTCCCAGAGGGCATGGCGCCGCGCGCTTTGCGGACTTGAGGGCGCGACAGGATTTTCCCATCGCGCCCCCTGGTGTCCCTTAGGGCTACCCCTTCCGCCACTCTCCGCGACGAATGAAGGCGATCAGCTTCCCGGAGATTTCCGGGTGTCTCTCCGCCAGTGCGACGACGTGATCATGCTCCGCCCTGTCGCCGGCATCGACGGACCGGAGAAGCGTGCGGGCAACCTCAAAGGCTGCCGTCGCTTCCGGGGACAGGTCCGACACTAGACCGAGCCGCTGCCTCACTGCCCGGCGCCCTTCTGCAACTCGGCAAGCAGCCGGTCGGCAACCTCGGGGTACTGGTCGGCAAGCTCAAGGATGCGATCCATCGCAGCGGCATCCCCCGCCGACGCCCTGTCGATCAGCGATTGCGCTTCCTCAAAGGCCGCTTGGATTTGCGGAGAGACGGCAACGTCGCCAGACCGCTGCGGGGTAACGCCGCCGGACACTGCCGCTGTTGTGCCCCCGACAGGCGGAGCTTCCGCGCTGCCATACATCGGAATGAACGGCCCGCCGCCGCCATCAATGCCCAGGAAGTCCCACTTGCCGGCGATCTCCGCCGCCTTCTTCCACGCATACTCTCCCGCCTCAGTCGGAGTGGCCGAGGGGTTCTTCGCCTGGAAATCGGCCATCGCCTGGACGAACTCGAATTGAGCGTTCGCCAAGCCGGCCGGGTCCTTCGGCATGTTGAACTCGGTCTTGGGAAAGTAGTCGGTCAACCGTTGCTCCGCTCTGGCGACGGCAGGCAGCGTGAGGAACGACGCACCCGCCCGGCTCTCCGCGTAGCCAATGAGGCTCTTGGCAAGCTGCGGATCGCGTAGCTCGCCGCTCGCCGCCATCCGCAGGACAGCCATCATCGGATCGGGGTCGTTGGCCACCAGCCAATAGGCGCCGGCTACCTCGCCGGACGACATGCGCTCGCTGTCGCCAGCCAGGCCGCGCGCCAAGCCGAGAACGCCAGACACAGCGTCGGGGTCCAGCGCCGAAAGCTGCGCCAGCTTCGCCTTGTCCAGCGGCGTGGTCGGGTCCTCAAGCGCGGCGCGCACAAGCTCGCCCTTGATGCGATCCGCCTCCGCCCTGGCCGCTCGCTGGTGCTGGGTCCAGGCCCGGCTTTCGCTGGCCGCCCAGTCCGCGACAATCTCCGCCTTGGCACGCTCGATAGCCTCCCGGCCCCGCAGCGTCAGCCCGGCGCTATGGCTGCCTCGGTGGGTCTCCAGAACTTCAAGGATGCGCGGGTCGTTCAACTCCTTCGCTTTCATGGTCACGGTTTGAATGAGCATGTCATTCAGGTCCGAACCCGCGACGCCCTGGAGCTTCGCACGCGTCTCTATGTCGGACAGCTTGTCGTTGATCCGGGTCGGGTCCCAAACGCCGTCGCGGATTTCCTCCGACCAGAGCGTGTCAAGCTGCTGCCCCACCTCGATACCGATTAGCTCAAGGTTCCTCTGCGACAGCACGTCGGCGGAGTGCCGCGCGTGCGCCGTGGTTAGGCTGGTCACGGTGCTCTCAATCTCCGGCAGCAGGCCCAAGAGCACGTCGGTATCCTTGACGCCCTTGAGTGCCTTCCGCTGGAAATCTCCGAGCCATCCCTTGATCGCTTCCGGGTCGCCGCTCTCGCGGCCTTCCCACTGCGACCATTCGAACTCCGCTTCGGCGCGGAGCTTGCTGCCGAGGATGCGGCCGTACTGCTCTTTGTAAGCCTTCATGAACCACTTGGAGGCAGTCGGCGGGACCTTGCCGGAGCGCACCGCTTCGCCCCATTCGATGGCGCTTTCGAGTGCGGCGCGCTTGCCTGCCTCAATGTCCTCCGCCCGCATCTCCGTCCGCGCTTCCTGCTGATACCGCCGCAAGGTCGGTTGCAGTTCGGCCAGCGCGCCCACCAGCGCATTGAGTGTGTGATCCCGCGTCGGCGGGACGAATGTATCGACGGGTGCCGCCGCCGGTCGGTAGGTGATCGTTGGATCGAAGTCCGCCGTTCTAACTCTGCCTGTCATGTCTCTCTCGTTGTCGTTGCTCTCTATCGTCCCGGCAGTGCCGCCAGGATGCCCCGCCGTGACTCTCCGGTGACCGTAGGGCGCGCTTCGGCTCGCCCGGCTGTAGGAACAGCGGGTCGGCATGAAGTCGCGTTCTCCGGGCTTCTCTGAGTCACGGCGGGGCTGTCCAGGGCTGCCCGCCTGGGGGCGCCTGGTGGCCGGGGGTGGCTAGCGCCGCCGCCTCTGCCACGCGCGGGGCTGGGTATGGGTGACCGGCGTTCGGTAGTAGACGCCTGGTCCCGCACCCAATGCCTTCTCAAGCGCGGCCTGTTCCGCCCTCACGCTGTCTGGGTACATGCGACGCCAGCCCCTGTCCGCTTCGCTCCAGTAGACCAACCCAAGGCGCAGCGCGTCCTTGATCACGATGAAGCTGGCATCGCCGAAGCAATAGGGGGTGCGTTCATCCCGGAGGATGGCGCGTTGGCTGGTCACCGTGGTCGCGGTCATCGGCCTGCGCTCTACCGCTTCGCCTTCCGCACGGGCGCGACGGTGATCAACCCGCCGCGTACCGCCGCCTCCCATTCAACCGTGCCGCCATGCGGCAGTCGGACCAGCACCGCGCCGGACGCATTATCGCGATAGACCGCGCAACCCGCCGGCATGTTGGCGCCCAAGGCAGTCTCCGGGTCATGGTCCGGCAACGCGGCCAGCCACTCCCGAACAAGGGTGCCGTACTCCGGCTTGCCCGTGGTGAAGTGGTGGAGCGCCGCTTCCTGCGCCTTCTCGGGGATGGACTCGCCAGCCCACTCCAGCACCGCCGCAGCAAGCTCGGCATCGCCGCCCAAGAGGCTCGCGGCGGCCGTCGTCGCCTCCGCCACGTAAGCCGCCTGGACATGCTCGATGCGCGCCGCCGCTTCGCTCGGCTCGATGCCAAGGTCTGACGCCAGCCGCTCGACACGCGAGGGGGACACGTCGCCGGCTTCGATCAACTCGGATGCCACGGTGACGGCCGCGCCGTTGGCCTTCTCGAATGCCTCGCTCAGATAGGCTTCCGACTGAGCGTCAAGCGCCTGGTTCGGCTCCGCCTTCAAGGCTTCCTGGTCGCCCGCCTTGGGGCCATCCTGGTTGCCGCCTTCGGCCGACGCGCTGCCGTCCGCCGTGGAAACCCAGCCCTTGGACGGATCGTGCCGGACGTAGCCGAGGTACTCGGCAACCTCGACAGTCGTTTCCATGCCGCCAACGTGAATGATCGTATCGCGATCAATGATGGCGTGCGCGCGGGGCATCCCCTCTTGGGAACGAGCGCGGCTGAAATCGACGGCGGGAACGGACTGCCGCCCGCCGCCCCGGCCGCTGTCTGTGATCTGGCGCAAGTTCTCCGTCGTGTTCTCGCCCTCCCGTACCGTCACGCGCATCGCGCCGCGATGAAGGTAGGGGGCGGGAGCTTGTGCGCCTTTTGGCGCCTCGGGTTCATCCGCCGGAGTGGCGGGGCTGTAGCTGTAGAAGTCACCCATTCTTGTTCGTGCCTTTCCTTGTGGTGGCGCTGGTGTCGTCGTGGTGATCCGCGAAGGGCGCGCCGCTGCCTTCGACGGGTTTATCCAGCGGAGCCGGTTCGGGCTTCCGCTCAAGGTCGCGCATCACCTCTCGGGCGATGCGGATGCAGAGAGGACCCAACGCGCCAACCAGTCGGGTGGCGAGTAGGTCGCGGGTGCTCACGTTGTAGCGGGGCGCCTGCATCGCCCCCGTGTCGCCGCGCCTGGTGCTGCCGAGGCGGAGGACCATGCGGGCTAGCTGGTGCTGCCAGTGACGATCATCCGCGAAGCTGCGCGGCGAGAACTCCCGCCACAGAAACATGGCAGCGGTCCTCACCAGCACTTCGCCTGGGTCAATGCGGTGCGCCTTCATCCTCCCGAGGTGCCAGCGGAGATAGAGCGCGGCCATGCGCTTGCCGCGCGGCCGTCTCCCCATGCTGCCGCTCTCGATTAGATCGGCGCACCACGCGATGCCGGCGCGGATGCCGGGGTGGTCCTGGTGCCGCTCCATGAAGGCTCGCACTCGATCCGCGTAGGGGACCAGAAGCGAGGGCCGGAGGTTCTTGCCGAGCGGATGCCCGGTGCGGTTGGCAGCGTCGTCGTGGCGGTGGCAGTAGCGGCCGATGCCCTGGCGCCGGAGGCCGCAGGCCGGCACGTCACAAGTTCGGTCTTGGTTGGCGGCAATGCGCTCGTGCGCCAGCCCGCGGGGGCCGCCTGGGTGTAGTGGTGGCATGGATTTCCTTTGGCGGCGTGCGCCGATAGACCCCTGTGAGAGGTGCTCTCTCCGGGTCAATTTCTCGGCAGGTTGCGCGCTTCAGTTATAAGGGTGAGCCGGAGGCCCCCGGTGTGATTGGGTCGCTATGCCGCTCGCTGCTCATGCGGTTTCACGTCGGGCCAGACAAGCCGCTGCTGGCGTAGCCGGAGAGCGTGCTCAAGTTGGCGTTGCCTCCGCGCAAGATGCTTAGAGACAGCCTGCCGACTAATACCCAGCACTCCGGCAATCTCTGTCGCTGTCAGCTTGGGGAAGTGGTCTGCGAGCCACGCCGTCCGCATCGCGGCCGTCATGGGATGCAGCCTGCCTCTCTCATGGGCGGACAGCCTTTCCGCAGCTTCGCTCGCTAGATCGGTCGGCCGCTCCAGGGCAGCCAGGGTGACCTTGAGGTGTTCGCGGATGTAGGTCATGCCGAGCGGGGACAGCACGTCGAAGGGCTGCCGCTCTACGTCGCCAACAAAGCCGAACCTGTCATGCCGAATGCCGAAGCCGGATTGCACTGCGGCGGGGGAGAGCCTTGAGCGATGTTGGCCGGATCGCGGGTCCTCCTCCCGGTGCAAGACCCCGAGGTGTAGGAGAACCTCCCGGAACTTGCGCGGCCCGAAGCCCAGCGAAGCTGCTGCCTCAGTGATCGTCATGTGCTCCCCAAGGGACAGCCAAGACGTTTCGCCCGTGTCCAGGTCCATGACCTGGCGGGTGTAGACCATCGGCATGGGTGTCTACTCCTCTTGGGGGTCATCGAAAGAGGGCAGCCCCTCGGGGTCGCCTGGGTGGTCCTGGTGGTCGCGTGGATAATCGGGGAAGCTCGGGAGCTTGTTCGGATCAAGCGCACCGAGTGCGCCCGCCAACAGGCCGGGCCTATCAAGCGCGTCGCGGCTGATGCCCTGGTCAGCGAGGAACATGCGGACAGCCTGTAGCTCCGCTGCGTTCACCTCCGCGCCTGGGTCCTCAAAGCGTTTCACCTGGCGTTCAAGCCAGGCATCCCAGAGGCGCGCCAGAAGCTCCGCACGGTGCTCTCTCCGCTGTTCTGGGGTGGCGCCTTCCGGGGCAGTTGCTTCCCCGGCGCGCGCTGCTGCGGGGGCCTTCTTCGGTCGTGCCATCGCACTCAGTCCCGGCAGGCCAACAGCGCCTTGGCTTCACGCCGCTGCGCTTCCCGGTCCTGGCTCAACAGAAGGTCGGCAAGGTGGTCGCCGTAGTGGTCAAGCGCACGGCGCAGCAGCAAGCCCGCAGCGACGGGGCGGCCGTTGAACACGGCGACGGTCTGTCGGCAGAGGCGGAGCAAGGTGGTCCGCTCCGGGGTCAACAGCACTTCAACGCGGGTGAGCCTTTGTCCCCGCTTGGCGATCATCGCCGGCAGTCCCTTCCGCTTCTCCCGGTGACGCGCATCGGGCGCCCTGGGTGAACCGGCGGAAGTCCCGGAAGTCGGGTGGTCAGTCATGGTGGCATCCTCAGTGGGTGTTGTTGGTTGTCGGCGCCTTAGTTCGGCGGCGGGGCACCGGGTCGGCGCGGCTTCGTCAGCACGGCGCGGACCTGTTGCGTGTACCTGGTCATGGCCTGCAACAGCATGTCGTCGGGTGCGATTTCGATGCCTTCATCCGCGAGCGCGTTCACCATCTCGGTGAAGGCGGCGACGTGTGCTGCCGAGGGCAGACGCAAGGGGCCGATTTCAGTCTTGTGCAAGGGTTCTTCTCCTGTGGAGTTGCGTGGTTGTCGTGTGGCGCGGCGTGGGTGGCCGCGAGGTTCCGGGTTCTGCCAAAAGGGGTCCCCAGCTTTCGCCGGGGAAACGGCCGGAAGGACGCAAGACAGCGGGTGCAGAGGCACCCCGCCATCGTCGGGAGGCTCGGGCGGGCGAGATTGTATTGGTGCTAAACCGGGTCCCAACTCCCGCGCCCAAACCACGCGGGATGGTGCTGCGGGCGACGGTGTTGCGTTGTGTGTTGGCTATGGTGGGTCTTATTCAGACGGTGGCATAATCTGACGAGCACAGGCTATTTTCGCGCAATATTGTTATCCGGTTTCTGGGTGCTCCCCTGGCGCCTAAAGTGCAAGCCATTCGACCCAGAAAAACCGAAGGGCGGAACCTCCCGGCCCCGCCCCGTCAGCCCGCCGCTGCCTCTGGGTGTCACCCAGCGGCGATCACTTCCACATGGCGCGGATCAACGTGCGCCAGCGGGCGCCCCTCTGCCGGCCCGGCGCCGTCAATCTCGACACTCACTGGCAGCGCGGAGCGGGTGCGCCGGACGCTGCGAACTGTCCCGGTCACCTCTGCGGCGCCGGAGGGCTTGAACCAGTAGCCGGCAGGGGTCAGGTCGGTAATCCGCACGCGGGTCCCCCTGGTGATCTTTGCGGCGGCACTGGCCGCGCTCCGCACTTCCTCCGCCTGCCTTCCCGCCTCTGCGGGGCGAACCGTAATCACGTCCTCCGGATACAGGTCCAGGTAGGTCGGTTCTGTCGCGTCGGTTTCAACGATCAGCTTGGACACTTTGCCACCTCCGTTGCAGGTCGCGGCACCATCGCCGCGTCGGGGGCGATCCTGAGTCGAGCGAAAGAGGATAACAAGCAGAAGGCGATAATTACCGCGCTGCCGCAACTCCTACGTAAGAGGAGGGATTGGCTCGCTGGCAAGCGCGTTCACAAATCCCCCCTCGGATCGCCGCTCTAAACCCCGCGTCCCGACTGGGTTCATCCTCTCGGGTTTCTCTGTTCACAAAAGAGTTGATATGTGAACAGCCTCGGGGTAAGGCTAGGCGTCTGCAAAGGAGGCAATGCGATGCTTAAGCACGATGCCAGCAACAAGGGGTGGGTATTGGGATGGGTGGTTTACAAGCCCGAGCCTTGGGATTTCCGGGGCGTGTTTGGTGAGAAGGCAGACGCGGATTTGATCTCTTCAATTTTGGGCGGCGGGTATCGGGTCGAATATGGAAGCCATCGTGTCGGCAGCGACGATGCAGTTTTTAGCAACGTGCAGCCATGAAATCCGAGCGCGTTGCCCTCTACCTCCGCGTCTCCACCACGGGGCAAACAGTCGAGAACCAGAGGCGCGACCTTGAAGCCGTCGCGGAGCGGCGCGGCTGGAAATCGGTCACGGTCTATGAGGATGCCGGAGTGTCCGGCGCGAAGGGTGAGGACCAGCGGCCGGGACTGCGGAGCTTGATGGCCGATGCGGGGCGCCGTCGCTTCGATAGGGTCGCAGTCTGGTCGGTTGATCGGCTTGGACGCTCTACGGCGCAAGTCGCCGTCGCGTTGCTGGAGCTTGAAGCCGCTGGGGTCCGCTTCTACGCGGACAAGGAAGGCATAGACAGCGGCACGCCGCACGGCCGCGCCATGCTGCAAATGGCAGCCGTGTTCGGGGAGCTAGAGCGGGAAATGATCCGGGAGCGTGTCATTGCCGGGCTGTCCCGCGCCAAGGCGCAGGGCCGCAAGCTGGGTCGGCCCGCCGCCGGCCGCGAGGCAGAGGCGCGGAAGCTCCGCAAGCGCGGGCTGTCTATGCGCGCCATCGCGGCGGAGCTTGGCGTGTCGGTCGGCTTGGTGCATCGCTACGTGAGTGCGGGCTAGGTCCGTGGGGATGGGATAACGCAGGACATGTTTGACGACAGCGAAGACGTTAACTGGGACGGCATCGCATTTCTAATCAAAGGCCTCTTAGATGGAACGGGCTACACTCATGCCGCTGGAGTAGTGGGGCTGCTTGCCCTTCTGGCTGGCGTGTTCGTTGGCTTTGCGCGCGCAAAGGAGGCTTGGGAAGCACGGCAGTTGCTCAAGCTGGGGCCTCCCATTGAGGAGCGTCGCAGGGCTTTCAATGAGCGCTACAACGCGTCCTCCCAAGAGGCGAAAGATTTGCTGATTGCCGCCAGCGACATCCGGAGTGCAGAGGAGTTTCACAAGGAAGCGCAGCAGTTCAAGAAGTGGCTGGCGCTGTTTGTGGTTTGCGCGGGGTTCTTTATCGCGTGGTTCTCACTCGGCCGGGCTGCTGACTAAACTAATCAGCGCCCAAACCAAAGAACCGCAGCGCGTCCAGCACGGCCATGCTCACAGCGGCGGCAGAGGCGAAGATCGCCAGCGCGGCTTGCCACCAGTCCAACCGAACCCTTGTGCGGGTGACTACAGGCACGCCGCGCCAGTAGAGCCGATGGGCGCCGTCAACCCCGAGGTGGTCCAAGCTGCCGAGTGTGATTGGCTGCACCCCGGCCGGGTTCTCAAACCCTGCGATCTTCTCCGCCATGCGCGCCCCCTGGTGAAGGATGCCCGGCCGTGACACTACGGGCGCCACAGGATGCCCCTTGGGCGCGTCCTGGTGGAAGGGCTGTCCTGCCATCGCGGACTCACCAGCGGCCCCCTGCGGAGCTTCTAGAGGCACCATCGCCGCTGCACGGCGGACGCTCCCCGCTCCACCTCACTCGCCGCCCTGTCGGCAGCGCAAGAGGACGCGAAGTCCAATGCGGTGCCGCCTGGGTTCACGTCGGGCGCCTGGACTGTGCCGCCAGCGGTGACCGAAGGGGCTTCCAAAGGGCTTCCAAGGGGCCGGCAGGGGTGCGCGACGGTGGCTCACCGCGTGCGCTGCCAGCCCTCCCCCTCGTCGCTGCGATGCCCCCCGCTGCGCCCCGTGGTGCTTGTGGCAGGGGGTGGGGGGCCGGGGTGCCTGCCATGCTGCCCCCCTGGGTGCGCCTGGGTTCGGCCCCGGCCAGCCGCCGGCGCCGCTGCGGCTGCTGCCCGCTGGTGCGGCAAGGGTGCTCGCCTGGAGCGCGGTGGGGGCGCCGCTGGCTAAGGACCGCCCCCCCCACCGGGGGGTATCGCGACTAGCCGCTAGCGTGTGATGCCCTCTGAGATTTTTTCATCGGAGATTTGGAGGTCAGTTCGGACGCCAAGAACCTATGTGGCGTATCGCGCGTAGTCGAACTGCATTCCAATTACGCTACTTGTTACGGCTTGCAGGTCCATAAGAAAACCAAGTAGGGCGAAGGCGCCCCGCGCCTTTGTGCCGCTCGAAGTATAAAGAGGCGGCTGCAATGATAAGACGCCCTGAACACCTGCTTCTGCGCGCTTTTCTTCTAGAGTATCCGGCTGCTGCCACCCCTTGTAGCCTACAGCAAACAGAGGGACGCTGTCCGGCAGTGGCCCATACGACATGCCTCCTACTAAAGCGCGCCGGATCGGGCCGATCTTTTTGGCAGCCGCGACGACATCCGACCATTGAGACACCAAGTCTGACTTCACCTCAACAGCGGCTGCGGCGCTTTCCGCGAGATACAGTCTCGCTCCGTTGGGAGTCAGTGCAAAACTAATGCCCCGAGCATACTCTATGACAATATCAAGCTGTCCTGTGATTTGGTCTTTGCTATCAGTTATCTCTCCGGTTCCTATTCGGAATGGCTCAGCTATCGTCAGGCGAAGGACTTCATTTACGAAAGCTTCTCGCTCTCCTCCCGCGCTAACAGATGTCATACCCTTTCCGCCGCCAAATCTGGCGACAAGGGATTGGATGATTGCGTCTAAACGTGTAACCAGACGTTGGTTTGGCACTGCCCGCCCCCCCGGTTGTAGTGGTCAATACTAACTGGTAAATGTTGGGGGAAGGCGTTGGGGGAATCGAAATCTAGTCTCTCCACAAGTATCTGAATTCGTTATATATTATTGACTTAACAAATGTTGGCGTCCCCAACGGGATTCGAACCCGTGTTACCAACGTGAAAGGCTGGTGTCCTAGGCCTCTAGACGATGGGGACCGACGTAGGCGGCCGGGTGATAGCCGGGGGACCGGGGAAAAGCAAGCCGCCGCTGGCGGAACCGGCTCAGCGCTGGGCGCGCTGCTCGCCGTCGCCGAGCCCGGGGGCGCCGGCCACCGGGGCGCCGGTGATCTCCTTCACCAGCTTCTCGATCATGGCGTCGCGGAAGGCCTCGTAGTCGGGCGCCGTCAGCACGAAGGCGTTGGGGCCGCCGATGACGTGCTGGGTGTAATAGACGTTGAGGGCCGGATCCTCGTTCAGGATGGCAAGGCCGTTCACCGTGATGCCGGCCGCCACGGCACGGTCGCGCACCAGACTGGGGATCTCGCCCTGGTTGGCGCGCCCGTCGCCGGAGACGTCGATCACCTGCCGGGCGCCCTGGTAGCGGTTGCCCTCCAGCGCCAGCATCGAGAAGGACAGCGCGCCGCCGATCGCCGTGCCGCCGCCGATCACCTGGCGCGGCGTCTGGTCGATGAGCTGGGCCAGCGCCTCACAGTCCTGGGCACTGTGCACCAGCACCCAATCAATGCTGATCTCCTGGTGCCGGCTGTCGGCCCACTGCAACAGCATGATCGCGACGCCGAAGGGACCGGCGGCCTCGATCGCCTGCTGCACCTGGGGGTGGCGGAAGGCCTCGGCCAGGCCAACCATCTGCTGATTGAACTCGCTGCGGTTGATCGAGGAAGAGGCATCGACCGCCAGCACCAGTTCCAGGTCCGCCGGCTCGACCGCCAAGGCGGCGGCCGGCGATGCCGCGGCCAGGACCAGGCTTCCCAGGGTGCGTCGCAGCAATGCTCTCATGAACCAATCCTAGCCCTGCTTCGCCGGCCGCGTCCCATCCCTTCGCCGTCCTTGCTGACGGCTTTGTGATCGATCCCGGCGTTTACAGGCATGGGACCCTCCTCACACTCTGGTCTTCAAGGGTGGTGACGAACCTAGGAGGGAGAGTCATGCGGAATTGGGTCAAGACTGCGGCTGTAGGCCTGGTCGGGGCGTCGTTGCTGGCGGGATCCGCCTTCGCCCAGGATGCCACCAAGGCTATCGGCTACCGCCAGGGCGTGATGAAGGGACTGTCCTGGCACATCGGCCCGATCGCGGCGATGGCCAAGGGCGACATCCCCTTCGACAAGGCAGCGCTGCAACACCACGCCGACGCGCTCGCGGCCCTGGCTACCCTGTCGCTCGACGCCTTTCCCGACGGCGCCGCCGGCATCGAGGGCACCAAGGCCCTCGAGGGTGCCGTGTCCTCCAATCCCGAATTCGCGGCAAGGGACCGTCAACTGGTCATCGCGACGTCCGCCGCCGCGGCCGGCGCTGCGAGCGTTGCCGAGGCCGGCGACATCGTTCCCCTGCTGACCCTGGTGGGTGGCGCCTGCCAGGCCTGCCACGAGAAGTTCCGCGCCAAGTAGCGGTCCCGCGAAGCGGGCCTATCGGCTGCGCCGGCGGGTGATGGGCGACATCAGTCGAAGTTGAAGTCGCCGATCCCCGCGGGCGGCAGCCAGGCAGGCAGTCCCTCGACGATCGCAATCACCGCGCCGGTCGCCAGCGCCGCTGCGAGGAGGAAGCGCCCGAAGCCGGGGGCGCTTCCCTGCTCCGCCGCGGGCAACCCCGCTGCCTGCCCGGTGATCATCGCGCCCACCAGATTCTGCCGCCGCCAGACCGCGTAGTAGGCGATGGCCAGCAGGTGGAGGCCGATCAGCGCCAGCAGGATGTTGAAGTTGACGCTGTGGACAAGGCCGGCCAGCCCGCGGACCTCGCCGTCCACCAGTTTCGCCAGGGGCCCGGCCGCCAGGATGCCGTCGTCGACCAGCAGGCCCGAAGCGACCTGGACCAACAGCGACAGCAGCAGGGCAACGACGGAGAGTGCACCCAGCGGGTTGTGCCCGGCGTGGCGCGCGCCATCCCGCAAGGCAAAGACCTTCAGGTAGGCAAACAGGCGGCGCGGTCCGGGCAGAAAGGATGCAAAGCGGCTGTGCCGGCCCCCGACGAAACCCCACAGGAGCCGGAACAAGAGCAGGCCCAGAATGCAAATGCCGATGCGCTTGTGCCAGACGAAGTCGACATCGCGAAAGACTTCGGCGGTGAGCCAGGAGCCCAGAACGCCCAGCACGAGCAGCCAGTGGAAGAGCCGCGTCGGCAGATCCCAGACCAGGATGCGGCGGCGAGACGGTGTCGGTTCGGACATACGGAACCTCCAATCGGGCGGTGCATGTTAGGTCGGCCCGGCGCGCGCCGGAACTCCTCCGCCTCAGCCGCCGGGGGGCCGTTCGTAGTAGCGGTCCCAGGCCTCTTCGTGCGTGGAGCGGAAGCCGTGACGCTCGTATAGCTGCGCGGCGCGACTGCCCCGCAGCACGCCGAGCCGGATCGGCAGCCCGGTCGCGTCGGCTTCGGCCAGCAGGCGGCGCAGCACCGCCGCGCCGATTCCCTGCCCCTGCCAGGCAGGCTCCAGGTAGAAATGCTCCAGCCAGAGGGCATCCGCCGCCGGGCGCAGGGCGACGCAGCCGATGCGCGCGCCGCCGCGAAGGATCAACCGCAGGCAGGCAGGATCGTAGCCCGCGCGGAAGCGTGCCCTGGCGCGCGCCGGATCGAAACGGCCAAGGCGCTCCAGGTCGGCCCGCAGCACGGCGATGCGCAGCGCCAGCAGCGGCTCGAAGTCGGCCTCGGTGGCGGGCGCGAAGGCGAGCTCGCTCACTCGCTCTCCGGCCGGCCGTAGCCCCAGCGCGCGAGGAAGGGACCCCAACGCTGCTCCACCAGGGCGATGTCGCGCGCCGGGAAGCGCCGCGCCGCGCGGGCGTAGCTGCGGATCGAGCCGAGGTAGGCCTCCATCGCCGGCCGCGCGGCGGCGAAGCCGGGCAGGCCGAGTTCGCCGTAGATGCGCTCCAGCTCGGCCAGCGGCTGGCGCTCGAAAGCCTCGAAGCTGGTCTCGGCGTAGGTGCCGGGCGGCAGCGCCGCGCTGTCGTCGAGCAGCGGCTGCATCAGGCGCGGATAGGTCTTCAGCACGACCTCCTCCACCGCCACCCCGTCCCAGGGCTGCAGCGCCAGCGCCTCGAACATCTTCGTGAAGAAGCCGCGGGTGGAGGCGAAGACCTCGTGCGGGTTGCGCACGATGTGCAGGAAGCGGGCGCCGGGATAGAGCCGCGCAAGCTGCGCCACGCGCGCGGTATAGACCGGGTTCTTGACCAGCAGCGGCCGGCCCGGCTGGACCCGTTCCAGCTTCCAGAGGAAGCGGTCGAGCCGCCGCTCCCACTGCCGCACCAGGGCCGGGCTGGCGCCCTCCAGGAAGAGGCCGCGCCAGTAGAAGCGGTCGAAGGCGCGCGGGAAGTAGACGGCGTGGAAATAGGACAGCGCCGTCATGTTGGCGACCGCGGTCTCGTCCTCCTGCGGCGAATCGGGATTGACCGCGACGTCGTCGATGAAGCGTCCCTTGGGCAGCATGCGCACCAGCAGCGGGCGCAGCCAGCGCCCCACCAGCAGGGTGTCCCAGGGCAGGCCGACCGAGACGGGATCGACGATGCCGAAGCCCGCCTTGCCCAGCACGTTGGAAAGGTGCGTGGTGCCGCTGCGCCAGTGCCCCAGCAGGAAGAGCGGCGGCTGCTCCAGCGCCCTGCCCCGCCGCCAGAGCGCCGTGGCCGCAGCCTCGACCAGGCTGAGCGGCGCGCGGCCCAGGCTGGCGCCCAGCGCGCCGGCCGTGCGGCCCCAGCCGGCGGGCGCGGCACCGCCGGCCTGCCACAGCACCTTCAGCAGCGTCGCCGGGTCGGCGCCTGCCAGCGGATGGGCCCGCGGGCGGCGGTCGCGCGGGATCGCGGCCGGCTTGGCCGAGGCAGCCTCGGCCATTATCTGCACTCCAGTCGTGTGGAATAAGATATTTTCACAGCACTCAGCGTCTAAACCCTCGACAGACGGCCGGCTCTCGGGTCATCTCCTGCCGGCCCTTCGGCCCCTGGCGCACCGTGCTAGGGTGACCCGGGGGCTTTTGCAAGGGACACCGCCGGCCATGACCACGTCCGAGACACCTGCCCTCGCCCCGCGCTATCCCAACGCGCTGGCCATGATCGGCAACACGCCGCTGGTGGAGGTGACGCGCCTCGACACCGGGCCCTGCCGCCTGTTCCTGAAGCTGGAGAGCCAGAACCCCGGCGGCTCGATCAAGGACCGCATCGGCCGCTCGATGATCGAGGCGGCGGAGGCCGACGGCCGCCTGAAGCCGGGCGGCACCATCATCGAGGCCACGGCCGGCAACACCGGCCTCGGCCTCGCTCTGGTCGCGGCGCAGAAGGGCTATCGCCTGGTCATCGTGGTGCCCGACAAGATGGCGCAGGAGAAGCTGTTCCACCTGCGCGCGCTGGGCGCCGAGATCTTCCTGACGCGCAGCGACGTGGGCAAGGGCCACCCCGAGTACTATCAGGACCTGGCCGAGCGCCTGGCCAAGGAGAACGGCTGGTTCTACGTCAACCAGTTCGGCAATCCGGCCAACCCCAAGGCGCACGTCGAGACCACCGGTCCGGAGATCTGGGGCCAGATGCGGGGCCGCGTCGACGCCGTGGTCTGCGGTGTCGGCTCGGGCGGCACCATCACCGGCCTGTCGCGCTACTTCGCCAAGGTCTCGCCGAAGACCGAAATGGTGCTGGCCGACCCCAAGGGCTCGATCCTCGCCCACTACGTCGAGACGCACGAGGTCTCGACCGACGTCGGCTCCTGGGTGGTCGAGGGCATCGGCGAGGACTTCGTGCCGCCGATCGCCGACCTCTCCTTCACCCACACCGCCTACACCGTCGACGACAAGGAGGCGCTGAACACCGCGCGCGACCTGCTGCGGCTGGAGGGCATCCTCGCCGGCTCCTCGACCGGCGTGCTGCTGGCCGCGGCGCTGCGCTGGTGCCGCGAGCAGACCGAAGAGAAGCACGTCGTCACCTTCGTCTGCGACAGCGGCAACAAGTACCTCTCCAAGCAGTTCAACGACTACTGGATGCTGGAGCAGGGCTTCATCGACCGCCCGCAGCGCGGCGACCTGGGCGACCTGGTCAGCCGCCGCCACCAGGACCGCGCCACGGTCACGGTGCAGGCCGACGACACGCTGCTGACCGCGCAGGCGCGCCTCAGGCTCTACGACATCTCGCAGCTTCCGGTGCTGGACGCGCAGGGCCGCGTCGTCGGCATCCTGGACGAGGAGGACCTGCTGTTCCGCGTGCTGGAGGGGCCGGAACGCTTCAAGGACCACGTCTCCAGCGCCATGACCACACGTCTCGACACCATCCAGGTCACCCAGCCGCTGGCCGACCTGAAGCCGATCTTCGCCAAGGGCCACGTCGCCATCGTGCTGGACGGCACGGATTTCCTCGGGCTCATCACCCGCATGGACCTGATCAACCACCTGCGCCGGAAGGCAACATGAGCAGCAGCAACAGCAACCGCCAGGGCTTCGCCACCCGCACCATCCACGCCGGCCAGTCGCCCGATCCGACGACCGGCGCGATCATGATGCCGATCTATGCCACCTCGACCTACGTGCAGGAGAGCCCGGGCGTCCACAAGGGCTACGAGTACTCGCGCTCGCAGAACCCGACGCGCATGGCCTACGAGCGCTGCGTCGCCGACCTGGAGAACGGCAGCCAGGGCTACGCCTTCGCCTCGGGCCTGGCCGGCGCCGCCACGGTGCTGGACCTGCTGGATGCCGGCAGCCACGTGGTGGCGATGGACGACCTCTACGGCGGCACCTATCGCCTGTTCGAGCGGGTGCGCAAGCGCTCAGCCGGCCTCAAGGCCAGCTTCGTCAACCTGGCCGACACCTCGGCGCTGGAAGGCGCGCTCAGGCCCGAGACCAAGCTGATCTGGGTCGAGACGCCGACCAACCCGCTGCTGAAGCTGGCCGACCTGGAAGCCATCGCCGACCTGGCCAGGAAGCGCGGCATCCTCACCATCGCCGACAACACCTTCGCCAGCCCCTATGTGCAGAACCCGCTCGACCTCGGCTTCGACATGGTGCTGCACTCGGCGACCAAGTATCTCAACGGCCACAGCGACATGGTGGGCGGCGTGGTGGTGGTCGGCGCCAACAAGGCGCTGGCCGAGCAGCTCGCCTTCCTGCACAACGCCGTCGGTTCGGTGCAGGGGCCCTTCGACTCCTTCCTGGCGCTGCGCGGCCTCAAGACCCTGGCGCTGCGCATGGAGCGCCACAGCGAGAACGCCGCCGCCATCGCCGAGTGGCTGGGCAGGCATCCCAAGGTCGAGAAGCTCTACTACCCCTTCCACGCCACCCACCCGCAGCAGGCGCTCGCCAGGCGCCAGATGCGGACCGGCGGCGGCATGATCACCGCGGTGCTGAAGGGCGGCCTGCCGACCGCCAAGCGCTTCCTGGAGCGGGTGGAGATCTTCGCCCTGGCCGAGAGCCTGGGCGGCGTCGAGAGCCTGATCGAGCACCCGGCCATCATGACCCACGCCTCGATCCCGCCCGAGGTGCGCGCCAGCCTCGGCATCAGCGACGGCCTGGTCCGCCTCTCCGTCGGCGTCGAGACGCTGGAGGATCAGATCAAGGACCTGGAGCGCGCGCTGGCGTAACGGCGGCGCCGGCGCTGAGTGGCCCCACCCCTACTTCGGCGGGATGAACCGCTGCTGCACCGCCTGGAAGACCGGCAGGGCCTCGGCCCTGGCGGCGTGCGCCGCCAGCGCAGGATAGTCGTCGAGCGTGATCGCGCCGGCATGCGCCTCGGTCAGGAAGCGCAGCACGCAGGCCACGGCGACGTCGGCGTGGCCGATCTCCGCGCCGAACCACCAGGGCGACGGCCGGGCGGCGCGGTCGGCCTCCAGCGCCGCCAGCGTGCCGCCGATCTGCGCCCGGCAGCGCGCCAGCCAGAGGTCAGAGGCCTGGTCGTGCAGCAGCTTCTCGTAGAACAGGCTGACCGCCTTGTCGCCGAGGCCGGTGGCGAGGCCCGCCACCGCCAGCGCCCGCCGCCGCGCCGGCTCGGCCGCCGGGAACATCCGCCGCTCCGCCGGCACGAGGCTGTCGAGGTGGTCGAGCATGGCGTGGCTCTCGACCAGGACGTCGCCGTCGTCCAGCACCAGCGTCGGGACCCGGGTCAGCGGGTTGTAGGCGCGTATCCTGTCGGCATCGCCGAAGCTGGACCAGGGCCGCTGCTCGAAGGCCAGGCCATAGAGCGTCAGCGCGATGCCGACCCGCCGCACGAAGGGCGAGTCGTACTGGCCGATGAGGATCATGCCGAGGTCACCGCCCGCCCGATGATCAGCCGCATGACCTCGTTGGTGCCCTCCAGGATCTGGTGGACGCGGAGGTCGCGCAGGTAGCGCTCGATGGGGAAGTCCTTGAGGTAGCCGTAGCCGCCGTGGAGCTGCAGCGCCTGGTTGGCGATCTCGAAGCAGGCGTCGGTGGCGAAGCGCTTGGCCATGGCGCAGGCGACGGTCTTGTCGGGCGCGCCGGCGTCGAGCTTGGCGGCGGCGTTGTGGATCATCAGGCGCGCGGCCGTCAGCTCGGTCGCCATGTCGGCCAGGCGGAACTGCAGCGCCTGGAAGTCGGCCAGCGGGCGGCCGAACTGCTTGCGCTCCTGCATGTAGCGCGCGGCGGCCTCCAGGCTGGCGCGGGCGCCGCCCAGCGAGCAGGCGGCGATGTTGATGCGCCCGCCGTCGAGGCCGGCCATGGCGATCTTGAAGCCGTCGCCCTCGGCCCCCACGCGGTTGGCCACCGGCACGCGCGCGTTCTCGAAGATCACCATCGCCGTGGGCTGGCTGTTCCAGCCGAGCTTGCGCTCCTGCTTGCCGAACGACAGGCCGGGCGTGCCCTTCTCCACCACCAGGGTGGAGATGCCCTTGGGCCCCTCGCCGCCGGTGCGGCACATGACGACATAGACCTCGCTGCGCCCGCCGCCGGAGATGAAGGCCTTGGTGCCGTTCAGCACGTAGTGGTCGCCGTCGAGCACGGCGCGGGTCTTGAGCGCGGCCGCGTCGGAGCCGGCCGAGGGCTCGGTCAGGCAGTAGCTGGCGAAGTGCTCCATGGTCATGAGCTTGGGCAGCACGCGCTGGCGCAGCGCGTCATCGCCGAAGCGGTCGATCATCCAGGCGCACATGTTGTGGATCGAGATGTAGGCCGCGGTCGAGGGACAGGCGGCCGCCAGCTCCTCGAACACCAGCGCGGCGTCGAGGCGCGTGAGGCCGGTGCCGCCGACGTCGTCCTTGCAGTAGAGGCCGGCGAAGCCGAGGCCGGCGGCCTCGCGCAGTTCCTCCTCGGGAAAGACCTTCTCCTCGTCCCAGCGCGCGGCGCCGGGCAGCAGGCGGTCCTGGGCGAAGGCGCGGGCCGTGTCCTGGATCGCGCGCTGGTCGTCGGTCAGATCGAAGCTCATGGCCCGGCGAAGGTACGCCGGGCGCCTCGCCTGTCAATGGCGGCTGGTCGCGGCCTTCCCGCAATTTCCCCCTTGCCCGGACAAGGTCCTTAAACTTCAGTAGGCCGCGCACAGTGCCGCGGGACGTCGGCGGAGGTTCAGGACCTTGGACAGAGCTGGAAGCAACGAACCGCCGCGCTCGCTGCAGGAACTGCTGGCGCCGCTGGACCGCGCCCAATTCCTGGAGCAGCACTATGGCCGCAAGGCCGCGCGCCTCAGCGGCGGGCCGACGCGCTTCGCCGGCCTGGCCGACTGGACCAGCCTGGACGACCTGCTGGCGGCGCTGCCGCTGTGGAGCGACCGCTCGCTGGCGCTGTCGCTCGCCGGGCAGCCGATCCCGCCGCGCGAATGGTGCCGCGAGGGCAAGGACCGCCTGGGCGAGAAGGTGCGCCAGCCAGACCCCGAGAAGCTGGCCCATTGGCTGCGCGAGGGCGCGACGCTGGCGATCGACTTCGTCGACCGCCTGCTGCCGCCTGTGCGCCGCCTGACCGAGGCGCTGGAGGCCGCGCTGCAGGCGCCGGTCACCGCCAGCTTCTTCCTGTCCTGGCAGCGCCGGCAGGGCTATCCCGCGCACTTCGACACGCAGGAGGTCTTCGCCCTGCAGCTCATCGGGCGCAAGGCCTGGCGGCTCTACCAGGGCGGTTTCGAGGCGCCGGTCGACCTTCCCGGCCTGCGCTCCAACGAGCTGCCGGTGGAGCAGAAGCGCCAGCTCGTCGGCCCGCTGGCCGAGCGCTTCGAGCTGGCGCCAGGCGACCTGCTCTATGTGCCGGCCGGCCAGTTCCACGAAGCGCTGGCGCTGGACGAGGCCTCGCTGCACCTCTCGCTCGGCGTGATGCGCCCGACGCTGCAGGACTTCCTCGGCAGCCTGTTGCCTGCGCTGGCCGCCCAGTCGGCCGACTTTCGCCGCGCCCTGCCAACGCCGGGCAACCCGGAGGCGCAGCGCCGCTTCCTCGCGGAGCTCGGCCGCAATCTCGCCGAGCGACTTGAGGCGCCGGAGGCCTTGGCCGCGCTGAACGCGCATCAGCAGCGGCGCAGCAGCGAGCGCTGGTCCGGCCTGGCGGTCGAGCAGCGGCGGCGCCTGCCGCGCTGGCGCGTCTGCTGGCCGGGCGCGACGCTGGAGCCTGCGCGCTACGTCGGCGCCGACGGGCGCGCCGCGCCGCTCGACGGCGATACGGAGGCGCTGGCTCGCCGCGTCTGGCCGCGGGATCTTGTCGAGGAGACCGACATGGCCGGCGCCACGCCCGCCAGCATCGCTGCCCTGCAGGCGGCCGGCCTGCTGGTCCCGGCCTTCGTCGCGCCCGGCCACTGACCTGTCGCCCTTGACAGGAGGGCCGGGGACGCGCCATATCCGATGACACGGCGCCGATTTGAGCACCAGCTTGCGGGCGCCTTACAAATGCGGCTAAAGCGGACGGCAGAGACCGGCAGGTAAAACAGGCCGGTCGGGGGAGCGAAAACTCCTCCCGGGGGAAACCCCGAAACCGCCCGGCGAAGGCCGCGGCGGTTTTTTCGTTTCCGGGCCCGCCCTGGCCGCCCGGAGCCCACACGACGAAGGGGAGCCACGCCGATGTCCTTCAAGAATCCCGAGACCCTGGTCCTGCATGCCGGCTACCGGGCCGACGCCACCACCGGGTCGGTCGCCGTGCCGATCTACCAGACCACTTCCTACCAGTTCGATTCGACCGAGAAGGCCGCGAACCTCTTCGCGCTGAAGGAACTGGGCAACATCTACACCCGCATCATGAACCCGACGACCGCGGTGCTGGAGGAGCGCATCGCCGCGCTGGAAGGCGGCGTCGCCGCCCTCGCCGTCTCCTCGGGCCAGGCGGCCTCGGCCGTGGCGATCCAGAACGTCGCCAAGGCCGGCGACAACTTCGTCGCCTCGACCGACCTCTATGGCGGCACCTGGAATCTCTTCGCCAATACCTTCAAGAACATGGGCATCGAGGTGCGCTTCGTCGATCCGGCCGACCCGGAGAACTTCCGCCGCGCCACCGACGCCAGGACCCGCGCCTACTACGCCGAGACCCTGCCGAACCCGAAGCTGACGGTCTTCCCCATCGCCGAGGTGGCGAAGATCGGCAACGAGCTGGGCGTGCCGCTGATCGTCGACAACACGGCGGCGCCGGTGCTCTGCCGGCCGCTCGACCACGGCGCGCACGTCGTCGTCTATTCGACCACCAAGTACATCGGCGGCCACGGCACCTCGATCGGCGGACTCATCGTCGACGGCGGCAGCTTCGACTGGGACAAGCACGCCAAGCGCTTCCCGCTGCTGAGCGAGCCCGACCCCAGCTATCACGGCGCGGTCTGGCTGGAGGCGGTGCGCCCGCTCGGCCCCATCGCCTATATCATCCGCGCCCGGGTCACGCTGTTGCGCGACCTCGGGCAGGCGATGAGCCCCTTCAACGCCTTCCTCTTCATCCAGGGGCTGGAGACGCTGCCGCTGCGCATCCGCGAGCACAGCCGCAACGCCCAGGCCGTCGCGAAGTACCTGCAGGACCACGCCGAGGTCACCAAGGTGATCTTCCCCGGACTGTTCGAGGGCGAGCAGCGCCGCCGGGCTGAGCACTACCTGAAGGGCGGGTTCGGCGGTCTGGTCGGCTTCGAACTGAAGGGCGGGCTGGAAGCGGGGCGCAAGTTCATCGACAGCCTGAAGCTGTTCTACCACGTCGCCAACATCGGCGATGCGCGTTCGCTCGCGATCCACCCGGCCACCACCACGCACTCGCAGCTCACGCCCGAGGAACAGCACAAGACCGGCGTCACCGACGGCTACGTGCGCCTGTCGGTCGGCATCGAGCACATCGACGACATCCTGGCCGACCTGGACCAGGCCTTGCGCGCCGCCGGCAAGGTGGCCAAGGCCGCGTAGGTATCCGCGAATGACCGCCGGCGGGCCTGACAGCTAGACCCGCCGGCGAGATCCGACAGGTCGCGCGGCACCACGCTCCCGCGGGTTGCCGCGGTTTTGCATATCATCGTATTCTCCGCGCCCGCCGATCGCGGAGCCCTGTCGATGCCCGATGTCAGTGAGCTGCCCTACGCCGAAAGGGCGGCCGCCTTAAGGACCGTGACATCCTTCGACGACGCGCCTGAGGAAGACCTGCTGTGGCAGCAACTGGCGCCGCCGCAGCAGCTGCGTTGGACGCCACCGCTCTGCCTGCTCGGTCCCGCCTCGGCTCTGCAGCAGCGCGAAGCCAGGTTCCGCCCGCCCCGCTCGAATGGCGTGGGACTCGCGCGCTTGCGCGGGGTGAGTGTCGTCGGTCGCGGCCTCGTGGTCGATCGGCAGATGCGCCTGCTCGAAGCCATCCAGTTCCGGTCGTCGCCGCGTCCTGGCAGGGAAGCCGCCGCACAGAACTTCTGGGACTGGTTGGGCAACGACCTGCCGCTGCCGCCGGGGAAACGGCCGGGACAACGGCTGGAGTCTCTCGAGCCCCTGCCGCTGCCCGGCCCCTGCCTGCTGCTCGGCCAGCCCGGCCACCGGATCTTCGGTCACTGGCTGGCGGAGATCCTGCCGCGCGCGGCCTTGGCACAGAGCCTGGGTCTCGACGGGTTGCCGCTGCTCCTGCCTGACGGCAATCCGCAGCTCGCGGCGGACTGCCTGTCGCTGCTCGGACTGCCGGCCGACCGCTTGCGGCTTTATGACCCCGACCGGCAGATGCCGCAGCCTGAGTTGCTGCTGGTGCCCTCTCAACTCTTCTGCGGCAGCCACTACGATCCCATCGCCCGGCCCCTGATCGAGCGGATCGCGGCGCGCGCGCTGGCGGCCGGACCGACCGGGCCGCGCCGCCGCCTCTATGTATCGCGCGGCGGCATGCCACCTGGGATGCGCCATCCGAACCGAGAGGTGCTGCTGCCGATCGCACAGCGTTTCGGTTTCGAGGAGATCCGGCCGGAAGAGCTTGCCCTGCCAGAGCAGGTTCGTACCTTCGCGGCCGCCAGCCATGTCATCGCCGAGGACGGCTCGGCGGCGCATCTCATGCTCTTCTCGCCGCCGGATCTGCGCGCGCTGGTGCTGCTCGACGCAAGCCGGACCCTGCAGCTGCACCGCGCCATCGCACAGCTTCTCGGCCATGCGATCGGCTTCCTGGTTGGCGAGCGGCTCCCGAGCGGCAGCGCAACCGGCGCCGACTACGAGATCGACCCCGCTTTGCTGGAGCAGGGCCTGCAGCAGCTGCTGGCACGGCACTAGCGGCCCCGTTTCCGGGCGCGGCCACGCTGGCCCTGTCCGCGCGCCTGACCTAGTCTCGCCGCGTCCCGCCGCCTGGAGTCTCGTCCCTATGCGCTTCCTGCCCCTCGGTCTCGTCCTCTCGCTGCTGGCGGCACCGGCCGCGGCTGCCGATTGCTCCGCCTACTACGACCGCGTGAAGCTGATCGGCGAGGCCGAGCTGACGCACGCGCCGCTGGTCGGCCTGCCGCCGATCCCGGATGTCGCCACGGCGGCCTGCCTGCGCGACGTGCTGGTCCGGGTCCTGGAGCAGCAGGGGGGACTCGGCAGGCCGATCGGCTACAAGGTGGGCCTCACCAGCAAGGCCGTACAGGACCGGCTTGGAATCCCTCACCCGGTCTGGGGAACCCTGCTGGCGGCGATGTTGCTGCCGGACGGGACGGTCGTCACCCTGCCCTATGCCGCCCGTCCGATCGTCGAGGCCGATCTGCTCGTCACCGTGAAGGACGAGGGGATCAACCAGGCGACGACGGTCGAGGAGGTTGCGCGGCACCTCAGCGACCTCAAGCCCTTCATCGAGCTGCCCGACCTGATGACCGGCGAGGGCCAGGCGCTGGACGAGATCGTCATCACCGCCATCAACGTCGGCGCGCGCCTGGGCGTGCAGGGCCCGCCGCTGCCGATGACGCCCGAGGTCGCCGCCGCCCTGCCCGGCATGACCGTGCGCATGACCGGCCCCGACGGCCCGCTGCTGGAGGCGCCGGGCGCCGCCGTGCTCGGCCATCCGCTGAACGCCGTGCTGTGGCTGATCCAGGCTTTGAAGGCCGAGGGCAAGGCGCTGCGCGCCGGCGATGTCGTATCGCTGGGCTCCTTCGGGGCGCCGCAGCAGCCGATCGGCGGCGGCACCTTCAGCGTCACCTACGACGGCCTGCCGGGCGGGCAGCTGAAGGTCCGTGTCGGCTTCGTCGAGGCCGGGGTGAACTGAGCGGTGCCGGCTAGAACTGCACCCGGCCGGACTCGCCGCCGACGGTGCCCTTCAGCGCCAGGTTGAAGGCGACGGAGATGCGCTCGACCGGGCTGCGGTTCGGCACGACGCTGTGCAGCAGCCATGCGGGGAAAAGCACCATGCGTCCTTCGCGCGGGGGAATGCCGTGGCGCGTCATGTTGGCAATGTTGCGCTGCGTCACCAGAGGTGCCAGCACCTGGGTCTGCGGGCGCGGGTCATAGAGCACCAGCTCGCCGGCATCCGGCGGCACCTGCAGGTAGTAGACGCCGGCCAGGAAGTTGTTGGGATGCACATGCGGTCGCGCGCCGTGGCCCTGGTAGTTGATGTTGGCCCACATGTCGGTGATCTGCAGCCCCTGGCATTGCCACGCGAGGTAGCGGATGGCACCCATCGCGGCCTCGGCCGCGGCGTTCACCAGCGGCTCGAACACCGGGTTGCGGCAGAGATCGCCGCTGCTCTGCCAGGTGCCTTCCACCTTGGCCCGCGACGGTTCGCTGTCCCACAGGCGCCGCACCTCGGCAAGCAGAAGCGGATTGATCGTCGCCGCGTCCGCCAGGTCATGCAGCCAGACGCAGGTCGGGAAGAGTTGCGCAACCTCGATATTGGAAAACATGCCTCACCTTGACGCCAAGGGCACGGCCGACCCCACGGCCGGCGGGGATGTTAGCGGGGCCCTCCGGCCCGGGGGAGTACCCTGTTCGACGCAGGCGAAGGGCCGGATACCGCCGACGTCACGCGGTCACGGCAGCGCCAACCGCCCGCCAGGACCTCGCAATCCCGTTGGATTTGCCCCATATGCGGCGGGCGACTAACGTCTGTGGCCAGGTTCATGGAAGGAGGAAACGCCATGACGCTGCGACTGGGAGACATCGTTCCGAACTTCACCCAGGAGTCCACCGAGGGCCCGATCAACCTCTATGACTACGGCGCCGGTAGCTGGGTGATCCTCTTCTCGCACCCCAAGGACTTCACGCCGGTCTGCACCACCGAACTCGGCGCCGTGGCCAGGCTGAAGCCGGAGTTCGAGAAACGTAACGTCAAGGTGCTGGGCCTGTCGGTCGACCCGCTGAAGGATCACCATGCCTGGAAAGGCGACATCGCCGAGACCCAGGGCGTCGCGCTGAACTTCCCGCTGCTGGCCGACGCCGACCGCAAGGTCTCGGACCTCTACGGCATGATCCATCCGAACGCCAACGACACGCTCACGGTGCGTTCGGTCTTCGTCATCGACCCGAACAAGAAGCTGCGCCTGACCATCACCTACCCGGCTTCGACCGGGCGCAACTTCGACGAAATCCTGCGGGTCATCGACTCGCTGCAGCTCACCGACAAGAACAAGGTCGCGACGCCGGTGAACTGGAAGGACGGCGACGACTGCATCATCGTCCCCTCGCTGTCCAACGAGGATGCGAAGAAGCTCTTCCCCCAGGGCTGGAAGGAATTGAAGCCCTACCTGCGAATGGTGAAGCAGCCAGGGCGCTGACGCGGAGGCCATGACGGGCGGTGCCACCGGTGCCGCCCGTCCCCGGCCGCATGCTGGCGCCATCCTTCCACGACCAGGTCGACCGCGACGCCACGCTGACTGGCCAGGGCCAGAAGGTTGGCGCGCTGGACCGCGCACCGTGCGCCGGCCAGATTCTCTACCGCGAGCTCGACCGTCCCGCGCTGGTCCGCATCCCTCCTGCCCTTTGCATGATCGGACCGGTTCAGCCGGCTCATCGCAGCCTGCAGCGCGGTGCCTATGGCAGCGACCAGCCGGCACCCTTGGCGGCGCGCTGCGGCGAGCTTCTTGTCGTCGGCCACGGTGTCCTCCTGCTGGACCGGCGGACCCGCCTCAACAGCACCGACCACTTCGTGGAGCTGCCCAGGAGCGATCCCGCGTTCCTGACCAAGTTCAAGGAGCATCTGGGCCCGCGGTTCACCTATGACGACGCCGGCCATCCTCGCGTCGATCTCGCCGGCCTCGCCGAGCGTGCGGTCGCTGGCCGGACCCTGGTGCTGGCGCAACCTGGCCATGGCGTATTCGGTCACTGGCTGGCAGAGATCCTGCCGCGGCTCATCCTGGCCAGGCGCCTGGGCCTCGCCGAGGGGCGCTTCCTGCTTCCCAGTCCCTTCCCTCCCGCCTTGATGCCGTGGCTCGCCGCCTATGGCGTCACGCCGGAGCGGATTGCCTGGTTCGAGGCCGGCAAGGAGATCGCTCGCCTCGAGGACGCGGCCATCTGCTCACGCCTCAATCGCGACGTCGCCTATGTCCCGCTGGCAAACAGCGTGTTCCGCGAGATGCGCCAGCATCTCGTTGCGACGCCGCCGACGCAGCCCCGCCGGCGAATCTTCCTCAGCCGCCAGGCCTGGCAGCAACGGAGCCGGCAGCTCGCGAACCACGACGAAGTGGCCGCGCATCTCGCCCGGCATGGCTTCGAGCAGGTCCAGCCCGAGGCGCTGTCGCCGATCGAAGCGGCGCACCTCATGTCGGAGGCGAGCCATGTGGTGGCCGAAGACGGTTCGGCCTGCCTGCTGATGATCTACGCCGCGCAGTCTGCGCGCCTGCTGGTTCTCCAGTCGAACAGCCGCCTCAACCTGCTGAACCACACGGTCGCGCAGGCACTGAACCAGCGTGTCGGCATAGTCTTGGGCAGTACGACACAGGCGCCCGCAGGTGACGGCGTCAGCTACAGGATCGACCCCGCGGACTTGGAAGAGGGGCTCGCCGCGCTGCTGCAGAGCCGGGCCGTCAGCACGCCGGCACGGTCCTGGTGGAAGGATCTGGTCGTGCGTGGCGGCAAGGAAGCAGTGCTGTCCTACCGGCCCGAGCGCCCGACGCTTCCCGCCTGCTACGACCGCATCAGCTGGATGCCAGAGCGGGCGGTGCGGGCGCCGCTCACCAGACCCGCCCGCGGAGACGAAATCCTGGCGCTCGAGTTCGCCGGCCAATGCGACGTTTCTCCGCGCCAGCCCTTCTGCGCCCTCGGCCCGGGAGAGGCGATGCAGGCGCTCCAGGCGTCGTGGCCGGTCGGGCCCTGCCTGGCCTACCGGGCCAGCGACGTCTCCGTGCTGGGCATGGGCCTGCTGCTCGACGGCGCCGGCCAGCTGCTGCTGCGCAACGACAGCCGCAACTGCGGCGTCTCATCCGCGACGCGGCGCGCGCGCCAGCTGCGCGCGTGGCTCGGCCCGCTACTGAGGGATGCCGCGGAGCCCCTGCCCGATCTCGGCAGTCTGCCGGTTGAACCGCAGGTGATCGATGGCACGACCCTGCTGCTGGCCCAGCCGGGCCAACGCATCTTCGGCCAGTGGTTGGTGGAGCTGCTCCCGCGCCTCTGGACTGCCCGCCGCCTCGGGCTGGCCTTCGACCAGGTGCTGCTGGCGGCGCACCTGCCGCCAGGCATGGAGGAGGCACTGGCCTGGATCGGCCTGGAAGCACGCCAGGTCGTGCGCTACCAGCCACAGCGACACCGGCCGATCTGCCGGGATCTACTGGTCCTCGATTGCCTGTTCGACGAGCACGCCTTCCATCCGGACGCGGCGGCCTTCTATGACCAGTTCACAGCCGATGCAGCCCAGGATGCCCGCCCCGACCGGCCGCAACGCCTCTATCTCAGCCGCAGGCGATGGCACCGGCCGGGACGCCGGCTCGCGAACCGCGATCAACTGGCGCCTCTCCTGGCCAGCGCCGGATTTCTTGAGATCCACCCCGAGACGCTGCCGCTGCGCGAGCAGATCGCGTTGGCCGCAGGGGCGCGGATGATTGTCGCCGACGAGGGCTCGGCCGCGTATCTCGCGGCCTTCGCGCCAGCAGGCGCGGGCTTGCTGCTTCTGGCACCAGAGGGTACGCGCAATCCCCGCCACGGAGCGATCGCCCAGCTTCGCGATCTGCGGTATGGCTGGGTGATGGGAGAGCGCCAGGACAACCCGGCGGGCGGCGAGCCCAACTATCGCGTTGCTCCGGACCTGCTGGTCGAGGGCTTGCGATTGCTCCGCGCATGACGGCGACGCGGCCAGGATAGCGTCAGCGGGGAACGCCGCGAACGACTGCGACTGCGCCGAGGTCCCAGGCCACGGGCCAGCGCCGTCCTGCGGGCTCTAGGAAACCGGGCCGCCAAGGCGGCGGTAGATCAGCCAGTAGATGCCGGCGACGAAGCCGGCGCCGCCGATCACGTTGCCGATCGTCACCGGCACGAGGTTGCGCAGGAAGGCGGCGAGGTCGAGACCCTGGCCGACGAGCTGGCCTATCGGGATGAGGTACATGTTGGCAACCGAATGCTCGAGTCCCAGCGCGACGAAGGCCGCCACCGGCAACATGATAGCGAGCATCTTGCCACCGGCCTGGCGCGCCGAGAGCGACAGCCAGACCGCCATGCAGACAAAGACGTTGCACAGGACGCCGCGGACGAGCGCCTGCAGCGGATCGAGCGCCGACTTGGCCTCGGCAATGACTGCCGCCGTGGCCGCCGCCGGCCCGGACGGCAGACCCGCCAGGCGTACCAGCGCGACGGTGGCGAGGGCCCCGGCGAGGTTGCCGAGATAGACCAGGGTCCAGTTCCCGGCGAGTTGGCCGAGCGTGATGCGGCGCTCCGCCCAGGCCATGACCATCAGGCTGTTGCCGGTAAAGAGCTCGGCGCCACCGACAAGCACCATGACGAGGCCGAGCGAGAAGGCGAAGCCCGCGAGCCAGCGGCCTGGGCCATATCCCAGCGTGCCGTCGGTCAGCACCAACGTATAGAGCAGGGCGCCCAGCGCGATGAAGGCGCCCGCCAGCACTGCCAGCGCCAGGGTCACCAGCGGCCGCTGCCGTGCCTTGCGCTCGCCCAGGCGCTCCACCAGCAGCGCCAGTTCGGGCGGTGCATAGCAATCGGGAGCATCATGTAGGTCGGGCGCTGTGTCGGGCACGGAAACTCCTTCGGGAGGCAGAGGCTGGCACAGCTGCGGTACACCGCCGTGACCTGCATCAAATGCCGGAACGGGACCGCGACATTCAGGCTCACTTATGGCATATTCGACACAACAGACCGGAGGCGTCCAGTTTGCTGCAGCAAGCGACACCCGTGCGGCTGTCGAACCACGCACCGGTGCTGCTGGTGCCCGGAGCGCTTTCGCTTGAATTCTGCCAACGCCTGACGGCGCTTTTCGCTCGCCCCCTGCCGTGCTTCAAGAGCAACGGCTATACGACCGACGGCTTCATCAGGGCCGAGGGCGACTTCAAGGTCGCGCAGGATGGCGAGCAGGGACGGTTGCTGCAGATCGTGCTGCGCGATCCGGACTATACCCGCGTGCTGGATCGCCTGTTGAAGCAGCACATCGAGCCCCGCATTCAAGTTGCCTTCCAAAGCCACTGCAATTCGCGTGAACACTGGCGCCTGGCACGTTATGAGGCCCCAGGCGGCTTCATCGGCCCGCACCGCGACAACAACAGCGCGGCCACGCATCACCGCAACTTTACCCTGGTGATCAACCTCAACGCCGGCGAGTACGAGGGCGGGGAGCTGGTGTTTCCGGAATTCGGCGACATGCACTATGCCCCCGAGCAGGGCACGGCGATCCTGTGGTCCGCCGCGCTGCTGCACGAGGTCCGGCCGGTCACGCGCGGCACCCGCTTCGTCGCCGCCGTGCATCTGTCCCTGAACAAGCAAGCAGGGCGCTTCAAGGCGGCGGGTCCGGCCGTGCCGCCGCAGGGCCAATAGCGGCAGAGCGAGGCACCCGCCCTCAGCGGGTCAGCCAGCCCTTGACGGCGGCGATCTGGTCGGGGTCCATCAGCGCCGGTGCATGGCCGCAGCCAGGGAAGGTCAGCAGGATGGGCTTGGGCCCACGCTGCGTCATCTCGGTCGCGGTCTCGGCCAGCAGCAGATCGCTCTCGGCGCCGCGCAGCACGAGGGTCGGCCGCTTCAGCCGGTCCCACACTGGCCACAGGGCGACGTCCTGCGCCGGCACGGCCAGAACGGCCTTGGCGATACCGGCGTCGTAGTGCGGCTCCAGCAGGCCTTCGGCGTCCTTGACGAAGGACTGCTCGGTCAGGTGCGCCCACTGCGCGTCGCTCAAGCGGCCGAAGGGCGCATAGATCCGGCGCATCCAGTCCTCGGCCTCGCCGCGCGTGGCGAAGCGCGGGCGCGGACCGCCGAGGTAGCCGGCGATGCGCTCCAGCGCCGCCTTGGGGATGAAGGGGCCGACGTCGTTGACGATCAGGCGGTCGATCGGCGTGTCGGCCTGCGCCGCCAGAAAGAGGCCGATGAGGCCGCCCATGGAGGTGCCGAGCCAGTCGACTTTCTCCAGCCGCAGATGCGCCAGCAGCAGGGTGGCGTCGGCCAGGTACTGCGGATACCCGTACAGCATGGGGTCAGCCAGGCGCCCGCTGCGCCCCCGGCCGACCACATCCGGGCAGATCACCCGCCAGCCCTCGTCGGCCAGCGTCGCCGCCAGCACGTCGAAGTCGCGGCCGTTGCGCAGCAGCCCGTGGCAGCAGAGCAGGACCCGGTCGCTGGTCTCCGGCCCCCATTCGGTCCAGGCGAGGCGGTGGAAACCCGCCGCCGACCAGCCGCGCACCTCGCCCTGCCGCATGTCCTTGCCCCTCCCCGACTAGAGCCGCCGGACCACCGCCGGCGGCTCGTCGCCGACGGCGACATAGGTTTCCGGATGGAAGCCGTTGAAGTGGGTCGCATTGGCGTTGGAATAGGCGCCGATCTGGTCGATCTCCACCCAGTCGCCTTCGCGCGCGTCGGCGGGAAGCTGGTAGCGCGTCGGCAGCACGTCGAGGGAATCGCACGTGGGGCCGTTCAGCAGGTAGCCGGTGGCCTCGTTCGCCACCGGCCCGTCCAGGCGCACCAGCCGCGCCGGCAGCTCGATCTTGGCCTGCACCGTCTCGGACAGCGAGCCGTAGATGCCGTCGTTGATGTAGAGGCGGTCGTCCTTGCGAAGCTGCACCTGCGTCAGCAGCGAGCAGGCGGCGGCGACCAGCGCGCGACCCGGCTCGCACCAGAGGTCGATGTCCGGCTGCAGCCGGATCGCCTTCACCCCGGCCCGGATCTCGTCCATGTAGGCCTCGAGCGGCGGGGGCGGCGGATCGGTATCGGCATAGTGGGCCGGAAAGCCGCCGCCGACGTCCACCACCACCGGCTCGACGCCCGAGCGCTCGATCACCTCGCCGACCAGGTCCAGGGCGATGCGATAGGCGCCGGGGTCCAGGCACTGCGAGCCGACATGGAAGCAGAAGCCGACCTTGCACCCCTGCTTCTTCGCCTCCTTGGCCAGCTCGGCCGCCAGCTCCACCGGTGCGCCGAACTTGGCGGCCAGGTGGTAGAGCGTGCCCTTGGCTGGCGGCGTGGTGATGCGCACCACGATCACCAGGCCCTCGCGGTCGGTCTCCTCCAGTACCTTGCGCAGCTCGTCGGGGTGGTCGACCACATAGTGCCGCACGCCATAGACCGTATAGGCGCTGCGGATCACCGCGCGGCCCTTGATCGGGTGCATGAAATAGGCGTGGGCGTCGGGGAAGGTCTCGCTCACCAGCGCGATCTCGGGCAGCGAGGCCGTGTCGAAGTGACGGATGCCGGCGTCATAGAGCGCGCGCAGCACCATGGGGTGCGGGTTGCACTTCACGGCATAGAGCACCGTGCCGGGGAACAAGGTCATGAAGCGTTTGGCATTGCGCCGCAGCAGGTGCGGGCGCAGGCAATAGACCGGGTAGCTGGGGGTCAGGGTCTGGGCGACCTCCACGACGCTGCGGAAGGTCTTTTCGTCCTTGGCCATAGGTGTCCTCCTGGTGGCGCGGGCCTGGATCACATGGCCGTCGTTCTGCTCGGAGATCAGCCTATCCGCATGCCCCGTGCGGCAGGCCGCCGGGGATCAAGCCGGCGACTTCTACCCTGCCTCGGATGACGGCCGCAAGCCGGGGGCGCTCTCAGGCCGATCCATGCCCCGGCCGCATGACGCGCCCACGGCCCCGTGCATGGCGGGCCTTTCGGGCCCGACCTAGTCTGCGGCCGATCCGGAGTCACCGATGTCCGCGTTCCAGCCGACCCGTCCCCTCGCCTACCTGCTGGCCGTCCTGGCGGTCGTGACCGGCAGCGGTATGGACGTGTTCGGCAAGGGCGCGATGGAGGTGGCAAGCGCCTGGCAGGGCGTGCTGCTGCGCTGGGCCTGCGGCCTCGCCCTGCTGCTGCCCTTCTTCCTGCTGC
>JAKOWB010000148.1 GCA_029781795.1 Pseudomonadota bacterium | reverse complement strand
CCACCACGCGCTCGCCTGGCGCCGCTGCCGAGCCGTCGAGCCGCAGCACGTGGCCGGCCTTGCGCCGCGCCACCAGCGGCCCCCAACCTTCCAGCTCCGGCACGTTCTCCATCAGGATGGTTTCGGGCCGGGCTCGCGCTGCCCAGCGGCACACCACCCACGGCAGCGAGCGGACGGCCTTGCTGACCGGCGCGCGGCCCTTCGCCCTGCTGAAGTGCGTGCAGTCCGGGCTCGCATGCAGCAGCCGTACCGGGCGCCCGCCGGTGGCCTCCAGCGGGTCGACCTCCCAGACATCGCCGCGCAGGTGCCGGGTGTGCGGATGCCGCGCCGCGTGCGCTGCGACCGCCACCGGATCGTGGTTCACCGCGACGTGCACCGGGAAGCCGGCAGCCTCGAGCCCGTCGCAGGCGCCGCCGAGCCCGGCGAACAGTACGACGGTCAGGCGGTTGTCGAGTGACCAGGCGGCGCCGTCAGGCATCGAGGCCTCCGAACAGCGGCAGGCCGGCGCCTGCGTTGGATGACGGGCCGGCGGGGCAGGGCCGCAGCAGGCCGGCTGCCATCGCCGCTCGGTCGCGGCCGTGGTGCAGCTCGCAGCCGTGGCCGCTCGGCCGCCGACAGCGCACCCCAACGGGCGCCAGGCATTCGGGGCAGGCGACTTCCAGGGCCGGATCGCGCGGCCAGGACTGCCCGCAGCGGGAGCAGGTCACGTCAGGCATGTTTCAGCGCCTCCCCTTCCCGCCGATGCGCTTCATCGCCGCCGCGTAGATCGCCGCGAACCGCTGGCGGACCTCGGTCGGCGCGCCTTCGCGCTGCATCACCTCGTCGGCCGTCGCCTTCATCTCGTCCAGGTCGGCGGCGTCGCTGTAGCTGTCGGCCTCGTTCGCGCGGACGGCGAGCCAGTCGGACCAGCCGTTGTCGTTGCCGCCAGCGGGGGCCTGCTCTGCCGTCTCGGCAGGGGGCTGTGCAGGCCCCGCGCTGGCGGGCGTCCCGGCCGGGGGGCTGGCCGGGGGGTCGATGGTGGTGGCCTCGCCGTCGATGATGCCGGCCTGCTGGCGCAGCGCGGCGGCGGAGACGGTCGCGGCGGGAGCGGTGGCCGGCGTGACCGCCGGTCCGCTGTAGTCGTGAACCTCCTCGGTGATGCCGATGCCCTTGAGCACGTCGGCGAAGCCGTCGCGCAGCGCCCAGGACCGGGCGCGCATCGCGAGCATCCGCTGCGGATACTGCTGCCACGGGCCGGTCTTGCCCCAGAGGCCAGCCTTGCGGGCGTCGGCGACGGAGAAGGTGCGGATGATCGGCGTCGCCTGGCCCCGGCGGTTGCAGCGGCAGGTCGCCCGCAGCTCGTCGCCCGAGCCCTCGATGCGCTCTTCGTAGTCCTCCAGCAGCCCGGAGCCGCGCACCAGACCCAGCGCGCCGTCACCCCAGATCGTCGGCCGGCCGTTGACCACGGCAATCGACTGGATCGCCTGCATCGGCGGCAGGCCGATTTCGAGCCCGTGCATGATGGACACGACCAGCTTCTCGGGCGTCGCCATGTCGCGCGGCGCCATGCCGGAGCCGGCGATGACCTGGGCGACGCGCCAGGCCTGCTCGAAGTCCTGCGGCACCAGGGCGGCGATCTGGCCGCCGACGGTCAG
>JAKOWB010000051.1 GCA_029781795.1 Pseudomonadota bacterium | reverse complement strand
GGAACCAGCGGCGACGGCGCGCCGCCGCGGCGGTCCCCGCGGCCGGCTAGCTTTCCGGCACCAGCAGCGCCAGCGCCGGCCGCACCAGGCCTTCCAGCAGCGCCCGTTCGGGGCGGGCGCGCGCCAGCACGCGCAGGCCCAGCAGCACCGCCAGCAGGTGCGCCGCGAGCTCCGCGGCCGGCAGGCGCCGGCTGATGCTGCCGTCGGCCTGCCCGGCCTCGACGCAGCGGCGGAAGAAGCCCTCCATCTGCCGCAGCACGTCGTCGATGGCACGGCGGAAGCCGGCATCGCGCGGCGCCAGTTCGACGGCGGCGTTCACCAGCATGCAGCCCCGGCGCTCGCGGTCGCTCAGCGAGCGCTCGACCAGCTCGCCATAGAAGGCGGCGATGGCCTCGCGCGGCGGCAGCCGGCCCTCCAGGCGCCGCACGCGGTCGCAGAAGCTCTGCTCGACATAGTGCGCGAGGGCGCGGTCATAGAGCTGCCGCTTGCCGCCGAAGGCCGCGTAGAGGCTGGCGGCGCCGATGCCCATGGCCTCGGCCAGGTCGCGCACCGAGGTGGCCTCGTAGCCCTCAGCCCAGAAGCGGCGCGCCGCCGCGTCCAGCGCCGCCGCCTCGTCGAATTCCCGCGGTCGCGCCATAGGTCCCTTTCCGTCGCGTCACGCAGCCCGCCATTGCCAGCGGCCGGCTATGCGGCTCATTCTAGAGCAATCGTTCCAGAATTCCAGCAGGACCCGCATCCTTGAGCGCCGAGACCACCCAGGCCCTGGCCGCGACGCCGCCGCGCCAGACGCGCCGGCTGCTGCTGGGCTTCGCCTGGTCGGCCCTGGCGGTGCTGCTCTTCTCCGGCTGGCTGGTGGTGACGCGCTTCAGCGTCACGCAGGACCTCAGGGTCTGGGACATCATGGCGCTGCGCTTCGGCGGCGGCGCGCTGGTGCTGCTGCCCTTCGTGCTGCGCAGCGGCCATCGCCCGCCCGCCCGCGGCTGGCTGGAGGGCCTGCTGCTGGCACTGCTCTGGGGCGTGCCCTTCGTGCTCTGCGTCGCCGAGGCGCTGAAGCTCACCTCCGCCAGCGAGGCTTCGGCCACCACGCCCTGCCTCATGCCGGTCTTCGCCGGCCTGCTCGCCTGGCTGCTGTTCCGCGAGAGGCCGGGCCGCTTCCGCCTGGTGGGCTACGCCATCATCGTCGCCGGCCTCGCTACCTTGCTTGCGGGCCACCATCTCGGCGGCGGGCGGCTGCTGGGCATCGGGCTGCTGATGCTGGCGGCCCTGCTCTGGGCCGTCTACACCCTGCGCTTCCGCCGCAGCGGCCTGACGCCGCTGCAGGCCGCGGCGGGCATCTGCCTCTGGTCCTCGCTGCTCTACCTGCCGGTCTACCTGGCCCTCGGGCTCTCGCGCCTCGGCACTGTCGGCTGGGCGGAGCTTTCGGTGCAGATCGTCTACCAGGGCCTGCTGATGAGCGGCGTCGCCATCGTCAGCTTCAACCGCGCCGTGGCGCTGCTCGGCCCCGTCGCCGCGGCCGCCATCATCGCGCTGATCCCCGTCTCCGCCACGCTCATGGCCATCCCGGCCCTGGGCGAGGTGCCTTCGGCCGGCGGTGCGCTGGCCATCGCCGTCATCGCGGCCGGCGTTGCCTGCGCCGCGCGTCCCACCCCCGCCCTCAGGAGAACCGCATGATCCGCTTCTACTTCCATCCCACGCCGAACCCGGCCAAGGTCGCCCTGCTGCTGGAGGAGATCGGCCTCAGCTACGAGACCGTGCCGGTCGACACCGCCAAGGGCGAGCAGCACCTGCCGGCCTTCCGCGCCATCAATCCCAACGGCAAGGTGCCGGCCATCGTCGACACCGAGGGGCCGGGCGGGCGCGAGGCGCGGGTCTTCGATTCCAACGCCATCCTGCTCTACCTGGCGGAAAAGACCGGCCGCTTCCTCGGCAAGGCCGAGGATCGGCCCGAGCTGCTGTCCTGGCTCTTCTTCATCGCCAGCGGCGTCGGCCCCTTCTCCGGCCAGGCCGTGCACTTCCAGCACGCCGCGCCGGAGAAGCTGCCCTATGCCATCAACCGCTACCGCCGCGAGGTGGAGCGGCACTATGGCGTGCTGGAGCTGCGACTCGCCGGACGCGACTACATCCTGGGCAAGGACTACACGATCCTCGACATGGCCGGCTGGGGCTGGCTGGACCGGGCGGCGCGCGTGCTGCCGGGCGAGTCCCCGGCACTGGACGCCTTCCCCAACCTGAAGCGCTGGTTCGCCGCGATCGACGCGCGCCCGGCGGCGCAGCGCGCACGCCTGGTCGGCAAGGGCCACGCCTTCAAGGCCGCCGGCGACGAGGAGTCGCGCCGCGCCCTCTATCCCTCGAACTATCCGCCGGCGGCGTGAGGAACAGGACCATGAACCTCAAGGGCAAGCGCGTCCTCATCACCGGCGGTTCCAGCGGCATCGGCCTGGCCCTCGCCCGGGCCCTGGCCGGCGAAGGCGCCCGCCTCGTCATCACCGGCCGCCGCGTGGACGTCGTGCAGAAGGCCGTCGCCGACCTCTCCGCCGGCGGCGCCTTCGTGCGTGGCGTCGCCGCCGACGTGGCGGAGGAGGCCGGCCGCGCGAAGACCCTCGCCGAAGCCATCGCCGCGCTGGGTGGCCTCGACGTTCTGGTGAACAACGCCGGCGGCGTGCGCGCCGGGCGGCTGGAGCAGACGGCCGAGGCCGACATCCTGGCCATGGTGCAGGTCGACCTGCTGGCGCCGATCCTGCTGACCCGCGCGGCCCTGCCGGCGCTGCGCGCCAGCGGCGAGGCCATGGTGGTCAACGTCGCCTCGGGCATCGCGCTGATCGGTGCGCCCTTCTATGCGACCTATGCCGCGGTCAAGGCCGGCCTCGCCCGCTTCGGCGAGGCGCTGCGGCGCGAGCTGAAGGGCGAGGGCATCCACGTGCTCACGGTCTATCCCGGCGCCACCGACACGCCGATGATGCAGTCGAACCGCGCCGGTCCGGAGCTGGGCTTCGCGCGCGAGCCGGCAGAGGCCGTCGCCGCCGCCATCGTCGCCTCGATGGAGGCCGAGTCCTTCGAGGTGATCCGCGGCGGCGAGGCGCGGGCGAAGATGATCGAAATGAACCGCAGCGATCCGGCCGCCGTCGACGCGCGCTTCCTCGGCCTGAAGCCGGCCCTGGAGGCGGCGGTGAAGGACCACGCTGCGCTCTGATCTCCATGGACGTGGATCTCCAGGACCTGGCGGCGCGGCAGCTGGCCGACTACCGCGCCCGCCGGCCCGGCACCTGCTTCGCCGCGCCCGGCTTCGCGCTGGACCTCGACCGGGCCTACGCGCTGCAGGACGCCGTGGCGGCGCTGCGCGTCGCCGGTGGCGACCGCATCGCCGGCTACAAGGTCGGCTGCACCGGGCCCGGCACGGTGGCGCAGTTCGGCATGCGCGGGCCGATCCGCGGCCGTCTGTTTGCCGGCGAGATTCGACAGGATTGCGCGCGGCTGGATCCCGGCGCCTTCGCCAACCTGGCGATCGAGGGCGAGATGGCGCTGGAGATCGGTGCCGACGGCGGCATCGCTGCCGCCTTCCCCATCGTCGAGCTGCACCACTTTGTCTTCCGCGCGCCGCGCAAGACGCTGCCCGAGCTGGTGGCCAACAACGGCCTGCAGGGCGGCATCGTGCTGCCGGACAAGCATTGGCGCCGGATGCGGGCGGAACTGGAGACGCTGCGGACGCTCGCGGTGCGGATCAACGGCACGCTGGTCGAGAGCGGCGCGCTCTGGCCCTTGCCGGGCGGGCCCGAGGCGTCGCTCGACTGGCTGTCGGCGCACCTCGCGGAGTCCGGCCATGCGCCGGAGCCCGGCCAGATCGTGCTGGCCGGCACACCGCTCGGCCTTTACCCGGTGCAGCCGGGCGACCGGGTCGAGGTGCTGCTGGACGGCGCGCTGGCGGTGACCTGTTCAGTCGCCGCCTGAGCGCACGTCAGTCGAACATGCCGGGCTGCGTCGCCAGCAGCCCGTCGTAGATCGCCTGGAAGTGCAGCCAGCCGATGAAGTCGTTGCCAACGTGCTCGGCACTGTAGGCGGCGGTCTCGTCCGACAGCAGCTGCGGTGCCACGCCCGAGGCCGAGACCTGCAGCTGCACCTGGCAGCAGCGCTCCAGCGCGATGAACCAGAAGGCCGCGTCGTCGATCGAGTGGCGGCTCGTGGTCAAGAGGCCGTGGTTCTGGTGCAGGATGCCGCGGTAGCGGCCGATCTGCTGGGCGATGGTCTCGCCCGCCTTCTCTTCCACCGCGACCGCGCCGGCCGAGGCGCCGATGACCGCGTGGTTCTTGTAGAAGCAGGCGGCGTCCTGGCTCAGCATCTGCAGCGGCTGACCGGTGGCGCACCAGGCCGTGCCATAGGTCGTGTGGGCATGGCACATGGCCATGATCTCGGGGTGCGCCTCGTGCACCGCGGCGTGCAGCACGAAGCCGGCGCGGTTGATGGCATGGCGCCCCTCGACCACGCGGCCGCGATGATCCGCCAGGATCAGGTTCGAGAGCTTCACCTGCGAGAAGTGCACGCACATGGGATTGGTCCAGTAGAGCTCGGGCCGCTCCGGGTCGCGCACCGTCAGGTGGCCGGCGAAGCCGTAGTCGAAGCCATGCACGGCAAAGGCGCGCACCGCGGCGACCAGGTGCCGCTTGCGGTACTCACGCTCCTCGGCGTAGCTGGCGAACTCCGGAATCTCCGGGAAGACCAGGCCGGGTTGTTCCGGCTGATAGATCGAGACGCGGTTGCCAAGCAGGCCGTCCATGCACGGGTCCTCCGTTGCCAGCCGGCCTTCATGGGGGGCCGGTCCTCGTGGCCTCGAGAGATAGGCCCCGGCCGCGCCGTTGACAAAGGACGAGTTTTCCCGCTCAGTTGAATGAAATTCATCTGAGGAAGCGATGCGCCGCCTGCCTCGTTTCGCCGCGCTGCGCGCCTTCGAAGCGGCCGCCCGGCTGGAGAGCTTCCAGCTCGCCGGGGCGGAGCTGCACTTGACGCCTTCGGCGATCAGCCACCAGGTGCGCGGGCTCGAGGCCTGGTTCGGCCAGACGCTGTTCCGGCGCGGCAACCGCCAGGTCGCGCTGACCGACGAAGGCCGCCGCCTGCTGGCGCGGCTGACGCCTGCCTTCGACGCCATCGAGGCGGCCTGCGCCGAACTCGGCCCGGCGCCCAAAGCGAACGGTCTCTCGCTGCACGCCGTCCCCTCCTTCGCCACCAAGTGGCTGGGGCCGCGCCTGCCGGCTTTCATGCGACTGCACCCCGAGATCCAGCTCCGCCTTTCGGCCAGCGCCGACCCGGTCGACCTGCTGCGCTCCGACGACTACGACCTCGCCATCACCTATGGCCAGGCACCCGACGCGCGAGGCCTGGTGACCGAGCCGCTGGGCAGCGAGGAGATCCTCGCACTGGCGGCGCCGACGCTGGCAGCGCGCCTCGACCTGGAGAACCCGCGCGCCCTGGGGCGCTTGCCGCGCATCGAATCGACGTTGAACCCCGTGCGCTGGGCGGACTGGTTCCAGCTCAACGGCCTGAAGCTGCCGGCCGGCGGCGGTGGCCCCGCCTTCGACCGCGGCGCGCTGGCGGTCTCCGCCGCGGTACAGGGCCTCGGCCTGGCGCTGGAGAGCCGGCGTTTCGCCGCCGAGGAGTTGGCGCGCGGCGATCTCATCGTGCTGGGCGAGGGGCGCTTCAAGCCGATCCGCCGGCCCCTTCACTTCCTCTGCTACCGCGCGGCCGACCGCGGGCGGCCGCGCGTCGTCGCTTTCCGCGATTGGCTGCGGGCCGCGGTCGCCGCGGACGACTAGGCCCCCTGCCGGCCGATTCGCGCCGGCAGGTTGATCGCGGCAACGCCAGCGATGGTGAGAAGCAGGCCGGCAGCAATGGCCGGAGTAAGCCGCTCGCCCAGCAGCAGCGTGCCAAGCAGCACGCTGATCCCGGCGCGCAGGTAGCTCTGGCTGGCGACGCCCATCGAGCCTAGCGTGCGCACCAGGCGGAAATAGAGCAGCAGTGCCAGCGCGGTGCCGAAGACCGCGAGCAACAGCGCCGCGTCGAGCGCGGTCCTGGAAGGGCTCAGCGTCCAGGGCCGGTCCAGCAGCAGGCTCGCCGGCAGCATGCAGGCCGTCGCCCAGAGCATGGTGCCCGCGGCCGTGACCGTCGGCGGCAGTCGTGCGAAGCGGCGGCCATAGATCGCCGCAGCGGCATAGAGCAGCGCGCCGCCGAGCACGGCCAGTTGCGGCAGCAGGCTGCTGCCGATTCCCTCCAGCGAAGCGAATCCGAGAACCAGCACCACGCCGGCGAGACCCAGCAGCGCGCCGAGCAGGCGCCGGAACCCGGTCGCCTCGTGCCGCGTGAACAGCAACGTGCCGAGGAAGACGAAGAGCGGCGAGGTTGAGTTCAGCACGCCGGCGAGGCTGCTGGGTACGAAGCGCTGCCCCCAGGCCAGCAGGGTCCAGGCGCCGATCGAATTGAAGACGGCCTGCAGCAGCAGGGCCCGCCAGGTCGCGGCGTCGCGCGGCAGGCGGTGACCCTGCCAGCGGACAACAGGCAGCAGCACCAGGGCGGCGACGGCGACCCGCATGGCGATCAGCGTGACCGGCGGGATCTCGGCCACCGCCAGCTTGATCAGGGGATAGGAGCCGCCCCAGAGGAGCGCCAGCAGCAACAGCAACAGCAGTTCACTTGTCAGGCCCTGGTCGCGCCGCATCGCCCACCTCTCCTCCGACGGTTCGATCGTCTGGCGGCAAAGCTAGCGGCGGTCAGGGATGCGATGATTCGGCGGCGGCCGAAGCGATCGCCGCGGCGCCGGTGCGAATGCGCTGAAACGCCAAAAGGCCCGGGTTTATGGCTCGGGCCTTTTGGCGTTGGCTATATTTGTGTGATCGGTTGGTTGCGGGGGCAGGATTTGAACCTGCGACCTTCAGGTTATGAGCCTGACGAGCTACCGGGCTGCTCCACCCCGCGTTGAGGTGTGTGATGCTTGGGCTTGGGCTTTTCGCTGCCCGGCCGTTGTCTGTCGCCCGCGGCGCGGGCGGTCTGCTCCACCCCTAGGTTGAGGTGTTGAGCTTTGGTGTCCTGGTTTTTCTGGAGTATTGCCGGCGCTTTTGGTTGAGCGCGTGTGCTTGCAAGACCTGGCGGCGACCTACTCTCCCACGTCTTAAGACGCAGTACCATCGGCGCTGAGGGTTTTCACGGCCGAGTTCGGGATGGGATCGGGTGGATCACCCCTCGCCAGAACCACCAGGTCGTGCGAGCACGCGCG
>JAKOWB010000141.1 GCA_029781795.1 Pseudomonadota bacterium | reverse complement strand
CCGGCCGGTGAGCCACTACGCGGTCTGGCACTTCCTGGCGCGCGAGGGGATCAGCTTCAAAAAAAAGCCTGCGCGCGGCCGAGCAGGATAGGCCCGACGTGGCGCGCCGGCGCGAGCGCTGGCGGCGCCATCAGCACAAGATCGCCGCGGACCGCCTGGTCTTCATCGACGAGACCTGGGCCAAGACCAACATGGCTCCCGCCCACGGTCGCTGCCGGCGCGGCCAGCGCCTGATCGGCAAGGCACCGCACGCGCACTGGCACACCATGACCTTCGTCGCCGCCCTGCGCTGCGACCGCGTCACCGCCCCAGGCCTCTTCGATGGCCCGATCAATGCCGACTGCTTCCTGGCCTACGTCTCCCAGGTCCTGGTGCCAACCCTCAAGCCAGGCGACATCGTCATCATGGACAATCTCGGCAGCCACAAGGGCCAAGCCGTCGCCCGCGCTATCCGCGCCGCTCGCGCACACTGCCTCTTCCTGCCGCCCTACTCGCCAGACCTCAATCCCATCGAGCAGGTCTTCGCCAAGCTCAAGGCCTTCCTCAGACGCGCCGCAGCGCGCACCTTCGATGCTATCTCCGAAAACATCGCTACAGCGCTCGGCCGCTTCTCCCCTAAGGAATGCGCCAACTACATCCGAAACGCTGGATATGCTTCAAACTAAAACGAACATGCTCTAGGCCTCGAGCGCGGCGGCCAGGGGCGAAGGCGCGAGCCGCAGCTCGCCCCTGTAGCCCGCCAGCACGCGGCGCAGGAACTCCAGTTCGACCGCCGCCTCGTGCGCCCGGTAGTAGCCGCCGGCGGCGTGCGGATCGCCGGCGTAGCGGCCGGCCGGGTGGGCGAAGAGGTCGATGCCGCCGATCGCCAGCCAGGGCGGGGCCAGTGCGACGGCGAGGGCGATCATCAGCGCGCCGTTGGTCGGCCGCGCGGGCAGCGTCTCCGGCGCGCCCGGCAGCGCCAGGCCGTCCAGCAGGATGTGGTCGAAATCAGGCCAGGCCAGCCGCGCCAGATGGCGGCGCGTTGCCTCGATCAGGTTGTCGCGG
The DNA here is from genome assembly GCA_029781795.1 of Pseudomonadota bacterium. Taxonomy (GTDB): domain Bacteria; phylum Pseudomonadota; class Alphaproteobacteria; order Kiloniellales; family JACOMY01; genus JAKOWB01. The sequence continues at coordinate 73 of JAKOWB010000141.1, read as the reverse complement.
CGCTGGAAGGCGAAGACCGGCGCCTGGACCGCGGTCACCGTGGCCGGGTCGCCGACGAACACCAGGTCGGGAT
>JAKOWB010000115.1 GCA_029781795.1 Pseudomonadota bacterium | reverse complement strand
GACCGCGATGGTCGAGCAGACGATCATCAGCACCTTGATGGTGCGCTCCACCCGGGTGCGGGCGCGGAAGTCGGCGCGGGCGCGGCCGAGGGCGCGCCACAGCATGAAGGCGGAGATCGCCAGCACGACCGCGGTCATGGCCCAGCGCGCGGTCTGGCGGAACGCGGCGTAGCGCTCCATCGCCGCCTGCTGCTCGGGCGTGAAGGACTGGCTGGCGATCTGGCCGCCAGCCTTGTTGACGATGTCGTTGACCAGGAGGTTGTACTGGTCGGCCGGCAGGGCCTGGTCCTGCGCCGAGAGCCAGCCGTCGAGCAGCCAGCGGCCGACCAGCGGCTCCAGGACCAGCCAGAGGACGGTGATGCCGAGGCCGACGACCAGGACCGAAAGCAGCGCGTAGGCGCCGTGGTAGCCAGGCCGCGAGTGGGTGATGGTGCCACCAGCGGCGAGACCGACGACGCGCTGGCGGTTCAGGACATAGCCGGTCAGGCCGAGGAACAGGATCGCGGTCAGGAGCAGGCTGAGCGACATGGTGGCCTCGTACCGGTACCGGGAGCTCTTCTCTTCAGGCCAGTCGGCGGCGGCGCGTTGGCCCGCGCCGCCGCCGGCCGGCAACCTGTTACATCGGCGCCCTCATCGCGGTCAGGCCGTTGGCGGCCTCGCCGAAGGACTTGCGCTCGTCGTCGGGCATCGCGATCAGGCCCTTGTCGGCCAGGTAGCCCTCGGGGCCCCAGGCCTTCTCGGAGGTGTATTCGGCCAGGAACTCCGGGATGCCGGGGATCACGCCGACGTGCGCCTTCTTCACGTAGATGAAGAGCGGGCGGGACACCTTGTAGGAGCTGTCGGCGATCGCCTCGTAGGTCGGCGCCTTGCCCTCGATCGTGGCGCCCTTGATCTTGTCGGCGTTCTGGTCGAGGAACGAGAAGCCGAAGATGCCGGCGGCCTCGGGATCGGCCTCCAGCTTCTGCACGATCAGGGTGTCGTTCTCGCCGGCCTCGATGTAGGCGCCGTCCTCGCGGACGGTCTGGCAGGCGGCCTTCATGGCGTCCTTGTCCAGCGCCTTCACCACCGGGCTCTCCTCGCAGCCCTTGTCCATCACCAGCTCGACGAAGGCGTCGCGGGTGCCGGAGGTCGGCGGCGGGCCGTAGACCACGATCGGCTCGTTCGGCAGCGAGGCGTCGACCTCCGACCACTTCTTGTAGGGGTTGGCGGCCAGCTTGCCGTCGACCGGCACGTCCTTGGCCAGGGCCAGCCAGAGCTGCGCCTTGGTGACGACGAAGTCCGGGCCGTTCTTGGCGTTGGCCAGCACGATGCCGTCGTAGCCGATCTTGATC
>JAKOWB010000106.1 GCA_029781795.1 Pseudomonadota bacterium | reverse complement strand
ATCGATTGGACAAGGTCATTTAGTTTCCGTTGTTTCCAGGACTTCAGGCCGCTGACTTTTTCCTCTACGAATTTAACCTGGCCCAGGAACCCTTTAGCATTGGCAAAGGATAAGATGGCCGCCTTATTCTTTTCTGTGTCTTGGTCAATGGTGCTAACCCGGAGAACGAGACGCTGGTGGTGCAGCTCGGCGGGCAGCTCGTCCGCCGCGACCTCAGCGTCACCCTGGCGGCGCGCGGTGCCGAGGCGCTGGTGAACGGCGCCTACCTGCTGGCCGGCGGCGAGCAGGCCGACCTGGTGACCGAGATCCGCCATGCGGCGCCCGACACCATCAGCCGCGAGACCCTGAAGGGCGCGTTGGCCGGCGAGGCGCGGCAGGAGGTGCAGGCGCTCATCGCCATGCTGCCGGGCGCCGCGCGCGCCGACGGGCGCCTGGCCAACAAGACCCTGCTGCTGGGCGACCGCGCAACGATCTGGAGCAAGCCCGAGTTGCGCATCGAGCACGACGAGGTGCAGGCCGCGCACGGCGCCACCAGCGGCAAGCTGGACGAGGCGGCGCTGTTCTACCTGCGCAGCCGCGGCCTGCCGCTGGCCCTGGCGCGGCGCCTGCTGATCGCCTCCTTCCTGGCCGAGACCCTGGAGGGTTTCGACGCCGCCCTCACCGACCCCCTGAAGGCGCTGCTCGACGCGCGCCTGGCGGAGATGCAGCCATGAGCGCCCTCGGCAAGCCGCTTCCCGGGCACAACGCCGTGCAGGCCTTCGACGTCCAGCGCGCGCGCCAGGACTTCCCGATCCTGCAGCGCCAGGTCTACGGCAAGCCGCTGGTCTTCCTGGACAGCGCGGCCTCCTCGCAGAAGCCGCGCCAGGTCATGGCGGCTATGACCCGCATGGCCGAGACCTGCTACGCCAACGTGCATCGCGGCATCCACAAGCTCAGCCAGGAATCGACCGACCTCTTCGAGCAGGCGCGCACCCGGGTGGCGCGGCACCTGAACGCCGCCAAGGACGACGAGATCGTCTTCACCCGCGGCGCGACCGAGGCCATCAACCTGGTGGCGCAATCCTGGGGCGCGGCGCACCTCAAGGCCGGCGACGAGGTCATCGTCTCGGCGCTGGAGCACCACGCCAACATCGTGCCCTGGCAGCTCCTGCGCCAGCGCCTCGGCATCGTGCTGAAGGTCGCGCCGATCGACGACAGCGGCGCCTTCCTTTTCGAGGAATTCGAGAAGCTGCTCTCGCCGCGCACCAGGCTGGTCGCGGTGACGCACGTCTCCAACGCCCTCGGCACCATCGTGCCGGTCGAGGCGGTGATCCGCGCGGCGCATGCGCGCGGCATCCCGGTGCTGCTGGACGGCTGCCAGGCCATGCCGCATCGCCGCGTCGACGTGCAGGCGCTGGGCGCCGACTTCTATGTCTTCGCGCCGCACAAGATCTACGGCCCGACCGGCATCGGCGTGCTCTACGGCAAGTGGGAGCGGCTGATGGAGATGCCGCCCTGGCAGGGCGGCGGCGAGATGATCGCCTCGGTCTCCTTCGAGGAGACCACCTTCAAGGAGCCGCCGCACCGCTTCGAGGCCGGCACGCCGCCGATCCTAGAGGCCGTGGGCCTGGCCGCCGCGCTGGACTATGTCGAGGCGCTGGGGCACGAGGCCGTGGCGGCGCACGAGGCCGGCCTGCTGGCCTATGCCACCGAGCGGCTCTCGGCCATCGCGGGCCTGACCATCCACGGCACGGCACCGGACAAGGCCTCGATCGTTTCCTTCAACATCGAAGGCGCGCACGCGCACGACGTCGGCACGATCCTGGACCGCCAGGGCGTCGCGGTGCGCGTCGGCCACCACTGCGCCGAGCCGCTGATGCACCGCCTGGGCGTGCCGGCGACGGTGCGGGCCTCCTTCGGGCTCTACAACACGCTGGAGGAGGTCGACCGCCTGGCCGCCGCCGTGCTGAAGGTGAAGGAGCTCTTCGGATGAGCGATACGCTGGGCGAGCTGAAGACGCTCTACCAGGAGACCATCCTGGAGCACAGCAAGCGGCCGCGGAATTTCGGCAAGCCGGCCGGCGCGACGGTCAAGGCGCGCGGCTACAATCCGCTCTGCGGCGACCAGGTGACCCTGTGGCTGGAACTGGACTCGCAGCGGCACATCCACGCCGTAGGCTTCGAGGGCAAGGGCTGCGCGCTCTGCCTCGCCTCGGCATCGATGCTGACCGAGGCGGTCAAGGACAAGGACGAGGGCGAGGCGCGGGCGCTGGCCGAGGGGCTGCGCCGCCTCTGCACCGAAGCGGACTATCGGCCGGTGGCGGCGCTGGAGCCGCTGCTGGCGCTTTCGGGCGTGCGGAACTATCCCGTGCGGGTGAAGTGCGCGACGCTGCCGTGGCACACGCTGACGGCGGCGCTCGACGGCAAGGGCGAGGCAACGACGGAATGACGAATCCCTACGACCACGGCGCCAATCCCTACGCCGACGTGATGGAGCCGCCGGCCCCCGGCACCGAGTACTCGGCGCGCCGCGGCGAGCCGCTGGCGCCCGGCACCCAGGTCGCCGCCGAGCCCGAGGTGATCGAGGCCATGCGGCAGGTCTACGACCCCGAGATCCCGGTCAACATCTACGACCTCGGCCTGATCTACAGCCTGGAGATCAACGAGGACGGCTCGGTCCGGATCGAGATGAGCCTCACCGCCCCCGGCTGCCCGGTGGCCGGCGAGATGCCCGGCAAGGTGGCCGAGGTGGTCTCGGCCGTGCCCGGCGTGGGCGAGGTCGAGGTGCGGCTGATCTGGGACCCGCCCTGGACCACCGAGCGCATGAGCGAGGACGCCAAGCTGGCGCTCGGCATCCTCTGACCCCATATACTGCTGCCAGAGACTGGAGACTCGAGACATGGCCGCCCCCATCCTCACCCTGACCGACGCCGCCGCGGAGCGCGTGAAGCGCCTCATGGCCAAGGCGCCGAGCGACGGCGAGAAGCCGGTGCTGGGCCTGCGCATCGGCGTCAAGACCAAGGGCTGCTCCGGCCTCAGCTACCAGGTCGAGTACGCGCGCGAGCAGAAGAAGTTCGAGGACGTGGTCGAGGACAAGGGCGTGCGCCTCTTCATCGACCCGACGGCGATCATGTTCCTGATCGGCTCGACCATGGATTACCGGGAAGAGAAGTTCCAGACCGGCTTCGTCTTCACCAACCCGAACGAGAAGGGCCGCTGCGGCTGCGGCGAATCCTTCCACGTCTGACCTGCGCCGCGCCGGCCCGGATGACGCGCCGGCGCTGAACGCGCTGGCCCGCCTGGCCTATGGCGTCTGGATGCCGGTGCTGGGCCGCGCGCCGCAGCCCATGGCGACCGACTGGGCTACCCTCTTCGACCGCATGGAGATCTGGGCGCTGGATGGCGCGGGCGGCCTCGCGGCCTCGCTGGCGCTGGAGCCGGGCGAGGGCTGGCTCACCATCTGGTCGGTCGCCGTCTCGCCGGCCCGGCAGGGCGAGGGCCTGGGCCAGCGCCTGCTGGACTTCGCCGAGCAGCGCGCCCGCGCTCTCGGCTTCGGCGAGATCCGCCTCTTCACCAACATGCTGATGGCACGGAACGTCGCGCTCTACGCCGCCCGCGGCTACCGCGAGACGCGCCGCGAGGTGACGCCGGCCTGGACGGCGGTGCACATGGCGAAGGCGGTGTAGCGCCGCTTCAGTGCACCACGCTCACCAGCCACAGAGTCAGGCCGGGGAAGAGCAGCAGCAGGGCGACACGGGTCACGTCGCTCATCAGGAAGGGCACGATGCCCTTGAAGGTCTCGGCCAGCGGCACGTCGCGCGCCGCCTGGTTGATGATGAAGGCGTTGAGGCCGACCGGCGGGGTGATGAGGCCCATCTCCACCGTGGTCAGCGCCAGGATGCCGAACCAGATGGCGGTCTGCTCCGTCGTCAGGCCGAAGTCGAGCGTCAGCACCACCGGCAGGAAGATCGGCACGGTCAGCAGGATCATGGAGAGCGAGTCCATGATGCAGCCGAGCGCCAGGTAGATCAGCAGCATCAGCGCCACGACCAGCAGAGGCGACAGGCCGAGGTCGAGGATGGCACGGGCCAGCTCGTCCGGGACGTGGGCGAAGGCCAGCAGCGACTTGAAGAGGTCGGCACCCAGCAGGATCAGGAAGATCATCGAGGTGGCGACGGCGGCATCGCCCATCACCTCCACCAGGTCGCGCCAGGCGAGGCGCCGCTGCGCCAGCGCCAGGAGGGCGGTGGCGATGACGCCGACCGAGGCAGCCTCGGTCGCGGTGAACCAGCCGAGGTAGATGCCGCCGATCACCAGGAAGAAGAGCAGCACCGCCTGCCAGGTGCCGGCCAGGCCGCGCCAGCGCTGCGCCCAGCCGACCCGCGGGCCGGCCGGCCCGGCCTCCGGCTTCAGGCGGACGAAGACGCTGATGGCGATGACGTAGCCGAGGGCCGCCAGCGCGCCCGGAATGAAGGCGGCGGTGAAGAGCTTGATCAGGTTCTGCTCGGCCATGATGGCATAGACCACCAGCACGACCGACGGCGGGATCAGGATGCCGAGCGAGCCGCCGGCCGCCAGCGTGCCGGTGGCCAGCGCCCCGGAATAGCCCCGCGCGCGCATCTCGGGCAGCGCCACCTGCGCCATGGTCGAGGCGGTGGCGAGGGAGGAGCCGCAGATCGCGCCGAAGCCGGCGCAGGCGCCGACCGCGGCGACGGCGAGGCCGCCGCGCCGATGGCCGAGGAAGTCGTTGAAGGCGGCGAAGAGCGCCCGCGACAGCCCGCCCTTGGTGGCGAAGGAGCCCATGAGGATGAAGAGCGGCACGACCGAGAGGTCGTAGGAGGCGAAGCGGTAGTAGGTGACGCCCTTGAGGTGCGCCCCCAGCGAGGTCCAGCCCACCAGCATCCAGTAGCCGGCGATGCCGACCAGCAGCATGGCGACCGCGATCGGCACGCGCAGCGCGAAGAGCCCCAGCATGGCGAGGAAGGCAAGACCGCCGATCTCCAGCCCGGTCATGGCGCCGGCTCCCTCCGGCCGGCGAGGTCGGCGAAGGCCTGGCGCAGCAGGATCAGGGTGGAGAGCAGCAGGCCCAGCAGCACCGGCAGGAAGAAGGGCCAGATCGGCCAGCCCAGGATCACCGTCTGCTCGTCGCTGCGGAAGGTATCCTCGGCACCAATCAGGCCGCGCCACAGCAGCAGGGCGAAGAGCGCGGCGAAGAGCAGCGCCGCGACGCCGTCGAGCCGGCGGCGCCAGGACGGCGGCGCCCAGCTGGTCATGAAGTCGACGATCACGTGACCGCGCTTGACCTGAGCGTAGGGCAGCAGCAGGCCGACGCCCGCGGCGATGCCGTTCTCCATCAGCTCGAAGTCGCCGGGGATGGGCTGGTTGAAGAGCACGCGCCCCAGCACCGAGGCAACGGTCAGCAGTGCCAGCCCCATGAGCAGGGCGCCACCGGCGCCGGCCGCCGCGACGGCGGCGAGCCAGAGCGGACGGCCCACGGGTCCCGCGAAGACTCCCGCCGCCACCTGCCCCCTACCCTTCAACCGGCGCCGGCTACTGCGCCGGCGCGTACTTGTCGATCAGGCGCAGCGCCTCGTTCAGCAGCATGGCGCCGTCATAGCCGGCGGCGTTCATGTCCTGGATCCACTTGTCGGTGACCGGCTGGGTCTTGTCGATCCAGCGCTGCGTCTCGGCCTCGTCCAGGCGGATGATCTTGTTGCCGTGGTCGATGGCCTCCTGCAGGCCCTGCTCCTCGCGCACGTCCCACAGGGCACCGATGCGCTTGGCCTCGGGCACGCCGCCGGCGCCGTTGACCACGGCCTTGAGGTCGTCCGGCAGGGCGTCCCACACGCCCTTGTTCATTCCCAGGAAGAAGACCGCGGTGTAGAGGCCGCGCTTGCCGCCCAGGATCGTGTGGCTCTTCACCAGTTCGGGGATCTTCAGCGAGCGCGTCACCTCGAAGGGCAGCACGGCGCCGTCGATCACGCCCTTGGAGATCTGCTCGGGCACCTGCGGCACCGGCATGAAGACGGCGGTGGCGCCCAGCGCCTCCAGCGCCTCGCCGATCAGGCGCGAGGGGGCGCGGATCTTGAGGCCCGCCATGTCCTCCATCTTGTTGATCTCTTTCTCGCGCACATGGATCTCGCCGGGTCCGTGCGCGTGCCACAGCAGCGGATGGACCTCGCCGAACTCCTGCTGCAGATAGAGCTCGCCGAACTCCTCGACCGCCTGGCTGTTGGTCTCGGCATTGCCCGACATGAAGGGCAGTTCGAAGACCGAGGCGATGGGGAAGCGGCCGGCGCTGTAGCCCGGCAGGGTCCAGATCACGTCGACCACGCCGTCGCGCGCCTGGTCGTAGAGCTGCGGCGCCTTGCCGCCGAGCTGCATCAGCGGATAGATCTCGACCGCGATGCGCCCGCCGGAGTCCTGCTCCAGCTTCGCCTTCCAGGGCTCCAGCAGGTCGACCTGCGTGGCCGAGTTGGGCGGCAGGAAATGCTGCACCCGGAGGGTCACCTCGGCGGCCGAGGCCGGCAGGGCCAGCGGCGCGGCGGTGGCGAGCAGCAGCGAGACGGCAAGGCTCTTCAGGCGCATAGGTGTCTCCCCAGGACGGGCGGGCAAGGCCGGTCACCCTAGCTTGCCTGCGGCGGAGGGCAAGGGGCATCCTGGCGCCGCAACCCGAAGGAGCCTGCCTTGTCCGCGTTCCACGCCCTACCCGCCTGGCCCGTCCCCTCCCTGCCCGTCGCCGGCCGCGCCGAGCGCTTCCCGGTGCGCCGCATCTTCTGCATCGGCCGCAACTATGCCGACCACGTGCGCGAGATGGGCGGCGACCCCAATCGCGGCTCGCCGATCTTCTTCATGAAGCCGGCCGATGCCATCGTCACCGACGGGCAGCCCCTGCCCTACCCGCCGGCGACCGGCGACCTGCACCACGAGGTGGAACTGGTCTGCGGCCTGGGCACGGACCTGCGTCCCTGGGGCTTCGGAGTCGGCCTCGACATGACCCGCCGCGACCTGCAGGCCAAGGCCAAGGCCGCCGCCGCCCCCTGGGAGATCGCCAAGGCCTTCGAGGGCTCGGCCATCGTCGGCCCGCTGCTGCCGGCGGCCGAATGGAGCGGCCCGACAACCCAGGTGCTCTCGCTGACGGTGAACGGCCAGGTGCGCCAGTCCTCGCCGCTCGACCACATGATCTGGTCGCTGGAGGAGATCCTCGGCGAGCTCGGCAAGCTCTTCACCCTGAAGCCCGGCGACCTGATCTTCACCGGCACGCCGGCCGGCGTCGCCGACGTGCAGCGCGGCGACAAGCTCGAAGCCAGGGTCGAGGGCCTGCCGCCGCTGAACGCGGTGGTGGTGTGACCAAACCCGAGCGCCTGACCCTCGCCGCCGCGCGCCGCATCGCGCTGGCGGCGCAGGGCTTCGCCGAGAAGCGGCCGGCGCGCGCCAACGCCGGGCACTTCGAGCGCATGCTGCGGCGCCTCCAGGTGCTGCAGATCGATTCGGTGAACGTGCTCACGCGCTCGCACTACCTGCCGGGTTTCGCGCGCCTCGGCGGCTACGCGCAGAGCCTGCTGGAGCAGGCGGCCTGGAGCCAGGGCAAGCGGCGGCGCCTCTTCGAGTACTGGGGCCACGAGGCCTCGCTGCTGCCGCTCGACCTGCAGCCCTGTTTCCGCTGGCGCATGGCCGACGCCGCCGCCGGCAAGGGGCTCTACAGCGGCCTTGCCACCTTCGGCCGCGAGAACCGCGCCTTCTGCGAGGCGGTGCTGCGCGAGATCGAGGCGCGCGGCGCGATGGGTGCCGGCGAGCTGGAGGATGGCGGCAAGGGCGCCGGCGGCTGGTGGGGCTGGAGCCGCGGCAAGATGGCGGTGGAGTGGCTCTTCTGGGCCGGCCTCATCACCACCCGCACGCGCCGCACTTTCGAACGCATCTACGACCTGCCGGAGCGCTGCCTGCCGGCCAACGTCATGGCACGCCCGACCGTGCCGAAGGACGAGGCGATCCGCCACCTGCTGGCACTCTCGGCCAAGGCCATGGGCCTCGGCACCCAGGCCGAGCTGCGCGACTACTTCCGCCTGCCGGTCGAGGGCCTGCGCGGCCACCTCGAGGCGCTGGTCGAGGAGGGCCTGCTGGTCCCGGTCGAGGTGCAGGGCCTGCGCCCGCAGTACTTCCTGCACCGCGACGCACGACGGCCGCGCAAGGTCGAGGCCCAGGCGCTGCTCTCGCCCTTCGACAACCTGGTGTGGGAGCGCGACCGCACCGAGCGGCTCTTCGACTTCCTCTACCGGCTGGAGATCTACACCCCCGGCCCGAAGCGCAAGCACGGCTACTACGTGCTGCCCTTCCTGCTGGGCGAGAGCCTGCCGGCCCGCGTCTGCCTCAAGGCCGACCGCGCCGCTGGGGTGCTGAAGGTCAATACTGCCCACCTGCAGGACGGCGCGGACGCCGGCCAGGTCGCGGCGCCGCTGGCGACGGAACTCCGCCGCATGGCGCACTGGCTGGGCCTCGAGGGCATCAGCGTCGGCCGCAAGGGCGACCTGGCGCTGGAACTCGCGCGCGCGGTGAAGCGACTGTCCTAGATCGTCACCCACTGGCCAAGCCGCTGTTGGCTCGCCGCGCGCCAGACAAGGCTGGCCGCTACCAGGTCCTCCATCGCCGTGCCCATGGCTTTGTAGAGCGTGACCTCGGCCGCGCCGCGCCGGCCCGGGCGGTAGCCCAGCACCACCTCGCCCAGCTCGGTCGCCGCCGCCGGATCGCAGCCCGCCAGCTCGGCACAGCCGACCGGCGGCGGGCGCAGCGCCTCGCGCGTCTCGACGAAGAGGCTCGCGCCGCCCAACAGGGCCGGCGGCAGCTCGCCGCCGGGCGGTGCGTAGCCGACGGAAGTCACATGAGTGCCGGGGCGGATCCAGCCGGGCTCGATCACCGGCGCGTGCGCGTGGGTGCAGAGGCAGACCACGTCGCTGTCGGCCAGCGCCGCCCGCAGGTCCGTCACCGGCAGGGCGCGCGGATGGGTGGCCGCGAGGCGGCGCGCATCCTCGGCCACCAGCGAGGCGACACGGATCTCGGCGAAGTCGCGCGCCAATGACAGCAGGCGCAGGTGCTCGCGGCCCTGCACGCCGGCACCGACCAGGGTGACCACGCGGGCCTCGGGCCGGGCCAGCAGGCGGACCGAGAGCACGGCCGCCGCCGCCGTGCGGATGCCGGTGATGGCCGTGCCGTCCATGACGCAGAGCGGCAGGCCGGTGCCGGGATTGAAGAGCTGGATCAGCGCCAGGTGGTTCGGCAGGCCGAGCGAGAGGTTGCCCTCGAAGACCGCCACCTGCTTCACCGCGAGCGGCAGGCCCTCCTGCCAGGCCGGCATGGAGAGCAGGAAGCCGGCACCCGGCACCGTCAGCTCCGGCCGCGGCGGCGCCTGCACCTGGCCGGCGGAGAGCGCGGCGAAGCCGGCCTCCAGCGCATCCAGCAGGGCGGCCGGGTCGAGCAGCCGTTCCACCGTGGCCTCGTCCAGCACGCAAAGCGCCCGGGGGCCCTTGCGGATCTCGGCGGCGGAGTGCGAATGACTCTGTGTCATGAAAGTCCGTTCCCGTGGGAGCGATTGGAGCGTCTGGGTCTTGTTTGCACTGGCTCTCGACTTGGAGCCAAATGACTTCTTCTCAGTCGGTATTACCTGGAGTTATGAGGTGCCACGTCCCCTGCCCAACCTGACCGCGCTGCGCAGCTTCGAGGCACTGGCCCGCACGCTGAGCTTCACCCGCGCGGCGGCCGACCTTGGCGTGACGCAGGCGGCGGTTAGCCGCCAGGTCAAGGCGCTGGAGGGCGCGCTGGCCGTGCGCCTCGTGGAGCGCGCCGCCGCCGGCAACCGCCTGACCGACGCGGGCGAGGCGCTCTTCGCCACCCTGCATCGCGCCTTCGACGACATCGAGCAGACGGTGGAGCGCATCGCCGGCAGCGGCGGGCGGCAGATCCTGAACCTCAGCGTCGCGCCCTTCTTCTCCGCCCGCTGGCTGACGCCGCGCCTCACCGGCTTCCGCCGTGCCCAACCGGGGATCGAGCTGCGGCTGCATCATGCCTACGAGCCGGCCGACTTCCGCCGCGCCGCCATCGACCTGGGGATCAACTGGTGCCGCGCGGCCCTGCCCGGCACGGCGCAGGAACTCGTGCTGTCCGGCGACCTGACGCCGGTGCTGTCGCCGGACCTCGCCCGCCGCCTCGGCCGGCTGAGGCGCCCCGGCGCCCTGGCCGGCGCTCCGCTGCTCTACGAGTTCGAGCTGGCCGACTGGGAGGGCTGGTTCGCCGGCCAGGGCGGACGCATTCCGGCCGGCACCGAGACCCTGCGGCTGAACGACTCCCACGCCCTGCTGCGCGCCGCGCTGGACGGCCAGGGCGTCGCGCTCTTCTTCGCCGGGCTGGTGCAGGAGGACCTGGCCGCCGGGCGCCTGCTGCGGCCCTTCCCCGCCACGGTCAACCGCGGCTTCGACTATCACCTGACCTGGGATGCCGGCCGCGACCTGCCGGCCAAGGCCCTGGCCTTCCGCCGCTGGCTGCGCGCCGAAGTTGATCGCGACCCCATGGTCTAGGCCAGGAAGATCCGCCCATCGGCCGCGCGCGCGACCGGCGCGGTGATGCGCACGCGGCCCGCGGCGATCTGGCAGCGGCAGCGGCCGCCGCGCGGCGAGCCGGCCAGCGCAGTGAGGTCGGCGCGGGCCAGGCGTGCCGCCCAGAAGGGCGCGGCCAGGGCGTGCTGCGTGCCGCCGGCCGGGTCCTCGATCAGCGACTTCATCGGCGCGAAGAGGCGGCTGGCGAAGTCGGCCGCGGCCGAAGGCGCGGTGGCGAGCACCAGTGCCTCGACGCCTCGCAGCGCCAGCGGATCGGCCGGCAGCGCCGCGAGTTCGGCTTCGGTCTCATAGAGCGCGATCCAGGCCGGATAGCCGGCGCTGCGCCGCCACCAGCCCTGTGGCCGTCCGCCCAGCGCCGCCGCCCAGTCCGGCGCCGAGGCGGGCTCCACCGCGATGGCCGGGAAGTCGATGATGGCGCCGCCCTCCGCCGGCCAGGCCGTGACGGCGCCACCGCGCGCCTCCAGCAGCAGCTCGGCCGCGCCGGCCTCCGGCCCGTCGAAGAGCGCGCGGGCGACGGCCAGCAGGGCGTGGCCGCACATCTCGTTCTCCACGATCGGCGGGATGGAGAAGGTGCGCACGCCATAGCGTCCGGCGGCGCCGACGACGAAGGCGGTCCAGGCGTTGAGCTCGCCCGCCACGGCCTTCATCGCCGCTTCGGACGGCCAGTCCGCCAGCAGCAGCACGGCAGCCGGATTGCCCTGCCCCGGCCACTCGGCAAAGGCGTCGTAGAGCTGGAAGGCGCGGCCGGCCAAGGCTCAGCCGTTCAGCGCGCGGCCGATGGCCTCGCAGGCGCGGAAGGTCGCCATGCGGAAGTCGTCGTTCAGGTAGTCCGGCCAGGTCGAGAGCTTGGCCACCACCAGCTCGTCGACCGGGTCGATCCACAGCATCTGGCCGAAGATGCCGAGGCCGACCTGCCGCCGCCGCTCCGGCGCCAGCGCCCACCATTGCCGGCTGTAGCAGGCGCCCGGCGCATCGGGGAAGCGCGCGCCGTAGTTGGCGGCGAAGGCGGCGACGTCGCCCTGGCTGCACTGTGCCACCCAGGCCGCCGGCACCACCTGGCGGCCGCCGACCGCGCCCTCCTCCAGGAAGACCTGGCCGAGGCGGGCATAGTCCGACAGCGCGGCGTTCATGCCGCCCGACGCCAGCGGCGTGCCGGCGCGGTCGACGGTGAAGTCGGCGTCGTGCGCGGCGCCCATCGGCCCCCAGAGCTCGCGGCCCATGAACTCCACCAGCGGCTCGCCGGCGACGCGGGCGACCAGCCAGCCCAGCACCTCGGTCTCGATCGAGCGGTAGACGAAGCTGCCGCCGTGCGGCCGCTCGCGCTTCAGCTCCAGGATCAGGTCGATGACGCTGGCCGGGTCGTCGGCGCGCAGCGGCTTCCAGCCCGAGGCGCGGTCCAGCTTGCCGATCTCGGCGTCGGTGTCGGCGTAGTCCTCCTCGTTGAACTTCACGCCGCTGCGCATGTCGAGCACCTGCCACAGCAGGGCGTCGCGATAGCCGCAGCGCGCCAGTTCGGGGATGTAGTGCTGGACCGGCCGCTCGAGGTCGAGCTGCCCGGCGCCCCAGAGCTGCCCGACCAGGGTGGAGACGAAGGACTTGCCGACCGACTGCGACAGGTGCAGCGAGGCCGGCGTCATGTCGTTGAAGTAGCGCTCGTAGACCACCCGCCCGCGATGCAGGGCGATGAAGCCGTCGGCATAGGTCTGGCGCAGCAGCTCCAGCAGCGGCGTCGGCGCGCCGCCGAGGCCGGCGACGACGAGGCCGTCCAGGTCCTGCTCGGCGCGCGGCAGTTCGCGCACCGGCCCGCTGCCCCGCTTCACCGCCGCGGTCGGCAGTACCTGCCGAACGTTCTGGAAGGACCAGCGGTTGAAGGGCGGCAGGTCCCAGTTGGTCAGGTCCGGGCGCTTGTCGGGCGGCGGCGGGAAGCCCTGCATGATTCCCATTTCGCGGGCGCTTGCGGTCATGCGCTGTCTCTACTCCAGGGGGGCGACGGTCATGGCCGCCGGGATCGGCAGGCCGAGGCGATGCAGGATGGTCGGCGCGACCGCGCGCTGGTCGGCCAGGCCCGGCGCCACGCCGGGGCTGGCATGGCCCAGCTCGTAGAAGGCGACGTGGCGCACGTCGTCGGTGGTGCCGCCGTGGTTGCCGTCGGCCGACATGCCGTGGTCGGCCGTGACGAAGACGTGGTAGCCGAGCTCCAGCCAGTGCTCCATGAAGAAGGCGATGTTGTCGTCGACCATGCCGGCCTGCGCCTGGTACTCGGCCGACTGTCCGCCGTGCGCGTGGCCCACCGAGTCCGTGCCCAGCGAATGCACCAGCAGGTAGTTCGGCTGGAAGCGCCGCATCATCACCGTGGCCTTGGTGAAGAGGTCGCGGTCGGACAGCAGGCCGAGGTTGAACTTGGTGTAGTAGCCCTTGTCGTAGAAGCGGCCGTACTGGATCGGCCGGCTCTCGTCGTCGTACTCGTGGTCGCGGAAGGCATCGTAGGGCGCGGCGTTGTAGAGCTCGCTGAAGTTCAGGTGCGCCACGGCGCCGGTGCGCCCGCCGGCCGCCCGCACCACGCCGAAGACGTGGTCGCTGGTCGAAAGCCGCCGGTGGTCATTGGTCAGGATCCCGTGCACCGCCGGCGCGGTCCCGCTGTGCAGGCTCTCGTAGCACGGCAGCGAGAGCGTCGGCAGCACGGCAGCCATCTTCCAGCGCCGCGCCCGGCCCGCCTCCACCAGCCCTTCCATGAAGCCGCAGAAGCGCACCGAGGTATCGAAGCCGAGCCCGTCCAGCAGGACCAGCAGGACCTTGCGTTCCATGCTCGTCAGGCCCGCACCAGGGATTCCAGCAGCGGGCGGTAGTGCGCGAAGTCCGGCACGTGCAGCCCCTCGACCTTGCCCAGGTCGTCCCATTCGCGCAGGCGCACGGCCTCGCGGCAGTGCGGGCCGGCGGCGAAGCGCGCGGCCTCCTCCGCGTTCATCGGCCCGCCCTGCTTGGAGAGGGTGTAGGTCGAGGCCGGCGAGAGCTTCCCGGCATAGCCGGGGACGGTGGCGCAGAGGTAGCGCTTGGCCGCCACGTGGAGGCGCACGGGGTCCGTCACCTCGGGGCCGAAGTGCCGGGCCAGGTAGTCGGCGCCCAGGTGGTCGTGCTTGTGATAGCCGAAGGCATCGTCGGTCATGCCCAGCAGGTGGCCGACGTCGTGCAGCAGCGCCGCGGCCACCAGGGCGCCCGGCGCGCCTTCGCTCTCGGCCACCGCCGCCGCCTGCAGGCCGTGCTCGAGCTGCGTGATGCCCTCGCCATAGGTCTCGCCGCCGAACCGGTCATAGAGCGCCGCCAGCGCGTCGACCACCGCCCGCCTCTGCTCAACCGTCACCGCCATCGCCTGCCTCCTCGTCCCGCGGAACCGGCGGAGACTGCGCCGGCCGCCCGGCTCTGTCGAGCCCCCGGCGCAGCCCGCACGCGAGGCTTTGGCAAGTCAGGAATCGCGCTATACTTCATCGATTCGGGGTATTCGGAGCTTCAGTCCATGGCTCAAGGCAACGGCAGCACCTTTGCCGAACTCGCGCACCGTATCCTGGTGCACGAGCGCGGCTGGTCGCTGCAGGAAGTCGCCGAGAAGATGGGCATGAAGTACCACACGCTCTATGCCCGCCTGCGCGGGCGCGTGTCCTTCACGCCGGAGGAGGTGCGCAGCCTGCTGGCCATCGTGCCCGAGGCGCGGCTGGCCAACTTCCTGCTGGAGGGCACGGCCTTCATCGCCGTCGACCGCATGTCGACCCAGCCGCAGAGCGGCGACAGCGACGTGCATCGCGGCGCCACCCGCACGGTGCTGGAGACGGCCGACGTGCTGCGCGCGGTGGAACTCAGCCTGATGGACAAGAAGATCGACCATCAGGACAAGCTGCGCATCGTCAGCGAAATCAACGAAGCCGAACGCGCCCTGGCAGCCCTGCGGGCGCGCCTGACCGCTCCCAGCCAGGCCCCCACGGCGCCGACCGGCGGCCCCAGTTCTTCGGGCAACTGATCTTTCCTACTCGCGGAAGCTGAAGCGGATGCGGCAGGCGCCGTTGGCGCGCTTGACGTCGGTGCCGCCGACCAGCTCGCGGATCAGGAAGCCGGAAAGGTCCTGGACCTTCTCGGGATGGTCGGCGATCTGGTCCGGCGTGGGCGCCGTCTCGGGGAAGTTCGGCAGCTGGCCGCCATAGCGCAGGGTGACCGAGATGCGCCCGGGGTCATAGCGCGCCTCGACGTCGATGTGCGGGTGGTCGCCGTCCAGGAAGCCGTTGTTCAAGAGCTCGATGCACTGCCAGGTGGCGTGCGCCGCCCGGCCGATGGCGGCGCGATCGGCGCCCCATCGGCGTCCCTGCGCCTCGAGAAAGTCGACCACTGCGTTGTGCGCGCCGGGTTCGCTCGGCGCCAGGTGGACGCCGGGCTCCTTGGCACCCAGGCGGAACAGCGCCAGCAACGTCAAGGTCACCAGGATCGAGAGCGCGAAGCCCGAGAAGGTCAGCAGATGCAGCTCGGGCGCGGTGCGGTTCAGGACATTGGACAGCGGCTCGTAGGCGATGGCGACGACGAAGCCGATGCCGAGCGCGATGGTCTTGCGGTTGTCCAGCATGCGCGAGCCGATCAGCGACAGCCCGGTCATGGTGGTGATGGCCGAGAGGAAGAGGAACAGCGCGCCGGTCACGGAATCCGGCAGCAGCAGCCAGAGGCTCAGCACCTTGGGCAGGAAGGCCAGCAGGATCAGGATGCCGCCGGTCCACCAGGCCAGCGCCCGGCTGGTGCAGCCCGAGGCCGTGGCCAGCGCCACGGCGCCGCCGCTCGCCACCATCGGCAGGCCGTTCAGCAGCGAGGCGAGCAGGTGCGTCACGCCCTCGGCACGGATGCCGCGCCCGATGCGGCCAAGCTCGGGGCGCTGCCAGTCGGCGTCGTTGGCGCGCTGTGCCATGACCTGTACACCCAGCGAGGTCAGCGCCAGGGTGATGCCGGTGATGATGTAGGGCACCAGGACGGCGGTGTCGAAGGACCAGCCGAAGGCCGGCACATGCGGCAGGTCGATCAGCGCCGCATCGCGCAGCAGGTCGAGGTCCTCCTGCTCCAGCAGGCCCAGGGCCCAGCTCAGCAGGAAGCCCAGCGACAGGCCGATCAGCGGCGTGAAGACGCGCAGGCGCGAGCGCAGGTAGACGTGACAGCCGACCAGGGTCGCGAAGGTGATCAGCGCCACGACCAGATGATCGCCGGCATCGAGGTCGTCGTGCATCTGGCTGCCGATCAGCACCAGCCCGTTCTCGCCCAGGCCGACGCCGATCAGGAAGACGGCGAGGCCCGCCAGCTCGACGGTGAAGATGCCGCGCAGGCGATGGATGCAGAAACTGACGAGGAGCTGCGTCGCGCCGATCACCGCGATCATGCCGAAGGCGACGTCGACCCCGGCGGTCTTGGTGGCGAAGACCAGCGCCGGCAAAGTCGCCGTCGTGCACTGCAGCGGATAGAACAGCCCCGCCCCCAGGCCGAAGCGCCCCAGGCCCTGCAGGATGACGCAGATGCCGGCCGACAGCAGCGTCGCGCCGGCCAGGGCCAGGAAGGCCTCGTGCCCCGGTCCCAGCCAGGTCGTGGCAAGGCCCGGGATGCCGATCAGCGCGGTCAGGAAGGCGACCTGCTGCACGGCCAGGAAGACGGCCACCCGGGCGGGCGGCACGTCGTTCAACCAGTAGACGATGTTCGCCGGGCGGCGCATGGGCGGAGGCGCCTGCCTCAGGTCACAGGCAGCAGGACGTCGCTGTCGTCGCTGGTGGCCCAGAGGTCGCCGGTATCCAGGTCGAACCACCAGCCATGCAGCTTCAGCTTCCCGGCTGCGAGCTTGGCCGCCACCCAGGGATAGGTGGCAAGGTTCTTCAGCGATTCGCGGATCGCCGCGCGCTCGACCAGGAAGGGCACCTCCTTGAGGCGGGCCACTGGCACGGCGCGGTCGCTGCCGTCCTCGTGCACGTAGTGCTTGGCGGCCTCCAGCGCCGTGCTGACCCAGGTGCCGATCATCTCGCCCGCCGGCTCCTTGCCGTCGGCGATGTCGAGCATGGCCTTGATGCCGCCGCAGTGCGCATGGCCCAGCACGACGACATGGTCGACGTGCAGGTGATTCACGGCATATTCGCTGGCCGCGCCGATGGAGTTGCGCGTGTCGGCGGCGCTATAGGGCGGCACCAGGTTGGCGACATTGCGGACGACGAAGAGCTCGCCCGGCCCGGCGCCCGACAGCAGCGTCGGGTCGACCCGCGAATCGGAGCAGGAGATCAGCAGCACGGCCGGCGCCTGGCCCTTGTCCACCAGGTTGCGCATCAGCTCGGGTGCCTGCTTGTAGAAGCGCTCCTTGAACTGCTGCACACCCTCGATGAGGTGATCGATCGGACGGCAGCATGCCGCCCCCTTCTCCTGCTCGCTCATGTCTTGCCCCACTGGTCTTCTATTGTTGCGACGCACTATGTCGGTATGAAGAAGGGGCGACAAGCCGCGTTAGAATCACACAAAATCGAAGTAAAAGCGCGGAAGTGTCCGACCGGGAATTGTGTCGGACGGTGCCTCGCCGTCCGCGATCGCGCCGAGGCGCCGGTAGAAGGGCGCCGCGCCCGGATCGGCCAGGATTCCGAGCCGCCGCGCGCCGCGCGAGCGCGCCAGGCCGCAGAGCGCGTGGAACAGTGCCCGCCCCACCCCCAGCCCCATGGCGGCGGGATCGACGAACAGCAGGGCGAGCTCGGCCTCGCCCTTCGCATCGAGCGGCCCAAGGGCACCCACGCCCAAGGGGCGGTCTTCCGCGTCGGCCGCCACCAGCACGTCGCCGGCGGCGATCATGCGCGCCGTCACCGTCAGCGACTCGCGGCAGAGCGCCATGAAGGTCGCGTCGTAGCCCCACCAAGCCTTGGACCGGACGCAGAGTGCGCTGAGCGCCCCGGCTTCCTCCGGCCTGGCCGGCCGCAGCTTCAAAGGGCCGCCGCCACCAGGCGATGGAAGTGCAGGGTCGGCGTATCCATGGCCGGCGAGAAGCAGCCGCCGTCGAAGGCCGGCGAGGCGCGGCCCCGCTGCATCCCCTCGACGACACCGACGTCCTCCAGGAAGACCTGGCTCCAGAGCCGGCGGTTCTTCTCGCGCAGCGCCGCAAAATCCGCGCCCTGCGCGGCCGCCTCGCCGAGGTAGTAGAGGTGCATGGTCTCGACCACGCGGTCCGGCGCAGCCGGGTCCAGGATCACCACGTAGAAGTGGTCGCACTGCGCGCCCAGCCAGAGGTTGGGGAAGACCGCCAGGTACTCGGCGCCGCTCACCGCCTCGGGCGGCAGGCCGGGAAGCTGCGGGAAGGTGCCGTTGCCGCTCTCCACCGGCGCGTACTTGCGGCTGCCCTGGCCGGCGAAGGTCTCGCCGAAAATGTGATAGTGGTCCTCCAGGCGCGAATAGCTGTTCAGGCCCGGGTGGATCCAGGGCAGATGATAGGCCTCGCAGAAGTTCTCCATCGCCAGCTTCCAGTTGGCCTGCAGCGTGAACTGCCCGACCGAATCGGCCGGGTTGCCCCGCGTCATGGCGCCGGCGTCGTAGTAGGACCAGCGGTCGCTGACCGGCTTCATCCAGGTCTCGATCGGCGGCGCTTCGCCCGACAGGTCGACGAAGACGATGTCCCAGAAGAGGCCGACCCGCACGGGCTTCAGCCCCTTGTCCGCCTTGCTGAAGTCGGGATGGCTGTTCTGCTTCGGCCCGCCGACGAAGGGCGTGGCCTTCAGCGCGCCGTCGAGGGCATAGGCCCAGGAGTGGTAGGGGCAGCGGATCGCCGCCTGGCCGTGGCAGGGCTCGGTCACCAGGGTCATGCCGCGGTGGCTGCAGACATTGTGGAAGCCGCGGACCTGCCCTTCGCGGCCGCGCACCAGCAGGATCGGCTGGCCGGCCAGGGTCACCGGCTTCATGTCGCCGGGGTTGGGGATCTCGGCCCCGACGGCGACCGCCGTCCAGTGCCGCGCGAAGAGCCGCTGCTGCTCGTGGCGGAAGAAACCGGGGTCGGTGTAGCAGGCGTTGGGCAGGCCGCGGGCGGCCTCGACCGGCCGGGAAACCTGCTCGCGAAGCTGGGTGAGGAAGCTGTCCATGGGCCGCGAGTGTAGCCGCCGCGCCGGCCGGTACTATCGCAATCGCGCCACGGCGGAGTCCGCTCCAGGCAAGGGCTCGAAAGCATGGCCGCAAAGGCAAAGGGCCCTCCCGCCGGGAGGGCCCTCGCCATCGGGATCGGCGGCCTGCTTTATGAGCCAGTGGCCGCCGCGAGCTGCACCATCTGGATGAACTCGGCGCGGTAGCCGAAGGGGTCCTCGCCCTTGGCACCCTGGGCCAGCTTGATCACGTCGGCGTAGTCGAAGTCCTTGAGGTACTCGCCGCCGCGCAGCAGCTGGGCGAAGGCGGCGACGGCCGCGGCGAAGCGCAGGTCGTCGGAGGCGCCCGCCACCGTCTTGCCCTCGAACTCCGCCTTCATCAGCGGCTGCTGGATCAGCTTGGACTTGTCCTCGCCCGGCAGCTTGTAGCGGACCTGCACGAAGGCGAACTCGGCCGCATTGGGATCGCCCTTGGGCTCGTCCGTCTTGCCGCTGTAGCGCAGCGGGTCGACCAGCGCGCCCTCGCTGCCCACCAGCACCACTTCGTATATGGCGGTGACGGTGTGGCCCGCGCCGATGTCACCGGCATCCACCTTGTCGTTGTTGAAGTCCTCGCGCTTGAGCTGCCGGTTCTCGTAGCCGATCAGGCGGTACTCGGCGACCACGGCCGGGTTGAACTCCACCTGGATCTTCACGTCCTTGGCGATGGTGAAGAGCGTGGCCGAGAGCTCCTCGACCAGCACCTTGCGCGCCTCGTTGAGCGTGTCGATGTAGAAAGCATTGCCGTTGCCGACGTCGGCCAGCTGCTCCAGCAGTGCCTCGTTGTAGTTGCCGCCGCCGAAGCCCAGCGTCGTCAACTCGATGCCGCTGGCGCGCTCGCGCTCGACGATGTCCTTCAGCATCTCGAAGTCGGTGACGCCGACGTTGAAGTCGCCGTCGGTGGCCAGGATCACGCGATTGATGCCACCCTGCTGGTAGTGCTGCTTGGCCATGGCATAGGCCAGCTCGATGCCCTCGCCGCCCGCGGTCGAGCCGCCGGCCGAGAGCTGCGTCAGGGCCGAGATGATCTGGTTCTTCTCGTCGCCGGGCGTCGGCTCCAGCACCACGCCGGCGGCGCCGGCGTAGACCACGATGGAGACGTGGTCCTTCTCGCTGAGCTGCGCCACCATCAGCTTGAAGGCGTTGATCAGCAGCGGAAGCTTGTCCGGGTCGTCCATCGAGCCCGAGACATCGATCAGGAAGACCAGG
>JAKOWB010000098.1 GCA_029781795.1 Pseudomonadota bacterium | reverse complement strand
GACCAGTCGTAGAGCACCACCTCCAGCGCCGGATCGGCGTCGAGATTGACCAGTTCCACCGGCGAATCGCTGCCGTCGAACTCCGCCAGCAGCGCGATCTCCGGCTGCCGTTCGATCACCTGGGTGTAGTAGCAGCAGTGCGCGCCGCCGCTGTAGGACTGCAGCACGAAATCGGGCCGCCCATCGCCGGTGGCGTCGACGTCCAGGCCCAGTGGCAGCACGCCGTCGGGGCTTCCCGGCGGCTCCTCGACCATGTGCACGAAGGCCTCGAACAGGGTCTCGAAGACCACCTCGCCGCCGCGCATCACCTGCAGCGTGTCGACGAAGCCGATCTCCGGGTCCTCCAGGAAGCGCAGGGTGTAGTCGCCGGCCTGGATGTCGTGCGGCACCCGGTTCAGGGCGTCGTCGCCCTCGGCCCAGGCGGCGGCCGACAGGCAGGGACCCAGGACCATCAGGCGCAGCAGCACGACGGACAACGACCGGAACACCACTCTACTCTCCCCCAGCAACAGACCGAGCCTAGGCCATCAGCGCCGCGACGCGCAGCCGCAAATCCGGCAGCAGGTCGCTTTCGAACCAGCCGTTGCGCCTGAGCCACGCCGTGTTGCGCCACGAGGGATGCGGCAGCGGCAGGAAGCGCGGCAGATGGCGGCGCCACTGCGACACAGTCTCGGTCAGGCTGCCGGCGCGCGCCTTGCCGAGGTAGCGCCGCTGGCCGTAGAGCCCGACCAGCAGGGTCAGCCGGACCGCCGGCAGCAGCGGCAGGAAGCGCGGGTGCCAGGCCGGCGCACAGACGGGCCGCGGTGGCCGGTCGCCGCCCTTGGCGTCGACGCCGGGATAGCAGAGGCCCATCGGCAGGATGGCGATGCGCGTCTCGTCATAGAAGGCGGCGCGGTCGAGCCCCAGCCAGTCGCGCAGCCGGTCGCCGGAGCGGTCGTTCCAGGGAATGCCGGTCTCGTGCACCCGCGTCCCCGGCGCCTGGCCGACGATCAGCAGCCGCGCCGTCGGGCTGGCGCGGAACACCGGGCGCGGTCCCAGCGGCAGGTCGGCGCAGAGGCGGCAGGCGCGCGCCTGCGCCGCGAGCTGCTCGAGGGCCTGCGCCGCGTCCGTCATGGCACAAGAGATAGGCGCGCCTGGGCGGCGAGAACAGACCTCGCCAGCGGCACGGCGGCGACGCATGCTGCCGCCATGACCCAGCCCCCGCCGCACGCCCCGGCCACCCTGCGCAATCGCGAGCCGATCCTGACGGTGCTGCGCGACGTCCTGCCGGCGCGGGGCCTGCTGCTCGAGGTCGCCAGCGGCACCGGCGAGCACGCCGCCTTCATGGCGCCGCGGCTGTCGCCCGGCCTGGCCTGGCAGCCGAGCGAT
>JAKOWB010000050.1 GCA_029781795.1 Pseudomonadota bacterium | reverse complement strand
GCGCCGCAGTCGCCGGTGCCGCAGCCCTCCTTGGCCCCGGTCATGCCCAGGCGGTTGCGCAGGGCGTCGAGCAGGGTCTCGTCCGCGTCGCAGACGAACTCCAGCGCATCGCCGTTGACGGTGGTGGTTACGTGGACTCCCGACATGGTGCTCCTCACTTCGCCTGGGCGCGCTGCAGCGCCGTCGCGGCGGCGCGGCGCGCCAGCACGCCGGCAACCTGGATGCGGAACGCCTTGGTCCCGCGCTTGTCGTCGATCGGCTTGGCCGCGGCCGAGCAGGCGGCCGCCAGGCGGTCGAGCGCCGCCTCGTCCAGCGTCGAGCCGACGATGGCCTTGGCCGCCGCCTCCACCAGCAGGGCGCGGGCGGCGACGGCGCCGAGGGCGACGCGCGCCTTCTCCACCTTGCCGCCGGCCAGGGTCAGCGAGACGCCGCAGCTCACCACCGCGATATCCATCTCGGTGCGCGGGATGAAGCGCAGGTAGGCATCGCCGCTGTGCGCCGGGCGGGCCGGCAGGAAGACCGAGGCGACGATCTCGCCCTTGGCCAGGCTGGTCTTGCCGGGGGCCACGGCGATCTCGCCCACCGGCACGTCGCGGGTGCCGTTCGGGCCGACCACGCGGGCGACGGCGTCGGCGGCCATCATCGCCGGCACCGAGTCGGCCGCCGGGGAGGCGTTGCAGAGGTTGCCGACGATGGTGCAGCGGCCCTGCACCTGGGTCGAGCCGATGAGGCGCGCGGCCTCCACCACGCCCGGCCAGGCGGCGACGAGCGCCTTGTGCTCGCCCAGCTCGGCCGAGGGCACGGCGGCGCCGATGCGGAAGCCGCCGTTCTCGGCGGTGATCTTGCGCATCTCGGGGATTCGCTTGATGTCGACCACCAGGTCGGGTTCCTGCGCCCCGGACTTCATCTGCACCAGCAGGTCGGTCCCGCCGGCCAGCACCTTGGCGGCGCCCCCGGCGCGCACCAGCAGGCTTACCGCCGCATCCAGCGTCTCCGGTGCCTCATACCGCATGATCGTGCCTCATGATCTCGATCTGACCCTCTCCGCTGCGGGCGGCTCGCCGACCTGCGGCCCCGCCCTTTGGTGTCGTTGCCGGACGATCCTAGAGAGACTCGCCGGGCGGCGCAAAGCCCCGGCGTCCATCCCCGGCGTCCATCCCTGGAGAAACCCGCCGCTAGCCCAGCAGCAGCGGGTCGAAGGGGCAGCGGGTCATGTTCTCGACGCCGCTTTCGGTGACCAGCACCTGATCCTCCAGCTTCATGCCGTCGGGACCGCCGACCTCGCCGATGTAGGCCTCGACGCAGAGCATCATGCCCGCCTCGATCACGCCGTCGTAGCCGCGCTGCTCCCAGTCGACGGCGTACTTGATCGCCGGCCACTCGTCGCAGAGACCGACGCCGTGAAAGACCGAGCCGTAGCGCTGCGCGACGTAGGCGTCGGGCAGCGGGCGGCAGGCCTGGCTCAATTCCTTGAAGGTGATACCGGGCCGGATCCGGCTCATGTTGTAGCGCAGCTGGTCCAGCGCGACGGCATGCATGTCGCGCTGTCGCTGCGTCGGCCTGCCGTCGCCGATGAACCAGGCCCGCGAGATGTCGGCGCACATGCCGTAGCAGCCGATCAGGTCGGTGTCGAAGGACAGGATCTCGTTGTTCTTCAAGACGCGCGGCCCGCACTCCTGGAACCAGGGATTGGTGCGGGGTCCGGAAGAGAGGATGCGCGTCTCGATCCACTCGCCGCCGCGGCGGATGTTGCCGCGGTGCAGTTCGGCCCAGACGTCGTTCTCGGTCACGCCGGGCGCCGCCACCTGGCGCATCTCGGCGATCGCCGCCTCGCAGGCCCAGAGGGCGCAGCGCATGGCCTTGATCTCGTCGGGTCCCTTGATGGCGCGGGTCTTCTCCATCAGCTCCTCGCCATCCAGCACCTCGATGCCGAGGTGTTCCAGCGCGCGCAGGCCGGCGATCTGGATCTTGTCCACGGCGAGGCGCCGGTTGGCGCCGGCGCGGGCGCGCAGCAACTCGTCTACCTGGCCGACGAAGGCCTCGGCCTTCTCCTCGGTCCGCTCGCCGGTCGAGAAGTAGAAGAAGGAAGCGCCGCCCCGGACCTCGCTGACCAGCGGGTTGTAGGCCGACATGTACTTCAGCGCCGCGTACTCCCACAGCACCATGTGCCCGTCGGCCGTCACCAGGCAGGCGCGACAGGGGTTGTGGGTGCACCAGACCTGCATGTTGCTGGTGTCGGTGGCATAGCGCACAGACAGGGGATCGAACAGCAGCACGCCGGCCAGCTCGCGCCGCCTGATCTCGCGCACCAGGCGCTCCAGCCGAAAGCGGCGCATCGCCGGCAGGTCCGGACACTCCAGCCCGGCCGCCGCCCATTCGCGGTAGGCCAGCGGCGTCGGCCCGATCTCGATCCGGTCGTCGTCGTCGGGCGTGCTGTCGGGCCGCAGGCCGGGCCTGATCTTCGGCTGGTAGGCGACGTGAGGCGCGTCGGGCATGGGACGGGACTCCCTGAAGGGCCGGCGATCAGTGGCGGCGCCGATTCTAGTGAGCGCCGGCGACCCTTGCCAAGCGGCGGCGCCCGCTGGTCAGGTCCCGGTCCGCCGCAGGTCGGCCGGCCCGTCGCCTTCCAGCGCGCCGCGCACCGCATCCGCCAGGCCCTGCCGGCGGAACGGCTTCGCCAGGAAGGGCACGACCGTGGCGCCGCCGTCGTCGGCCAGCGCGTCCTCGGCGTAGCCGGACATCAGCAGGCACTTCATGCCGGGGCGGATCTGGCGGGCCAGGCGCACGAGATCCAGCCCCCCGACGCCGCCCGGCATGACCACGTCGCTCAGCATCAGGTCGATCGGCTCGTCGCTGCGCAGGATGCCCTCCGCCGCCAGGCCGTTCGCCGCCTCCAGCGTGCGGTAGCCGAGCTGGCCAAGCTGTGCCAGCGCCAGGCGGCGGATGCCCGGGTCGTCCTCGACCACCAGGACCACGCTGCCGCCGGTCGGCGATTCGTCGCCCCCGGGTTCGGCCGCCGGCGCCGGCGACCGGACCGCACCGGCCTGTGGCAGGGTCAACCAGACAGTGGTGCCCCGGCCGGGCAGGGTCTCGATCGCGGCGGCGCCGCCGGACTGCCGGGCGAAACCATAGACGGTGCTGAGGCCGAGGCCGCTGCCCTTGCCCGGCCCCTTGGTGGTGTAGAAGGGCTCGAAGGCGTGCGATGCGACCTCGGGCGTCATGCCGCAGCCGTCGTCGGAGATGCCGAGGCGGACGTAGCTGCCGGGGGCGAGGTCGCCCAGCGCCGCCGCGGAATCGAGGCGCAGGTTTTCGGCATGCACGCGCAGGCGTCCGCGCTCGCCCATGGCGTCGCGCGCGTTGGCGATCAGGTTGATGATCGCGTTCTCAAGCTGGTTGCGATCGGTCTGTATCGCCGGCAGGTCGGCCGGCAGGTCGATCGCCAGCGTCTGGTCCGGCCCCAGCACCCGGCGCAGCAGCGGCTCGATCTCGGCGAACAGCCGCGGCAGGGCGATGGCTTCGGCCTGCAGCGGCGTCTGGCGGGCAAAGGTCAGCAGCCGGCGCGTCAGCGCGGCGGCGCGCTGCGCCGCCGAAAGGGCCACCTCGCCCAAGGCCGCCAGCGCCGGCCGCTCCTGGCCGAGCTGCTCGCGCAGCAACTCGACGTTGCCCATGATGACCGTCAGCAGGTTGTTGAAGTCGTGGGCGACGCCGCCGGTCAGTTGGCCCAGCGCCTCCATCTTCTGCGCCTGCTGGAGTTGCGCCTCGAGCTGCTCCTGCTCGGTGATGTCCTGGATCGTGCCGCGCGTGGCCAACAGCCGGCCCTCGGCGTCGACCACGTTCTCGGCGATCTCCTGCACCGTGCGCACCGCACCGTCGGCACGCAGGATGCGGTACTTCTGCCGATAGCCCTTGTTGAAGGGCTGCACCAGGTCATAGAAGACCGCGCCGACGGCGGCGCGGTCGTCGGGATGCACGAAGCGTTCGATGTAGGACTGGTTGCTGAGCTCCAGCTCCTTGGGCGTGACGCCGAACAGCGCCGCGGCCTCCTCGGAGTACTCCGCCCGGCCCTCGCGCCACTGCTCCTCGCCCGGTCCGGGATACCAGATCCAGTCGCCCATGCGGGCCAGGCGCTGGGCCTGGCGCAGGCGCGCTTCGCTCTCCACCAGCGCCCGCTCGGCCCGGATCAGCTCGCCGATGTCGGTCGCCACCACCAGCGCGCAGGAACGCCCCTGCAGCTCGATCGCGTAGCTGGCAATCATCACGTCGAGCGGACGTCCGTCCTTGGTGCGGTGGCGCCAGTGGCCCTTGTGCAGCCTCTGCTGGGGTGTCTTCAGATTGCGCAGCAGCCGCTCCACCTCCTCGGGCGGCCGGATATCGAGCAGGGACATGGCGGTCAGCTCATCGGCGCTCCAGCCGTAGAGCTCCACCATGGCTTCGTTGACCCGCAGGATCCTCAGGCTCTCGCGCTCGTAGAGCCACATGGGGTTGGGATTCTTCTGGAACAGCAGCCGGAACAGGTCGTCGCTGCCGGCCCCATCGCCGCCGAAGGCGGATGAGAGCGGGTCGCGCTTGCTGTCCTCGGACTGGCGGCCGTCCATCCAGGTCCTCTGCGATCAACACCGCGGCCGAGGCCGCACGCGGACTTGGCACCCCGGCCGCCGCCGCAGCGCCCCCTGCAAGTACGATGATATGCGACCTGCCCGGATGCCGCTATCCCGCGTTGAGGTAGCCGCCGGCGGCGCCTCAGGCCCTGAGGCGCGCGCCCTTGGGATCGAACAGCGGCTGGGCGTGCAGTTTCGCGCGGTGCGGCTTGCCGAGGATCGCCACGTCGAACTCCGCGCCATCCTGGACATAGGCCGTCTTGATGAAGGAGAGCGCCACGGACTGGCCGATGGAGTGGCCGTAGGCGCCGGAGGAGACGCGCCCCACCGGCTCGCCGTCCGGGGTGAAGATCGGCTCGCCGCCCACGGCGTCGGCCGTGGTCACGTCGACCGTCAGGTAGACCAGCTTCTCGCGCGGTTCCTGGTCCTTGATCTTCAAGTAGGCGTCGCGGCCGATGAAGTCGCCCTTGTCCAGCTTCACCAGGCGGTCCAGCCCCACCTCCTGCGGCCAGTACTCGGGCGAGTACTCGCGGCTCCAGGAGCCGTAGCCCTTCTCGACGCGCATGGAGAGCATGGAGCGGCCGCCCACGGGCCGCACGCCCAGGTCCTCGCCGGCCTTGAAGACCGCGTCGTAGAGCGCGAGCTGGTCCTGCTCAGGGACATAGAGCTCCCAGCCCAGGTCGCCGGTGAAGGAGACGCGCAGGGCGATGGCCTCGATGCCGGCCACGGTCACGCGCCGCGAGCGCATGAAGGGGAAGGCCTCGTTCGAGAGGTCGGCGTTGGTCAGGCGCTGCAAGAGCTGGCGCGACTTCGGCCCGGCGACGTTGAAGCCGGTCCAGGAATCGGTGACCGAGCGCATGGTCACGCCGGCCGGCTTCTCCACCATGTTGAAGAAGCGGCTGTGATAGCGCTCGGCCAGGGCCGAGCCGACCATGAGGAACTGGTCCTCGCCGGTCTTGGTGATGGTGAAGTCGCCGGCGATGCCGCCACGCAGGCCGATCAGCGGCGTCAGGCAGGAGCGGCCGATCTCGACCGGCACCTTGTTGGCGACGACGCGGTCCAGCCAGTCGCCGGAGCCCGGCCCCTCGATGATGTACTTGGCGTAGTTGGAGACGTCGAGCACGCCGACGCCGCTGCGCAGCGCGGCGCACTCGGCGGCGATGGGCTTGAACCAGGACTGGCGCTCGAAGCCGTACTCGTCGACCGGCGGCACGCCCTCGCCGGCGTACCAGAGATTGTGCTCCCAGCCGGCATTCAGGCCGAAGACGCCGCCCATCTCCTTCTGCCGCTCATAGACCGGGCGCACCCGGATCGGCCGGCCGGCCTCGCGCTCCTCGTAGGGGAAGTGGATCTTGAAGCGGTGGGCGTAGCAGTCGAGCGCCCGCGCCTTGGTGAAGGCCTTGGTCGCCCAGGCATTGCCGTAGCGCGCCAGGTCCCAGGGGAACATGTCGAGCTCGGGCTCGCCCTCGACGATCCACTGCGCCAGCAGCAGACCGAGGCCGCCGGACTGGCTGAAGCCCGGGATGATGCCGTTGCAGCAGTAGTAGTTCCGCAGCTCCGGCACCGGGCCGAAGAGCGCGGCGCTGTCCGGCGACCAGATCATCGGGCCGTTGATCACCCGCTTGATGCCGGCGTTGGCCAGCGCCGGAATGCGGGCGCAGGCGCGCATCACGTTGTCCGAGATGCGGTCCAGGTCGTCGGGCAGCAGTTCGTGGCCGAAGTCGAGCGGCGTGCCGTTCTCCATCCAGAAGCGGCCGTCCTTCTCGTAGGCGCCCACCAGCAGGCCCTTGCCCTCCTGGCGCAGGTAGTACTCGCCGTCGCGGTCGGCGACCGAGGGCAGGCGCCGGCCGAGGGCGGCGATCTCCGGGATCTCCTCGGTGACGAAGTACTGGTGCTCCATGGTCATCAGCGGCAGCTCGAAGCCGGCCAACTTCGCCACCTCGCGGGCCCACAGGCCGGCGCAGTTCACCACCACTTCGGCATGGATCGTGCCCTTGGGCGTGGCGACATCCCAGCCGCCGTCGGCGCGCTGCGTCGTCGCGGTGACCGGGGTGAAGCGGATGATCCTGGCGCCGCGCGCCTTGGCCCCCTTGGCATAGGCGTAGGTCACGCCCGAAGGATCGACGTTGCCGCCGTCCGGCTCGAACATCACGCAGCGGATGCCGGTGAAGTCGACCAGCGGGTGCTTCTCGGCCGCCTCCTTGATCGAGAGCTCGTGGAAGTCGACCTTGAAGTAGCGTGCCTTGGCGGCCTGGATGCGGAGCTGATGCTCGCGGTCCTTGGTCTGCGCCATGTAGAGCGAGCCCGGCTGGAAGATGCCGCAGCCCTGCTCCGTCTCCGCCTCCAGCTCCTTGTAGAGCTTCATGGTGTAGTACTGGATCTTGGAGATGTTGTTGTTGTCGTGCAGGCCGTGGATGCCCGCCGCCGCGTGCCAGGTGGAGCCCGAGGTCAGCTCGTCGCGCTCCAGCAGCACCAGGTCCTTCCAGCCCAGCTTGGCCAGGTGATAGAGCACCGAGCAGCCGACCAGGCCACCGCCGATGACGACGGCGCGCGCGTGGGTCGGAAAGGCCTCGCCGCCGGCATCGAGGCCGGCGCCGGAGAGGGCGGGGGTCACCTTGGTCATGGCAGGCAAACTCACCTCAAGGGGTGGAACGGTTGGGGCGATCCTGGTGCAGGACGAGCCGCCGCTCTGCTCTCAATTCGACGGGCGCCCGCCAGCTTCCACCGGGGCGGCGGCGGCAGCCCCGGTTTATCCATAAGCTGGCGCCTCCCGGGCGGGCGGAACGCCCCCTTCCGCCAAGGGGCGCGGGCGGCCAAGATCGCCGATGATGCGCGCTGACGCCCTCGACGCCCTTGCCCAGTGGACCGCGGAGCAGGGCCTGAACGGCCTGCCTGACGGCGACCTGCTGCAAGGCTTCGCCGAGCGCGTCCGCGCCGCCGGCCTGCCGCTGGCGCGGGCGATCGTGGTGATCGACACGCTGCACCCGACCTGGGAGGGCCGGGCCATCCGCTGGCACGGGCCGGGCGGCACCAGAACGCCGCTGGTCGACTATGGCCACAGCGACAGCGGCGAGGCGCGCGAGAGCTGGGAGCGCAGCCCCTTCTACGCCCTCGACCTGGCAGGTGCGAACGAGCTGCGGCGGCGCCTGCTGCCGGGCGACCCGGCGCCCGACTTCCCGGTGCTGCTGGAGCAGCGGGCGGCCGGCGTCACCGACTATCTGGCGCTGGTGCGACGCTTCGGCGCCGGCGGCTCGTTCGGCACCATGGACACGATCTATTCGAGCTGGAGCAGCGATGCACCCGGCGGCTTCGCCGAGGTCGACCTGGCGGCGCTGCGCCGGCTCTATCCGATGCTGGCGCTGGCGGTGAAGTGCGGCGCCCTGGCCCGCATGTCGCGCAGCCTGGCCGAGGTCTACCTCGGCCGCGATCCGGCGCAGCAGGTGATGGCCGGCCGGGTGCGGCGCGGCGTCCCGGAGCGCCTGAACGCGGTGCTCTGGTTCTCCGACCTGCGCGGCTATACCGGCATCACCGATACCGCGCCGCCGGACGAGATCATGCCGCTGCTGAACGACTACGCCGACGCGGTGATCAGCGCGGTGCACGAGGCTGGCGGCGACGTGCTGAAACTGATGGGCGACGGCACGCTGGCGATCTTCAAGGCCACCGACCCGGCGGCCGCCTGCCGCGCCGCGCTGGCGGCGGAGGCCGACCTGCGCGGGCGCCTCAAGGCGCTGAAGCAGCGCCGCCGCGCCGAGGGCCGGCCGGCGACCACGCTCTATCTCGGCCTGCACCTGGGCGACGTGTTCTACGGCAACATCGGCAGCGCCGAGCGGCTGGACTTCACC
This sequence comes from Pseudomonadota bacterium, assembly GCA_029781795.1. Lineage (GTDB taxonomy): Bacteria > Pseudomonadota > Alphaproteobacteria > Kiloniellales > JACOMY01 > JAKOWB01. The sequence goes on along the minus strand of JAKOWB010000050.1, from coordinate 18,044 downwards.
GTGGTCGGCGCGGCGGTGAACGAGGTGAGCCGCATCGCCACGCTCTGCCGCTCGGTCGACCGCCACCTGCTGATCTCCGAGGCCTTCCAGCAGGCCGTGCCGCCGGCGGATCGCGCCAGGCTGGTCTCGGTCGGGCGCTACGCGCTGCGCGGCGTCGGCCGCGCGCAGGACCTCTATACCCTCGACCCCGCCTTGCTGTGAGGAACGCTTCGTGAGCTATGCCATCTACGTCGGGCGCGCGCGCAGCGCCACGGGTCATGCCTGGCTGGCCGGCTATGGCGACGAGCCCTCGAGCCACTGGCTGGAAGTGGTGCCGCGCCGCGCGCACCCCGCCGGTGCCACGGTCACGGTCGGCGTCACGCCGGAGGCCAGGATGCCGGGCCTGCTGTCGGAGATCCCGCAGGCGGCCGAGACCTTCCGCCACCTGCGCGTCAGCTACAGCCACTACCGCGGCGTGCCCGCGCCGCTGACCAACGGCGGCCTCAACGAGCACGGCGTGGCGGTGCGCGACGTCTGGTCCACCTCGCGCGCCGAGCTGATCGCCATGACGCCGACGAACCAGACCGGCCCGAACTACAGCGACCTGGCGCGGATCGTGCTGGAGCGGGCGCAGAGCGCGCGCGAGGGCGTCGAGCTGATCGGCCGCCTGATAGCAGAACATGGCTACTCGACCTATGGCGGCAACTCGCACCTCATCGCCGATCCGGACGAGGCCTTCGTGGTGATCGAGTACGCCGGCGGCCGGAAGCTCTGGGCCGCGGAACGCCTGGGGCCCGACGCGATCCGCGTCTCGCGCCCCGGCTGGATCGGCGCCCTGCCGCCGGAGGAAGTCGGCACGCGCTTCCTCTGCCCGCCGCACTTCCACGCCTTCGCCGCCGAGCAGGGCTGGTGGCGGCCCGGCACGCCCTTCGACGCCAACGCCGTTTATGGCGACGGCAAGGGCCGCTGGGCCGGCCAGGCCTGGATGGAGGAGGAGCTGGCGGCGCGCGCGGCACGGCCGGAGAAGATCGGCTTCACCGACCTCGCCTGGGCGCTGCGCACGCCGCGCATCACCGGCGACACCGCCGGCTACGGCCAGATCGTGCCGCTGATGCATCCCGCCGACCCGGCGCTGCGGCTGATGTGGCACGCGCAGATCGGCGCCATCGCCGCGCCCCTGGTGCCGCTCTTCCTCGGCATCTCGGGCGTGCCGGAGGAGTATCGCAAGCACCGCTACCTCACCAGCGGCGAGGACGCGCGCTTCGAGGACGAGCGCCACGGCGAGGCGGTGTCGCTGGTGCCGCAGGGCATCGAATCGACGCGCTCGGCCACCGCCGCGTATAGGCGCCTGCTCTACCTGCTGACGCAGCAGCAGCGCTTCCTGCCCGAGGTGACGGAGGTCCTCGAGGCGCTGGAGCGGCGCCTCCAGCCGGCGCAGGCCAAGGCCGCCCGCGCCGCGGAGGTGTTGCTGGCCAGCGGCGAGGCGGCGTTGGCGACGGAGGTCCTGACCTACTTCTGCGACACCGAACTGCGCCGCGCCCTGGAGCTGACGGAAGTCCTGGCCGCCAGCCTGGAGGCGCGGACCCGCCTGCTGCACGGCATCGGCGACGATCCGTGTCCCAAGGCCTTCGAGCAGCTCTGGTAAATGACCCTCGCCCGTAGGGAGAGGGTTCATTGCGTCAGCCAGGCCACCAGCTTGGGGATGACGAAGCCGGGCGCCTCCTCCATCAGCCAGTGGCCGGAGCCGGGCACCACGATGCCCTCGACCTTGTCGTCGACCAGCTTCGCCTGTTCGATCAGGAAGCTGCCCGAGGCCTTCTCGCCGGTCAGCACCAGCATGGGCTGGGTCAGCTTGGTCCGGGCGAAGACGGCGAAGTCCTTGGCGTCCTGCTCGAAGGCGATGAAGTTTTCCATGCCGGAGCGCATGGCGTCGGGCTGGGCATAGAGCGCGCTGTAGTACGCGCGGTCGGCCTCCGAGACCGACTTCGTGCGGTCGGCGGCAAAGTCGTTCCAGAAATGGTCGAGGTAGATGCGTTCGCGCCCGGCGACCAGCGCCAGCGGCGTCTCGCCATAGAAGTGGAAGTGCCAGAGGTCGCGCAGCAGCCAGACCGTCTGCCAGTCGCCGACGCCGGGCAGGAAGGCATCCATCAGCACCACGCGGCTGACCGCGGCGGGATGCTGCGCGACGAAGGCATAGGCCACCATCAGGCCGATGTCATGCCCCACCACCTGGACGCTGGAGAGGCCGAGGCCCTGCACCAGCAGCCAGACGTCGTCGGCCTGCATGGCCTTGGTGTAGTGGCCGGCCGGCTTCGAGGACTCGCCGATGCCGCGCAGGTCCGGCGCGATGACGGTGACGTCGGCCGGCAGCGCCGCCATCAGCGGCAGCCACATGTGGCTGGTCTGGGTATAGCCATGCAGCAGCACGATGGCCTTGCCGCCGGCCGCGGGCGCCGGCCCGGACTGCAGGTAGTGCAGGCGGATGCCGTTGGAGAGGTCGGCGAAGCGGCTGGCAGGCTCCGCCGCGCCGGCGGGCGTGGCGAGCAGGGTGAGCGCGATGAGCGCGACGAGGCTTCGGATCCAGCTTCGTGGCATGACGCAAGATCTCCTGATCGATTGGGCGGAGCGCCAGTCTAGGCGCGCGGCCGGGTCGCGTCTGCCGGGCGAGCGACGCGCCGTCGTGTCGCACGGACGGCAGGCAGCTCAGAGACCGAGCTGCCAGAAGACCTGCGAGTTCATCCACCAGGGCAGCCACGGCAGCGGACTGAGGCGCCGCGCCTCGATCGCGAAAGCCTCGGCCAGGGTCTGTCGCATCAGCCGGTGGTCGAAGCCCTTGTGCGAGGCGCGGACGTTGGTGGCGCGCGTCACCGGCAGTCCGGCGAGGCCGCGCAGCAGCTCGCCCAGCCGGTAGTCGCTGCGCCGGCGATAGAGCAGCGCGCGGCTCAACTCCTTCAGCGGCAGGGCGAGGCCCTGCATCACCGGCACCGAGACCAGCAGACTGGCGCCCGGCCGTGAGACGCGCCGAGCCTGCCGTATGAAGTCGGCAAGTTCGCCCGGCGTCAGGTGCTCCAGCACCTCGAAGGCGGTCAGCAGGTCGGCCTCGCCGTCGGGCAGCTGCTCCAGCGCGGCACGGATGCGGATGAAGGGATAGGCGATGGGGCGGAAAGGCTCGACCGCCACGCGCCTGAGGTCCGGCCGCCGCTCGCCCAGGCGATGCAGGAAGCGACCGTCGGCGGCGCCGAAGTCCACCACCTGTCCCTGCGGCGGCGCGAGGCGCGATGCCAGTGCAAGCGCAACGCCGAGCCGCGCGCGGTGGGCGTAGCGCGCCAGCGGGTTCGGATGCTGGACGGTCTGCGTCTCGTAGGAGGGCTGCCGCATGACGCCTGACTGGCCGGGCCCTCAGCCGAGCAGGCCGGACTCGCGGGTCCAGACCAGCGGAAAGCGCGGGCCCATCACCCGATCGCCGGTCGAGAGCCCATGATCGGGAACGAAGGTGGCCCAGGGAAAGGGCTTCGCCACATAGGTCGCGGTCTCCGCCACCCAGCGCAGCGAGAGGCGGCGCGAGCGCCGGGGCGAGCGATTGCCGGCATTGCCGTGCAGGGCGCGCGGGTGGAACAGCAGCACGTCGCCGGGCGCCATGTCCCAGGCCAGGATGGGGAAGCGCCCGGGATCGGACTCGATGTCCGGCACCGGCGGCAGCGCCTGGCCCGCCGGATCGATGGCGAAGGTGCGCTTCGCCCCGTTGAAGTCCTGCGGCAGGTAGAGCGGTCCCCGGTGCGAGCCGGCGACCACGCGGAGGCAATCGGCCGCGGCGACGGGCGTGAGCGGCACCCAGGCGACACACCAGTCGCCGGCCAGCTCGTAGTAGGACTGGTCCTGGTGCCAGGGCGTCGGCGTCGCCGCGCCGGCGTCCTTCTGGAAGTACTGGTCCTCGATGAAGCAGATCTCGCGCGCGCCCATCACGGCGCCGGCGGCGGCGGCCAGCGGCGAGTGCCGCGCCGCCGCTTCGTACTCCGGGATCCAGGTCCAGCAGAAGTCGTCCTTGATGCAGCGTGCGCCGCCGTCGGTGGTGAAGTCGGTGAACCAGGGTCCGGGATTGGCGATGTTGCGCTCGACCCCGCGGTCCAGCAGCGCGACCCAGCGCGGCGACAGCAGGCCGCGCAGGCAGACCGCGCCGTCGCGCTCGTAGGCGGCGCACTCGGCCTCCGTGATCGCGCGGTCAGACTGGGTGAGCGGCATGGCATCGAGCCTAGCAGGCTTCCGATAGCGCTGTCGCCGCCATAGGCTCAACCCCGACCAAGCAAGGGGAGACACCATGGAAAGCCTGAAGATCACCTTCCCCGGTGCCGGCGGGGAGGCGCTCGCGGCGCGGCTGGAGATGCCGGCGGGCCGGCCCACCGCCTACGCGCTCTTCGCCCACTGCTTCACCTGCGGCAAGGACTCGCGCGCCGCGGTGCAGATCGCCCGCGCCCTGGCGGCGCGCGGCATCGCCACACTGCGATTCGACTTCACCGGCCTCGGCGGCAGCGGCGGCGACTTCGCCAACACGCATTTCTCGGCCAATGTCGCCGACCTGGTGGCGGCAGCCGACTGGCTGCGCCGCGAACACCAGGCGCCGGCCCTGATGATCGGCCATTCGCTGGGCGGCGCGGCCATCCTGGCGGCCGCCGGGCAGGTGGCGGAGTGCAAGGCCGTCGCCACCATCGCCGCGCCGGCCGATGCCGAGCACGTACTGCACAACTTCCACGCCGCGCTGCCGGAGATCGAGGCCAAGGGCGAGGCCGCGGTGACGCTGGGCGGGCGCAGCTTCACCATCCGCCGCGCCTTCCTGGACGACGTCAAGGCGCAGGCACAGCAGGACCACATCGCGCAGCTGCGCCGCGCGCTGCTGGTGCTGCACGCGCCGACCGACGCCGTCGTCGGCATCGACAATGCGACGCGCATCTTCACCGCGGCGAAGCACCCCAAGTCCTTCGTCTCGCTGGCCGACGCCGACCACCTGCTGAGCCGCCCGGCCGATGGCGAGTACGCCGCCGGCGTGATCGCCGCCTGGGCGCAGCGCTACCTGCCGGCGGCGGCAGCAGCGCCGGCGGCGGAGCCGGCCGGCCATGCCGACCGGGTCGTCGTCGAGGAGACCGGCGCCGGCAAGCTGCAGGTCCGTGTGCAGGTCGGCCCGCACGGCTTCCTGGCCGACGAGCCGGTCGCGCTGGGCGGCCTCGGCTCGGGTCCCAATCCCTATGACCTGCTCTGCGCCGCGCTGGGCGCCTGCAAGTCCATGACCATGCGGCTCTATGCCGAGCGCAAGGGCTGGCCGCTGACGCGCGCCCATGTCGCCGTGCGGCACGGCCGGGTGCACGCCGCCGACTGCGCCGACTGCGAGACGCGCGAGGGCCGCGTCGACGAGTTCACCTGCGAGATCGCCCTGGAGGGGCCGCTGGATGACGAGCAGCGCGCCCGCATCTTCGAGATCGCCGAGCGCTGTCCGGTGCATCGAACCCTGACCGGAGAGATCAAGATCCGCGCCAGCCTGACGCCGGCCGAATAGGTCATCGGCCGCGCCTCACGCGGGGCGCACCACCAGGACCGCGCAGGAGGCATGGCGCATCACCCCCTCGGCGACGCTGCCGAGCAGCGCCCGCTGCACGCCCGTGCGGCCGTGGCTGCCGATGACGATCAGGTCGGCGGCCCAGTCCCGCGCGGCACGGGCGATCTCGCTCGCCGCCCCGCCGAAGGGGGTGAGGGCGGCGCTGCCGGCTGGAGCACCCAACTGCCGGCAGAGCGCCGTGATCATCGCCTCGGCCTCCTGCCTGGCGGCCCGCTCCAGGTCGCCGCGGGTCAGCCCGACGTCGGCGGCATAGTCCGAGGCCGAGTCGACGACATGCACGAAGGCCAAGGCCGCCTCCAGCCGAGCGGCCAGTGCCACGGCCACCTCGGCGGCGTGCCGCGCCACCGGCCCCTCATCGATGGCGACGAGAATTCTGCGGAATGTCACGCGATCTCTCCTGACCCATCCTGGAAGCCTCGCCGAGTGACGGCTTGGCGCAGCGGATTCTGCGCCTGCCCCCGGACACTGCAAGCATGTCCCTGGCCGGCGGAGCGGGGCCGATCAGCCGGCGACAAGGCCGGCCGCGAGGTAGAGCCCAGCGGCGGCAAGTGCCAGCCCGGCGCCGCGGCGCAACCACGAGCCGTCCCCCGCGAGTTTCTCGGCCAGCACATAGAGCGCCAGCCCGGCGATCCAGTAGAGGTTCATCACGCCGCCATAGAACAGCAGCAGCATGAGGGCCCAGCAGCAGCCCAGGCAGTGCAGGCCGTGGGCCAGTCCCATCCGCCAGGCACCCGGCGTTCCCTGCCGCCAGTGCGCCGCAAGGAACTCGACCGGCGCGCGGCAGCGACGCAGGCAGGCCAGCTTCAGCGGGGTGAACTGCCAGATCCCCGCCGCGACGAGCAGCAAAGCGGCGAGCGCCTGGCTGGTCAGCACCATGGCCGGCGACAGCAGCGCCACCGCCTCGAGGGCCCACTGCAGGGCCACGGCAAGCAGGCTGAAGCCGCCCCAGATCGTCAGGTAGCCGGCGGCGAAGGCCAGGCTGAGCCGGGTCGGCGTGCCGGCCGTCGGCGTGCCGGCCGTCGGCGTACCGGCCGTCGGCTGGCGGCGCGCCAGGGCATCGAACAGCAGCAGGACCGGCGCGGCCGAGGGCAGCATCATCGCCACCATCATCAGCCACCACATGCCCAGCATGACGGCGGCATAGCCCAGCGACCAGACCGCCGGGTCCATCATCGCCATGGCGCCGGCCGCGGTCGGCAGGGCGCTCATGCTCGCCGCCGGCATGCCGGTGCCCGCGCCCGCCAGGACATAGAGCCATGACAGGGCAAGGACCGCCACCAAGGACAGCAGAACCGCGAGACGCTGGCGCTTCAAGACCACGCGCAGCACCTCGCCCGGGCCGCCCCGGGGACCGCCAGCCCCGCGCATGGACCGGCGACTAGGGCTGTGGACCGACCGAGGTCATGGCGTTGTAGACCATGTGCGCGTGCGAGTTCGCGAACTGCAGCGGTACCGCGCCGGTCGCCGTCGTCGTTCCGCTGGCCACCTCGGCCAGATGGAACTCCTTGCCCATCGGCAGGTCGATGCGCGCCCGGTGGTCCGCGCCGGTCACCGGATTCTTGATCGGCTGCACACTGGTCTCGATCAGGCCCGGGACCCTGAGGGTCGCGGTGCGCCGCTCCAGATCGGCCTGCAGTTCGATCGGCTTGAACAGCGGCGGAAAGACCTTCGAGCACATGGAGCGATAGATCTGCAGCATGGTCATGCCGGGCTCGGCGCGCTCGCCCTGCAGCACGGCGACGAGCGCCGCGCGCTGCGCCTCGCTGGCGCGTTCGTCGATGATCGACTGCAGCACGCCGTTGCCCTCGTGCACGGCGCCGGGCCAGGAGTAGGTGCTGACGGCGCAGAGGCCATCCAGCTTCACGTCGCCGAAATGGCCCTCGTCGATCTTCCAGGCGACCAGCGCCTCGCAGTTCCTGTGTGTCGGCAGGGCGTTGTACTGGCAGGGGCACCCGAAGTCGCAGTTGCAGTTGGCAAAGTGCATGCCGCGAAGGCTCCACACTGGCTTGCTCATCTGTCACTCCTCTTGGGGGGATGTCCCAGGGCTCGCGTCTTCGTCTCCCTGGTCAGCGCTGCGGGGCGCAGGCACCGCTTGCCGGAGCAAGCGCCGCAATGACGTTAGGGCAGGATCGGCGCACGTCTTCGAACGGGCGCGAAGTCTGTGTCGCGTTGTGCCGTTAAATTGTTCGGGTATGCAGCTTCGCTGTCAAGGTGGCGGCCGGCGCCGGCGACTTCGCGATCGCCGAATCCGCGCCGGCCCGATGTCGGGCCGCAGAAGCGGCGTCAGATGAACGGCAGTGCGGTAAGGGTGCCCTGCAGCACCTGGCCGTCCTTCACGACCTCTACCGCGTCGCCCGGCTGGCAATCGGTGCCGACCAGCGCGAAGCCGATGTTCTTCTTCAGGCGGTAGGACCAGACGCAGTTGGTCATGTCGCCGACCTTGCGGTTGCCCTGGCGAATCTCGTGCCAGAGGAAGCCCAGTTCGGTCGGAGTCTCGCCCTCCAGTATCACGCCGAGCTGGTGACGCTTGGGTCCCTCCGCATGGATGCGGCGCAGGGCCTTGATGCCGACCACGTCGTCCGGCACCGCCAGGTCGACATAGGCCCCCATCCGCACCTCGAAAGGATTGGTCTGCGCGTCGGTGTCGCCGCCATAGGACAGCAGGCCACTCTCCACGCGCTCGCAGAAGTTCGGGTTGCCCGGGCCGATGTCCCAGGGCCGGCCGGCCTCCTTGACCAGATTCCAGAGCTTCGTGCCCTGGCTGCCGTCGAGCAGGTAGATCTCGAAGCCGCCCTGCTTCGACCAGCCCGAGCGTGCGACGGCGACGGGAATGCCCTCGATGGCGGTCTCGCGGAACCAGAAGTACTTCAGCCCGCGGACCCAGTCGCCGAAGAGCGCGGCGACCACCTCCTCCGCCTTGGGGCCCTGCACGGCCATCGGCGAGGCATCGGGCTCGCTGACCTCCACATCGAGGCCGCGCTCGGCGGCGATCGCCCCGGCCCAGAACCAGATGTTCGAATCGGCGATCGACAGCCAGTAGCGGTCCTCCGCCAGCTTCAGCAGGATCGGATCGTTGATCAGCGAGCCGGCATGATTGCAGAGCGGCACGTACTTGCCCTGGCCGACCTTGCACTTCGACAGGTCGCGGGCACAGAGGATCTGCGCCAGGCGTCCGGCGTCGGGCCCCAGCAGCTGGACCTGGCGTTCCACCGCGACGTCCCACTGCGAGACGCCGTTCAGCAGCCGCCAGTACTCCGCTTCCGGATGGCCGTAGCTGGTCGGCATCAGCATGTGGTTGTAGGTGGTGAAGGCGGTGACGCCCTCGGCCCTGGTCGCCTCGAAGAAGGGCGAGGGGCGCAGCCTGGCCGAGGGAGAAATGCCAAACATCGCTGTTGCTCCTTGCGTCAGGCAGTTCGTGTCGCGTGGTCGGCCAGCACGCGCGCCACCACGGCGGTCACGCGCTTGGCAGTCGGGATGTGCAGGAACTCGTTCGGCCCATGCGCATTGGAGTGCGGGCCCAGCACGCCGGTCACGACGAACTGCGCGGCGGGAAAGAGCGCGCCCAGCATGGCCATGAAGGGGATCGAGCCACCCTCGCCCATGTAGGCCGGCGGCTTGCCGAAGGCGGCGACGGAGGCCGCCGCCAGGCTCTTCTCCAGCCAGGGTGCCAGCTTCGGCGCGTTCCAGCCGGTCGCGCTGCTGCGCGTGGTGTAGCTGACGGCGGCGCCATCGGGGGGTGCTTCCAGCAGCAGGCGTTCCAGGATCGCCGCCGCCTCCTTGCCCGGCAGGGTCGGCGGCAGGCGCAGGCTGATTCCCGCGCTGCTGAAGGGCAGCAGCACGTTGCCGGCCGCGGCCGGATCCGGCAGGCCGTCCATGCCGATGATGGCGAGTTGCGGACGCCAGGTGCGGTTCAGCACGCGCTCGACGCCGTCGCTGCCCATCGGCTGCACCCCCGGCGCGAAGGGGAACTTGGCATGCACCTCCTCGCCCAGCGCCTGGGCGGCATCGCGCGCCTGGGCGATCCGCTCGGGCGGGATCTGGGCATAGAGCTCGGCCGGCCGGATCGTGCCGGTCGCCTCGTCCTCCAGGCGCGAGAGCAACTGGCGCAGGATGCGGAAGCTGGAGGGCACGATGCCGGAGGCATCGCCCGAGTGAACCCCCTCCTCCAGCACGCGCACCGTCAGCACGCCGGAGCAGAGACCGCGCAGCGAGGTGGTGACCCAGAGCTGGTCGTAGTTGCCGCAGCCGGAATCCAGGCAGACCACCAGCGAGGGCTGGCCGAGTCGCGGCGCCAGATGCTCGATGTAGGCCGGCAGGTCGCGGCTGCCGGACTCCTCGCTGGCCTCGATCAGCACCAGGCAGCGCGCGTGCGGCACGCCCTGTTCGTGCAGCGCGCCGATCGCCGAGAGCGCGGAGAAGAGAGCATAGCCGTCGTCGGCGCCGCCGCGGCCATAGAGCTTGTCGCCCTTGATCACCGGGGTCCAGGGACCCAGGTCCTCGGCCCAGCCCACCATCTCCGGCTGCTTGTCGAGGTGGCCGTAGAGCAGGACCGTGTCCTGGTCGCGGCCAGACGCCGTCGCCGGGATCTCGATCAGGATGACCGGCGTGCGGCCCTCCAGGCGCACGATCTCCATCGTGGCGCCCGGCAGGGTGGCGATGCGCCCGCGCGCCCAGCCGGCCAGCAGTTCCACCGCCTGCTCCATGTAGCCGTGCGCCGCCCAGTCGGGGTCGAAGGCCGGCGACTTGTTCGGGATGCGGATGTAGTCGACCAGCCGCGGCACGACCTCGCTCTCCCACAGGGTCTCGACGTAGTCGGCAAGCTTGGCCTGGTCCATGGCGGGCTCCTCAGCTGGCGGTCGCAGCGACGGCACTGTCGATTTCCGTCTTCAGCGCGGTGTGGCGCAGGCGAAAGAACTGCAGTTGCATCTCTTCCCCGGCGCCGGCGGCCTGCAGCGCGGCGAGGCCGAGCGGCCCGGCCGTGCCGGATTCCAGGGCAACCCGGTCATAGGCCGAGAGCAGCAGGATCCAGTCCGCCGCGCCGTCCTTGCCGCCGCGCAGGCGCTGCTCCGTGGTCTCTGCCGCCGCCGGCGTGTCGGTCTGCAGCAGGTGCCCGCCGGCGACGCCCGGCAGCGTCGCAACCTGCTGCAGGCCGGTGCGCAGCCTCTCGCGCAGCCGCGCCGCCTGCCCCGGCCGGGGCGCGAGGCGCAGCGTGGCGAGATAGCGCGCGCTGGCGCCGCCGACGCTCTCCAGCACGCGGCATTGGCTGCGCACCATGTTGCGGTGATGCGGCATCATGCGAAGCGACCAGGGCGTCGGATTGTTCAGCCGCTCGCGATAGGCCGGCGAGGTGAAGACGGCATGATCCGCCAGGTCATAGAGCACGAAATAGCCCTCGCCGCCGGTCAGATCGGCGAAGCGCGAGGCCCTGAGGAATCCGGGAATCCCCAGCCGCTCGGGAAAATGCTCGTGCGTGTGCCAATGTTCGAACTCCGCACGAAGGGCGGATGACATGGTCCACCACATGGCCAGCGCGGCCGACCCCAGAAGCGCCATCCGTCCCCTCACCTCAAGCCCAGGCGATGCGCATGAGAACCGCTCGGCCGCGGCTTGGCAATGCGCCGCGCGCGGGGTCAGCCGGCCGTCTTGTAGTCGCCGCTGGCGAGCTTCTGCATGACCTGCTTGTGCAGCCAGATGTTCATCTCGGCCGAGCCATTCAGCGCGCCGTCGTAGCCCAGTTCCTGCGCCAGCTGCTTGCGCGCGGCGAGGCTGCTGTCGAGCCGCAGCAGGTTCATCAGGTCGACGATGGACTGTTTCCAGTTGTACTTGCCCGGCCGCGTGGCGGCGATCGCCGCGATCATGGCCTCGACCTCGGCCAGGCTCTTCGGGGCCGCGGGCGCCGAAGCGGCAGGAGCCGCGGCGGCCGGCGGTTCGGGCGCCGGGGCGGCGGCGGCGGCGACTGCCGCGCCCACCGCCTTCGCCACGTCGGCTGTGCCCGTCGGCGCGGCGGGCCGAGATGTGGAGTCATGCGCCGGGCGCGCGGCGGCGGCCGGCGCGGCGGGCTTCGCGGCCTGGGCGGGCGCGACAGCCGGCGCCGTGCCTTCCTTCGCCGCCTTGGCCGGCTCCATCACCGCCGAGACGATGCCGTCGAAGATGCTGCCGGCCATGCTGTCCTCCTGCCCGTCGTGGTTTCAAGATCGAGGCGGCCATGCTGCGTCAGATGGCACGGGGCTGTCACCCCGTTCTTCACGCTCAGAGGTATCCGCTGGACCTCAGCCGCTCGAAGGCATCCTCGGCCTCGTGATCCATCACGCGGCCGCCGCGTTCTTCCGTTTTCGTGGCGGCGAGCTCGGCGATGATCGCGTCGACGGTCGTGGCCTCGGAGGGGATCGGCAGCGTCGTCCCCACTTCGCCCAGAGAGCGATAGCGATAGCCGTCCCGGGCGAAGTAGAGCGGCACGACGGGTATGCCCTCGCGCGCGATGTAGCGCCAGATATCGATCTCGGTCCAGGACAGCAGGGGATGCACGCGCAGGTGCGTACCGGGTGCCACGCCGCTGTTGTACTGGCTCCAGAACTCGGGCGGCTGGTCGCGGAAGTCCCAGCCGGCGTCCTGGCTGCGCGGACTGAAGAAGCGCTCCTTGGCCCGAATCTTCTGCTCGTCGCGCCGAATGCCCGCGATCAGCCCCTGGAAGCCATAGCGGACGAGGCAGGCCTTCAAGCCTTCGCTCTTGCGCGCCGCGAAGCGCGAGGCCGGCGGCAGGCTGGGGTCGACTGTGTCGAGCGGCGGGCAGGGATCGGCGATCAGCGTCAGCCCCCATTCCGCCGCGTAGCGGTCGCGGAAGGCGTAGGCCTCGGCGAACTCCGCTTCCGTGTCGAGGTGCACGACGGGAAAGGGCACTCGTCCGAAGAAGGCCTTGCGGGCCAGCCAGATCATGACGTTGGAGTCCTTGCCCAGCGACCACAGCAGAGCCAGGCGATCGATCTGATTGAAGGCTTCGCGCAGGATATAGACGCTTTCGCTCTCCAGCGCGTCCAGATGGTCGAGGCTCATGGCGCCGCCAGCTCGAGGCTCGATGCCGTGGCGGGCCGTGCATCCGGTGCGTCGACAGTCTGCCACGACAGCGCGCCCGCGTAGCGCCAGGCCATGCGGCCCGCGTCATCGAGCGCGAAGAGATGGAGCCAGCGGTTGTCGAACAGGGCACGCACCTCGTCGTGCCGGCCCAGGATCTCCGTCATGGCCTCGCGCGGCGCCTCGATGCAGACCGACAGGCGCAGCGGCTCATGGACAAAGCGCTCACCGTCGTTGACCGACTGCCACGGCAGGCCGGCGCGCAGCAGCCCACCGTTGCCTTCGAAGACGCCGATGCCACCGGCGACGTTGTGCAGCAGCTTGTTGCCAGCGCCGAAGACGCCCGGCGCTACCGTCGATCCGTAGTACTGCAGGCTGATCCAGCTGGCGACGACGACGGGCGCGGTCATGATGAGTTCGAGGACAGCGAAGCCCTTGGCCTTGTCCTGCTTCCAGTCGTAGTCGTGCAGGAAGCTGCGCCCCGCCAGGTCGCGCCCGGCGGTGCGGGCACGGGGCGCTGCGATGAACGCGGAACATCCGGCCAGCCCCCATTCCGGCCTGACCTCGGCCCAGTCCCTGGCGCGGCCGGGAATGTCCGCCTCGCCCTTTGCGCGGGGCAGGCGCAGCGCCCGCTCCGCGCGGGCGAGCCGGCCCGCGTCCCGGAGCCAGGCACGCACCCGGCCGAGATCCTCGGCGTGAGCAGCCGCGTCGACGTCCCGGTCGTAGAGCGTCACCCCGTCCGTGGTCGTGTCGTGCAGGGCCGCGACGAAGATCGTGTCGTCGGGCATGGCGATGCCGCGCGGGACAAGCCCGGCGCGCACCTCCCTGTCGTTCAGCAGACTCGCCAGCAGCCGAGCATTGACCTCGCCCGAGTAGCCGCCGCACGCGCCGCAGTGCAGAGCGCTGGCATGCGGGTTGTTGACGACACTGGCCCCGTGCCCGGCCAGCAGCACGACCCGCGCGAACCCGCCTGTCAGGGACATGCCGCGCAGCACGCTCTCGGCCGTCTTGACGCGGCTCGGCAGATCGAGCGCCGGCTCGAACCGGGGCTGCGGTTCGACCGCCGGGCGACCGCGGCCCAGCCCGAAAGTGTCGCGCAGCAGCTTGGCCCCGTAGATCGGCCCCATGGCTTCCACGAAGGCGAATGACGATACGGCGGCGAGCCTGAAGCGGCCCCAGGCCCGCCGCGCGCGGGCCCGGTAGCGGGTCCGCAGGTCCGCGGCCGCGGTATCCGGGGCCGTCGCGCAGGAGGCCACCGTCGGATTCAGCAGCACGGGCAGGCGGCGCTCCGCCACATCCGACGCGAAGCGGCGATGGCTGGTGAAGACGCCGAAGAACCCTGCGAAGCCCAGCGTCCGGATCCCGGGATCGATCGACTCGAGCGCCCGGCGGAACACCTCGGAGCGCACGTCGATGCAGAAGGCAGCCTGCAGCAGCGGCCGGTCCCTCCCGGCCGCGGCTGCCGGCCGGGCGAGCTGTTCGGCCAGCTTGCGCTGGGCGGCGCGCTCGGCCGCTTCCTGCAGGATCTCGTCGAGAATGTCGTCCGCACCGGGCTCCACCGGCGCGGCGTGCGCCGCTCGCGCGCGGGCCCAGGATTCGGCGACTGCCGCCTCGTAGCGCAGGTAGAGGGCCTCCTCCCAGAGCAGGCGGACCGCCAGCAGCTCCGTCAGGGTTGCGTCTCCCTCGCCCCGCAGCTCCGCGCACCAGAGCCTGTAGCGGGCGACTTGGGCCCATCCGCCGAGGGACTGGAGAAGCTGGTGGAAATAGGACTCCAGCGCTGCCTCGCCGAGGCCGAGGCGCCGGACGGAGCGGGCGATCGCCGCGCCGGCGTCCGCCGGCGCATCGCTGGCGAGGGCGGCGAAGCCCTTCAGCCCCATGATCTCTGGCGTGATGTCATGGGCCGCATGCATCCGGTAGGAGGACCAGGCCGAGACGTCCTGTGATGTGATCCACAGCGCCTGCCCGGCATCGAAGAAGCTGGCGGCCCAGAGACCGAGCCGGTCGGCGAACAGGCCGGGCCAGTCGATGCCGCTCGCCGCCGCCGCGAGCTGCGCGAGCGTCGGCGTCGCCGGCGGCCTGGCGGGGGCCTGCTCGGCCGCCGCCCTGAGCGCGGCCAGCGTCGTCGGCTTCTGCCGATAGGGAGAGGCCGCGAGCGCGCCGTCGAGATCGCCATCGGCGATCGTGCCGGCGGCCATCTGCTTCCGATACCAGGCCCGCGGCATGGCGACCGGCCCGGCACCGATGCGCGCCAGGCGCGCCGCGGTCTCGGCCAGGCGCTGCCGGGACTGGCCGAGATAGGGGTTGACCGCGACCTGCGACGCCAGCGGCCAGAGCGGTGGAATCTGCCGTCCTGCGACCGCGATGGCGTGCGCGAGACGATCGGGCGCCGCAAGGGACGGCGATGCGGAGGGGATCATGTCGGTGGTCTCCTGCTTGCGGTCAGGCGTCGCGCCTCAGCGACCAGTTGCCGATCAGCCGGTCGAACAGGGCGTTGGCATAGAGCCCGTTCGCCAGATGCACCCTGAGGCCGGCGGCCGCGGGGTGGGTTGCCCAGAGCGGAAAGGTTGCCTGCGCCACGGCGACGAGGCCGAAGCTGAGGATCGCCAGCGCAAGCAGGGCCCACTCCAGCGGACCTGGCGCGGGCGTCGGCGGAAGTGCTCCGGACGCCAGCCACTCGGCAGCGCTCTGGAGGGCGAAGTAGCTGACCGAGGCGGCGAGGGCATAGAGCGCCGTCCGCCGCGTCAGCGCGCGCGGCGCGGCGTCGGCCAGCCCCTGCGCGATCAGGTAGGCAACGCCGAAGATGAGGATGGCGCCCAGGGCGATCGCCTGGGGCGACTTGCCGGCGAAGCCAAAGGACAGGCCGAACGCGAGGCCGATGCTCGCGTAGATCGCCAAGGCCACGCCGAAGGCGCGCAGCACCGCCCGCATCCCGGGGATCGCCACCGGCCCCGGCCGGCGGATCGCGGCGACGGTCTCGACCGCGCCGCCGGACGCGAGGAAGGCGTGCGCCTTGTAGAGCGAGTGGCAGACGATGTGGAGCAGCGCCAGGGCAAACAGCCCGAGCCCGCACTGCATGATCATGAACCCCATCTGCGCGATGGTGGACCAGGCGAGCGATGTCTTGACCGCGGGCTGCGCGAGCATGACGAGGCTGCCGAACAAGGCGGTGAACCCGCCGATCATGACCAGGGCGGCGAGCGCACCGGGAGAGAGCAGCAGCACCTCGGCGAAGCGGATCAGCAGAAAGCCACCGGCGTTGATGACGCCAGCATGCAGAAGAGCCGACACGGGTGTTGGCGCCTCCATGACCTCGGTGAGCCAGCCATGGGTCGGGAACTGGGCCGACTTCAGCAGGGCGGCGAGGGCCAGCAGGCCGGCGGCGATCACCGCGCCGTCCGGCGCGTCGCCAGCCAGGGCGCGGCTCTGGATCGCGGCGATGTCGCTCGTGCCGTAGCTGGCCGCCAGCAGGACGGCCGCGAGCAGCAGCGATAGGTCACCCAATCGGGCGACCAAGAACTTCTTCCGGGCCGCGCGGCGGGCCTGCAGGCGATCAGGATAGAACAGCAGCAGACGATGCAGGCAGAGGCTCGTGCCGACCCAGGCGGCGAGGAAGCTCGCCAGATCGCCGGCCTGCACCAGCAGCAGCACCGCCACGAGCGTCAAGGCAAGCCAGCCCAGGAACGCCCCCTGGCGCGGCTCGCCGTCGAGGTAGGTCGCCGCGTAGCGCAGGACGATCCAGCCGATGCCGGTGACGAGGGCCAGCATCGTGGCGCTGACCAGGTCGATGCGGACGACGAGGCCGAAGTCGGCCGGCCCGCCGATCGCGATGCTGGCCGGGCCGGCCGCGATCAATCCGCCCGCCGCGGCCATCGCCCCCAGCAGCGCCGCCAGGGCGAGAGCCTGAACCGCGACGATCCCTTGGCGCCGGCGGCGCCCAAGGCCGCTGAACGCGACGGCCGCGGCCGCAAGAAGCAGAAGCGGCGGGAGAAAGAACAGCAAATTCAATAACATGGAACCATCTCCCGATCCCGACCCACGACGCGGAGATGTCTAGTCGCCGAAAATTGTAAAGAAAAATAGTTAGTTTATCTCTATTCGTTCTTCTAAACTGAACGACATGGTCGAGCTGAACTACCACCACCTGCGCTACTTCCAGGCCGTTGCCCATGACGGGCATCTGACCCGCGCCGCCAGGCGTCTCAACGTCTCCCAATCGGCGCTGTCGGCGCAGATTCGCCAGCTGGAAGAGCGCCTGGGCCAGGCACTGTTCGAGCGGCGTGGCCGTGCGTTGCACCTGACCGAAGCGGGGCGCATCGCGCTGGACCATGCCGATGCGATCTTTTCGACCGGGAAGGAGCTGGTCTCGACGCTCAGGGCACAGGGGCAGACACGCCGCCCGCTGCGAATCGGGGCGATCGCCACGCTGTCCAGGAACTTCCAGCTGGCCTTCCTGAAGCCGGTCCTGGGGCGGGAGGATGTGGAAGTCGTCCTGCGGTCGGGAAGCCGGACGGAGCTCTTCGAGGCGCTGACGACGCTGCAGCTGGATCTGGTCCTGACCAACCAGCCGCCGGACAGCGATGCCCTCGCGCCCTTTGTCGTGCATCGTATCGCCGAGCAGCCCGTCGGCCTCATCGGGGTGCCCTCGCTCTGTCCTCCCGGGCGTTCGCTGACGGAGCGTCTGGCTACGGCACCCCTGGTGCTGCCGGCTTTCGCCAGCGGCCCGCGCGCGGACTTCGACGCCCTGGCCAGCAGGCTGGGCGTCCGGCCACGAATCGCCGCCGAGGTCGACGACATGGCCATGCTCCGCCTGCTGGCGCGCGAAGGCGTGGGCCTGGCCGTAATTCCGCCGATCGTGGTCAAGGACGAGCTGGCGAGCGGCCTGCTCGTGGATGCGGACCACCTGCCCGGCATCCGCGAGACCTTCTTCGCCGTGGTGACGCGGCGCAAGTATCCGAACCCGCTGATCCAGGAGCTGCTGGGGTCGATGAGCCAGGCGCTGCCGGGTTGAGCTCTCGTGCGGAGGCGTTGCACGCAAGCCTGTAACGCGCCAAGGCCCGGGTTTATGGCTCGGGCCTTTTGGCGTTGGCTATATTTGTGTGATCGGTTGGTTGCGGGGGCAGGATTTGAACCTGCGACCTTCAGGTTATGAGCCTGACGAGCTACCGGGCTGCTCCACCCCGCGTTGAGGTGCTGAGCTTTGGTGTCCTGGTTTTTCTGGAGTATTGCCGGCGCTTTTGGTTGAGCGCGTGTGCTTGCAAGACCTGGCGGCGACCTACTCTCCCACGTCTTAAGACGCAGTACCATCGGCGCTGAGGGTTTTCACGGCCGAGTTCGGGATGGGATCGGGTGGATCACCCCTCGCCAGAACCACCAGGTCGTGCGAGCACGCGCG
>JAKOWB010000085.1 GCA_029781795.1 Pseudomonadota bacterium | reverse complement strand
GTGGACAGCCCTGTGGGTGACGCGACACTCCCCGCTCTTCACAGGACCAACCACCTCTACTACCAACTCCCATGATTCCTTTTTCTGGTGTAGGGGTGCCCTCATGACGGGGAACGAGCCGAAAGCCCTGCTGCGGGCACTGGACCACGAGCGCGTCTGGCCGCCGCCGGTCTGGCTGATGCGCCAGGCCGGGCGCTATCTGCCGGAGTACCGCCAGGTGCGAGCCGAGGCGGGCTCCTTCCTGGCGCTCTGCTACGACCCGGCGAAGGCCGCCGAGGTGACGCTGCAGCCGATCCGCCGCTTCGGCTTCGACGCCGCCATCATCTTCTCGGATATCCTGGTGGTGCCCCATGCGCTGGGGCAGCCCTTGACCTTCGCCGAGGGCGAGGGACCCCGCCTGGAGCCGCTGGAGACGGTGCCTGCGTTCGATCCGTCCGCCTTCCGGCAGCACCTGGCACCGGTCTATGCCGCGCTGGCGGAGACCAAGGCCAGGCTGCCACGCGAGACCGCGCTGATCGGCTTCGCCGGCGCGCCCTGGACGCTCGCCGCCTACATGCTGGACGGGCGCGGCCATGACTTCCCACGCGCCCTGGCCGAGATGCGGCGCGACGGTGTCGTCTTCGGCCAGCTCATCGACCTGCTGGTCGAGGCGGTGATCGAGCATCTGGTGGCGCAGGTCGAGGCCGGGGCCGAGGCGGTGCAGCTCTTCGATTCCTGGGCCGGCCTGCTGGGCGAGACGGAAGCGGAGATCTGGTCACTCGGGCCGCTGCTGCGCATCGCTGCCGGCTTCGTCGGCCGCTGCCCCGGCGTGCCGCTGATCGTCTTTCCGCGCAATGCCCCCGCCGCCGTGCTGCAGGCGCTGGCCGAGGACGGGCGGATTGCCGGGCTGTCGCTGGGCAGCGACGTCGATCCGACCTGGGCGGCACGGGCGCTGCAGCCGCGCCTGACGCCGCAGGGCAACCTCGATCCCCGCCTGCTGGTCGAGGGCGGCGCGGCGCTGGACGCCGGCCTGGACCGCCTTGTCGAGTGCCTGGGCGGCGGCCCCTGGATCATGAACCTCGGTCACGGCATCGTGCCGGAGACGCCGCCGCAGAATGTCGCACGCCTTGTCGAGCGGCTGCGGGCAGCCAGCTAGCGCAGTCATGAGCGAGCAGCGGACCGCCATCGTGCTGTTCAACCTCGGCGGGCCGGATGGGCCGGCCGCGGTGCAGCCCTTCCTGCGCAACCTCTTCTCCGATCCGGCGATCCTGCGCGTTCCGGGCCCGCTGCGCTGGTTCCTCGCCCGCCTGATCGCCGGCCGGCGCGCCCCGGTGGCGCGGGAAATCTACGGTCGCATCGGCGGCGGCTCGCCGATCCTGGCCAACACCGAGGCGCAGGCCCGCGCGCTGGAAGCGGCGCTGACGGGCCAGGGTGCGGTGAAGTGCTTCATCGCCATGCGCTACTGGCATCCGCGGGCCGACGCGGCGGCCGCGGCCGTCGCCGCCTGGCGGCCAACGCGCCTGGTGCTGCTGCCGCTCTATCCGCAGTTCTCCACCACCACCACGGCCTCGTCACTGGCGGAGTGGGACCGGGCGGCGGACAAGGCCGGGCTTGCCGCGCTGCCGAGCCACCGCGTCTGCTGCTATCCCGACGAGCCGGGCTTCGTCGCGGCGCTGGCCGAGGGCCTGACGGCGCCCCTGGCGGCGGCACGGGCGAG
>JAKOWB010000069.1 GCA_029781795.1 Pseudomonadota bacterium | reverse complement strand
GCCACGTTGATGACGTCGTCGGTGCGGCCGAGGATGAAGAAGTAGCCGTCCTCGTCGCGCACGCCCCAGTCGAAGGTGTTGTACATGGTGCGGCCGTGGATGCTCGACCAGTAGGTCTTGACGTAGCGCGCGTCGTCGCCCCAGATGGTCTGCAGGCAGCCCGGCGGCAGCGGGCCCTCGACCGCGATCACGCCCTTCCTGCCCGGCTCGGTGATCTCCTCGGCGGTGGTCTCGTCGATCAGGCGCACGTCGTAGCCGTACACCGCCTTGCCCGGCGAGCCGAACTTGGTCGGCGCCTGCTCGACGCCATTGCAGATGGCGAGGATGGGCCAGCCGGTCTCGGTCTGCCAGTAGTTGTCGATGATGGGCTTGTTGATCGCGCCGGCGATCCAGGTGGCGGTGGGCTCGTCCAGCGGTTCGCCGGCGAGGAACAGCGCCTTCAGGCTCGACAGGTCGTACTTGGTGAGGAAGGCCGGATCCTGCTTCTTCAGCACGCGCGCGGCGGTGGGCGCGCTGAACATCACCGTGACCTTGTACTTCTCGACCAGGCTCCACCAGATGCCGGCGTCCGGGCGCGTCGGCAGGCCCTCGTACATGATGGTCGCCATGCCGGCCAGCAGCGGACCGTAGATGATGTAGCTGTGGCCGACCACCCAGCCGATGTCGCTGGTGGAGAAATAGGTTTCGCCGGCGGTGCCGCAGTAGATGTGCTTCATCGACGCGGCCAGCGCCACCGCGTAGCCGCCGGTGTCGCGCTGCACGCCCTTGGGTTTGCCGGTGGTGCCGCTGGTGTAGAGCGTGTAGCTCGGGTGCGTGGAATCCACCCACACGCAGGGCACGATGGTATTCAGGTGCTTGTCGCGCAGGCTCCTGTAGTCGACGTCGCGGCCGGCGGTCTTGTCCATCGCGCTCAGGCCGCGGTCGACCAGCAGCACCTTGGCCGGCTTGTGCGCAGCGAGCTTGATGGCCTCGTCGAGCAGCGGCTTGTAGGCCACCACCTTGCCCGAGCGCATACCGGCGTCGGCGCTGACGATCACCGTCGGCTGCGCGTCGTCGATGCGGCTGGCGAGGCTGTGGCTGGCGAAGCCGCCGAACACCACCGAGTGGATCGCGCCGATGCGCGCACAGGCGAGCATCGCGAAGGCCGCCTCGGCGATCATCGGCATGTAGATCAGCACGCGGTCGCCCTGCCTGACGCCCAGGTCCTGCAGGATCGCCGCCATGCGCTGCACCTCGGCGTGCAGTTCGCGGAAGCTGTAGGCCTTCTCCTGCCCGGTCTCGGTGGAGACGAAGATCAGCGCGTTCTGGTCGGGCCGCGTCTTCAGGTGGCGGTCGACGGCGTTGTGGCAGAGGTTGGTCTTGCCACCGACGAACCACTTGGCGAACGGCGGGTTGTCGTAGTCGCAGACCTTCTCGTAAGGCGTCTGCCAGTCGATCAGCCGGGCCTGCTCGGCCCAGAAGCCATCACGATCCTGGATCGAACGCTGGTGGAACGCGGCATAGCTCGTCATGGCCTGTCTCCCGAAGATCGTCGTTGGCTGGCGGCGGATTTCAAGCGCAGGCTCTTACGAGCGTCTGACTAGGGCCTGTTCACCCTACGAGAAGGCTCGCGCCGGGGTGGCCCAAGGCGCTGGGCAAGGCGCGGCGCGCCGCTCAGGCAGGCCGCCTGGGCCAGCGGCGCAACGCGGCCCAGCGCCTTGGGGTACCCCGGCCCGAAGGGTGATCTCGGCAAACAGGCGCCCGCCGCGTTGCACGTCTTGCCCAGGCGGCCAGCCTGGGCTACGCCGTGCGCCTTGCGGGCGCCTGTTTGTCGAGTCACGCGAGCCTCCCCGTAGGGTGAACAGGCCCTAGCCGATGCTGACCACCACGCGGCCGCGCAGCTTGCCGGCCATCAAGTCCTGCGCACGTTCGATTGCCTGCGTCAGGGGAACCTCGGTCGTGATGGTTTCGAGGCGCTGCGGGTCGAGATCGCGCGCGAGTCGATCCCAGGCCTGCCTGCGCAGCGCCAGAGGCGCCATCACGCTGTCGACGCCGGCCAGCGTCACGCCACGCAGGATGAAGGGCATCACCGTGGCCGGCAGGTCTGCGCCCTGCGCCAGCCCGCAGGCCGCCACCACGCCGCCGTAGCGCGTCTGCGCGCAGGCGTTGGCCAGCGTGTGGCTGCCCACCGCATCGACCACCGCCGCCCAGCGCTCCTTCTGCAGCGGCTTGCCGGGCGCAGCGAGTTCGGCACGGTCGATCACGTCGGCGGCGCCGAGCGAGCGCAGGTAGTCGGCCTCGGCCGCCTTGCCGGTGGCAGCGATGACACGATGGCCCAGCTTGGCGAGCAAGGCGGTGGCCACGCTGCCGACGCCGCCGGTGGCGCCGGTCACCAGCACCTCGCCATCGCCCGGCTGCAGGCCGTGGCGCTCGAGCGCCAGCACGCACAGCATCGCGGTATAGCCGGCGGTGCCGATCGCCATCGCCTGGCGTGTCGTGAAGGCTGCCGGCAGCGGCACCAGCCAATCGCCCTTCAGGCGTGCCTTCTGCGCCAGGCAACCCCAGTGCGTCTCGCCGACGCCCCAGCCGTTCAGGATGAAGGCATCGCCCGCCTTCCACTGCGGGTGCGAGCTTTCCAGCACGCGGCCGGCGCCATCGATGCCGGCCACCATCGGCCACTTGCGCACCACCGGGCCGCGGTTGGTGATCGCCAGGCCGTCCTTGTAGTTGAGCGTCGAGTGCGCCACGGCAACCAGCACGTCGCCCTCGGGCAGCGCGGCCTCGTCGAGCTCGCGGATGCCGGCACGGAAGCCGGCGTCGTCCTTTTCCAGCAGCAAGGCCTTGAACATGGCGTCTCCTCGGGTGTTGCCCGGACGATAACGCAGCCTCACAAAGCTCTCGAAATGTTGGCGCAAGTGCCCGTCAGCACTGGCTTTTTTGGGTTGACGCCCGGGGCGGCCAGCGCGTAAGCTGCGCGCCGATGACACGCCCTGCCCGCCTCCGCCCCGCCCTGGCCAGCCTGGCCCTCGGCCTGGCGCTGGCCGCCGGCGCGCAGGCCGCACCGGAAGGAACGGCGGCCGACCCGATCGCCAAGCTGCTGGCCGATCGCGGCCTGGGCGACCCCGACAAGGTTCCCGCCGCCGTGCCGCCGAGCGAATATGCCTTCGTGCAGACCATGCGCGACAAGGCCTCCGACATGGTGCTCAGCGCGATGAACTTCCTCGGCGTTCCCTATCGCCGCGGCGGCAACAGCGCCGAGCAGGGCTTCGACTGCAGCGGCTTCACCCGCCACGTGTTCGAGGCCAGCCTGGGCCTGGTGCTGCCGCGCCGCGCCGACGAGCAGGCCAGCGCCGCCGGCCTGATCAAGGTGAAGCGCGACGAGCTCAAGCCGGGCGACCTGGTGTTCTTCAACACGCTCAAGCGCAGCTTCTCGCACGTCGGCATCTACATCGGCGAGGGCAAGTTCATCCA
>JAKOWB010000060.1 GCA_029781795.1 Pseudomonadota bacterium | reverse complement strand
CCGCCGGCACCCCGGCGCTCAGCGCCACCAGCCGGCGCAGCATGTCGACGAACAGGCCGGACAGCGGCAGGTTGGACCATTCCGGCCCGGCGGTGACATGGATCAGCACCAGCCAGCCCTGCCCGCGCCGTTCGGCGGTGACCAGCGGCGTGCCATCGGTTAGCCGCGCCCAAGTGCGCTCGGCCAGCGCCAGGCTCGGCTCGGCCAGAACCTGCCGCCTGATCCGCAGGTCATCGGGCACGGCGAGGCCGGCAAACGGGCTGCCCGCCTCGAACGGCGCCAGCGGCATCGGCTCGGTCCAGCTCAGCGTGCCGCTGAGCACGCGGTCACCGGAGCGCAGCGGCACCGGCACCAGCGGGTCGGGATTGGCCGCCAGCAACGGGCCGGCAAAGCGCACCAATACGCCGCCGCCGGCAATCCAGCGCTCGACCGCGGCCAGATCGTCCGGGGTCGGCGTTCCGGCATCGGGCGCCAGGACCACCGCGGCACCGCCGTCGATCAGACTGATCAGGCTGCCATGACGGAGCTCGGCAAAGGGCTCCAGCGCTCGAGTGACATAGTGCAGGTCGGAGAGCAGCGGCTGCGCCGGGTCGCCGCCATCCCCGGTCACCACCCCGACCGGCCGCCGCCGCCACCGTTCGTCGAGCAATGCGACCGCGCCGGCCGTGCTCTCGCCCTCGATATCGAGGCGCGCCGCCTCGTTGCGCATTCCCGCCGGCAGCGTGAAGCGGGCCTCGGCACCCGTGGCCCCAGCGGCAAACACCGCCTCCTCGCGTGCCAACAGCCGGCCATCGCCGGCCACCGCGCGCACCCAGACATGCTGCTCGGGTGCGCCCGCAACCCGGCGCAGCCGGGCGACCAGATCGGCCCCGGCGCTCTCCGGCGGCCGCAGCAGGTGGGCGGTACTCGCGGGCGCCGGCAGCCGGATCTCGGCGCCGCCGAATTGCTGCAGCCGCTGCGCCAGGGCCGGCACCGCGGCATCGTGCAGGCCGTCGCTCAACCAGACGGCATAGGCGGAGCTGGTGAAGCGCAGATCGCGCAGTCCGGTCAGGGTGGCGGCATGGTCGGTCGGCCAAGGCTGGGGCAACAACGCGTCGGCCAGGCCGCGGGCCTCGGCCGGGCGCAACAGGCCGGTCGGGCGGGGTGGCTCGCCCGGCGCCGCCGGGGCGGTCGCCAGCAGCACCACCGGCCGGTCCTGGCGCTCGGCGCGGTCGATGGTCTCAGCCATGGCCTGGCGCCGCGCCGGCCAATCCCGGGCTGCCGCCCAGCCATTGTCCACCACCAGCAGGACCGGACCGCTGCCGGGCAGCCCGGCGACCGGATTGAGCAGGGGCCGCGCCAGGGCAATGATCACCAGGGCTGCCAGCACCAGTCGCAGCAGCAGCAGCCACCACGGCGTGCGGTCGGGAGTCTGCTCGGGCGCCACCAGGTCCCGCAATAGCCGGATCGCCGGAAAGCGCAGGCGCCGCGGCGCCGGCGGCGTCACCCGCAGCAGCCACCAGATCGCCGGCAGCGTAACCAGCGCGGCCAACACCCAGGGGGTGGCGAAGACCAGCGAGCCGAGGCTCATCATGGGCGCGACGTCCGGGCGGCGCGGGGCTGACCGAGCGCAACATAGAGCGCGAGCAGCGCCGCCGCGGCCGGCCGGTCGGTGTGGTGGACGATGCAGCTCCAGCCGGCGCTGCGGGCCGCCAGCGCCAACCCCTCCTGCTGCGCCCGCAGGCGCTCGACATAGCGGTCGCGCACCGCCTCGACCCGCGGCACCAGATGCTCGCCCTCGCCTTCCAGCCCGGTGAACCGTACCCGCCCCGAGAACGGCAGACTCTGCTCCGCCGGGTCGAGCACCTGGACCAGATGGCCGCGCACGCCACGTTCGGCATAGCCGGCGACCACCCGCTGGATGTCCTCGAGCGGCGCCAGGAAATCGCCGAACAGCACCAGCTCGGCCTGGCGCGGCACCACGGCAATCGGCGGCAGGTCCGGCATCCGCTCCACCGCGGCCACCACCCCGGCAGCGCGCTCCAGCTCGGCAGCGATGCGGGTGAGGTTGACCCGCCCGGCGGCCGGCGGCGTGCCGCCGCCGAGCAGCGCCACCCGCTCGCCGGCACGGCTGAGCAGCGAAGCCAGCGCCAGCAGCAGCAGGTCGGCGCGGTTGCGCTTGGTCGGCAGCGCCGGCGCCGAGCGGTAGGCCATCGAGCCCGAGCCGTCGCGCCACAGCCACACGGTCTGCGACGCCTCCCATTCATATTCGCGGACGAACACCGCCTGGCTCTTGGCGGTTTGGCGCCAGTCGATGGCGTGCAGCGCGTCGCCCGGCTGGTAGCGGCGGAACTGCCAGAAGCTCTCGCCCATGCCGACCCGGCGGCGGCCATGGACGCCTTGGGCCACGGTGGCCGCCACCCGCTCGGCAGCAACCAGCAGCGGCGGTAGCGTCGCGGCCAGCGCTTCTCCGCCCTGGCGCAACCGCGTTCCCGGATCGGCGGCGGTCAACGGCGCCACGGCGGCCTCAGGCGTAGGGTGCGCATAGGCGGGCGATCACCTCGTCGATCGTCACGCCGTCGGCACGCGCCGCGAAATTCAGCGCCATTCGGTGGCTTAGCACCGGCCCGGCCAGCGCCACCACGTCATCGACCGACGGCGCCAGCCGGCCCTGCAACAGGGCGCGGGCGCGGCACGCCATCATCAGCGACTGGCTGGCGCGCGGCCCGGGGCCCCAGGCGACACTGCGCCGGACCTCGGGCAGGTCGGTGCTGTCGGGCCGGCCATTGCGCACCAGGCCGAGGATCGCCTCGACCACGCTCTCGCCCACCGGGATGCGGCGCACCAGGTCCTGGGCGATCAGCAATTCGTCGGGGTCGAGCACGGCGATCGCGGCCGGCGGCTCGGGGCCGGTGGTGACGATCAGCATCCGCCGCTCGGCCTCCAAATCGGGATAGCCGACATCAACCTGCATCAGGAAGCGGTCGAGCTGGGCCTCGGGCAGCGGATAGGTGCCCTCCTGCTCCAGCGGGTTCTGGGTCGCCAGCACATGGAACGGCCGCGGCAGGTCGTGATACTGGCCGGCGACCGAGACCCGCCGCTCCTGCATCGCCTGCAGCAGCGCCGACTGGGTGCGCGGGCTGGCGCGGTTGACCTCATCGGCCATCAGGAGCTGGCAGAATACCGGACCGGGCAGGAAGCGGAAGCTGCGCTTGCCGTCGGCATGCTCCTCCAGCACCTCCGAGCCCAGGATGTCCGAGGGCATCAGGTCGGGCGTGCATTGGATGCGCCGGTCGGCCAGGCCGAGCACGATGCCCAGGGTCTCGACCAGGCGGGTCTTGGCCAGGCCGGGCACGCCGATCAGCAGCACATGGCCGCCGCCGAGCAGCGTGATCAGGGTCTGGTCGATGACGTCCTGCTGGCCGAAGATGATTCGACCAATGGCGCTGCGCACCAGG
>JAKOWB010000054.1 GCA_029781795.1 Pseudomonadota bacterium | reverse complement strand
CGCCCGGTCTGCTCGCCGGGCGGGAGGGCAAGACGACCCGGGGCGGGCGGCAGAGCGGGGATCTGGCACGGCGGCCCGGGCCGGCCGTCGCCGCCCTGCTCGCCGCCCTCGACAGGGCGGTCGCCGCCTATCTTGCGCAGCCGCTGCCGCCCTGGCGTCCTGCCGGACCACCGGCCTGGCGGCTCGCCCTCTGGGCGACGCTGCTCGATGCGGGCGGCCACCAGGAGGCCCACAACCACCCCAGCGGACTGGCCAGCGGCGTCTATTACCTCGCCACGCCCGACGCGGCGGGGGCCGGCGAGCTGCTGCTGGGCCGGCCGCCCGAGCGCCTGCTGGCGCAGGGGCGCCTGCCGGGCCTGGCGCTGCGCCCGAACGAGGGCGATCTGGTGCTCTTCCCGTCGTGGCTCTGGCATCGGACCAGCCCGACCGCCGCCGCGACGACACGGATCTCCCTGGCCTTCGACGCCGTGCCCACGCGTGGCTGACCGGCAAGAACCCGCGACCATTTTGCAGCTTTTTATAGTTCTCCCGCCGGGAGCGGATGATTACCCTTATCTTCCGAGGGGACCAATCGAAGCGAAGGGGGAGCCATGCTCACCGCATTGAAGACGTCCATCCTGACCCTGGCGACAGCCCTTGCCATAGCCTCGCCGGCCCTGGCCGAAGATGTGCTCGGATCTCGCAAGGTCACCGACCACAGCGATACCGACGTCATCGACGTGTCGAACGCCAAGCTCTACACCGCCATCAAGGTCTGCGTCGCGCAACGCGCCGTCGACTTCCACGACCTCGACGTCTGGTTCGCCAACGGCGGGCACCAGGACGCCGACCTGCGCCACCACATCGGGATCGGCGAGTGCAGCCGCTGGATCGATCTGGCCGGCGGCGCCCGCCACATCGACCGCATCGTGATGAAGTACGACGCCATCAGCGGCGGCGTGCAGGCGATCGTTACCGCCTACGGCCGCTAGTTCCGGCGACCCTGACCCGACCGGGTTGGGGGTACGGCCGCAGTCTTGCCTGCGCTAGACTGCGGCCGTAGCGCTTCCGCATCAGGGAGAAATGGAATGCCCGACGTCCGCGAGAGCCTGTCGCCGTTGCTGGTCAACCGCACCCACATGGCGCACAGCCTGGACGACGGCATCAGCGCCCGCGCCCGGCTTGGCCTGATCGTCCTGGCGACCGACTTCACCATCGAGTACGAGTGGCGCCGCATCATGAGCGGCCTGGAGGGCGTCGGCCTCTACCACAGCCGGATCATGAACTCCTCGACCATCACGCCCGAGACGCTGGCGGCGATGGAGGGCGACATCGCTGGCGCGGCGAACCTGCTGCTGCCGGGCCAGCCCTTCGGCGTGGTGGCCTACGGCTGCACCTCGGCCTCCATGGTGATCGGCGAGGACAAGGTCACCGCCCTGGTCCAGAAGGCCCACCCCGAGGCCAAGGTGACCACGCCGGTGACCGCCGCGCGCGCCGCCTTCAAGGCGATGGGCGTGCGGCGCATCGCGCTGCTGACGCCCTATATCCAGTCGATCAACGACCTGATGCGCGCCTACTTCGAAGGGCGCGGCTATCCGGTGCCGGTGATGGGCTCCTACAACATCATGGACGACAGCAAGGTGGCGCGGCTCACCGCGGACTCCGTGAAGTCAGCGGCGCTGGAACTCGGCCGCCACCCCGACGTGGACGGCGTCTTCGTTTCCTGCACCTCGGTCCGTCTGGCGGACGTGGTGGAAGAGCTGGAACAGGCGCTGGGCAAGCCGGTGACCTCGTCCAACCATGCCATGGCCTGGCACACGCTGCGCCTGGGCGGCATCGCCGAGGCCATTCCCGGCTTCGGCCGGCTCTTCCGGCTGTGAGGCTGACGCGCCGGGCCCTGCTGGCCGCGCTGGCGCTGCTGTCCGTAGCATCGCCGCTGCGGGCGGAGGAACGGCTGGTGCTGCGTGGCGGCGGACAGGAACTGCCGCTCGGCCCCCGCCAGGTCGTCTCCGCCAGTCCCTACGAGGACCAGGTCGGCTACTGGGCGGTGCGCGTGACGCTGACCGAGGAGGCCGGCGCCGCCTTCGGCGCACTGACCACCGCGCTGGTCGGCCAGACGCTGGAGGTGGTGTTCGACGGCGACGTCCTGATGGCCCCCAAGGTCATGGAGCCGATCACCGGTGGCGAGTTCATCGTCACTGGTCTCAGCCAGATCCAGGCCCGTCGGCTGGGCGCCTTTCTGCGCAGCTAGGAGCAAGGCGCCTTGCCCAACCCGCCGGTTCCGCTCGGCTACTCGCCGGTGCTGCCAGGTCAGCTGGCGAACGTCGTCACCTGCCTGGAGATGCTGGCGCCGCCGCCGCCCCGGCCGGACAGCGGGTTCCCGCCGTCCTACGAACTGGTGCGCGTGCCAAATCCGGACCGGGCGGCCTATCGCGCCCTGTTCCGCCGGATCGGCGAGCGCTGGCTCTGGTACTCCCGCCTGGTCATGCCGGACGCCGAGCTCGCCGCCATCCTGGCCGACCCAGCGGTGGAGGTCTTCATGCTGCGCGCGGAGGGCCAGGACCTCGGCCTGCTGGAACTCGATTTCCGGCGGATGCCCGATTGCGAGCTGGCCTTCT
The DNA here is from genome assembly GCA_029781795.1 of Pseudomonadota bacterium. GTDB lineage: Bacteria > Pseudomonadota > Alphaproteobacteria > Kiloniellales > JACOMY01 > JAKOWB01. The sequence goes on along the minus strand of JAKOWB010000054.1, from coordinate 3,392 downwards.
TCGGCCTGGCGCCCGAAGCGATCGGCGGCGGCCTCGGGCGGACATTGATGAATGTCGCGATCGCGCGTGCCTGGTCCCGCCCGATCCGGCGCTTCTGGGTGCACACCTGCAACTTCGACCATCCGGCGGCGCTGGGCTTCTATCTGCGCTCCGGCTTCCGGCCCTACGCCTACCAGATTGAGGTGCAGCCCGACCCCAGGCTGACCGGCCACCTGCCGCGGGACGCCGCGCCCCAGGTGCCGATCATCGCCTGACCCTGTCCGCTAGATCTCGATCTGTCCGCCCAGCTCGACCACCCGGTTCGGCGGCAGGCGGAAATAGTCCGTGGCGTTCAGCATGGCGCGGTTCAGCAGGATGAAGAAGCGTTTGCGCCAGATCGCCATGCCGGCGGCCTTGCCGGCGGCGACCTTCTCGCGCCCGACGAAGAACGAGGTCTCCATCGGCGGGCAGTCGAGGTCCTGCGCCCGCGCCAGTGCCAGCACGCGCGGCACGTGCGGCTCCTCCAGGAAGCCGTAGCGTGCGACGATGCGGTGGAAGCCGTGCGCCAGGTGCTCGACCGTGACACGCTCGGCGTTGGCGACGCGCGGCACGTCCTCGACCTGGATCGCCAGCAGCGCGACCCGCTCGTGCAGCACCTTGTTGTGCTTCAGGTTGTGCAGCAGCGCCGTCGGGGTGTAGCGCGGCTCGGCCACCAGATAGACCGCGGTGCCGGGCACGCGCCGCATCTTCGGCACGCTGGGCAGGCCCAGGAACTCCTCCAGCGAGATCGCGCCGGCGCTGCGCTGCGCCAGCAGGCGGCGACGGCCGGCGATCCAGCTCGTCATCACCAGGAAGGTGGTGGCGGCGAAGGCCAGCGGCAGCCAGCCGCCTTCCACCACCTTGGTCAGGTTGGCGCCGAGGAACAGCAGGTCGACGGCGAGAAACAGGGCGAAGAGCGGCAGGATGGCGAGCAGCGGCCAGCGCAGCACCACGCGCATCGCCACCGCCGCCAGGATCGCGGTCAAGGTCATGGTGCCGGTGACCGCGATGCCGTAGGCAGTCGCCAGCGAGTCCGAGGACTTGAAGGCCAGCACGACGAAGAGCACGCCGACCAGTAGCAGGCCGTTCATCAGCGGCACGTAGACCTGCCCCTTGGCATCGGCGGAGGTATGGCGCACGCGCAGGCGCGGCAGGTAGCCGAGCTGCACCGCCTGCTGCGTCAGCGAGAAGGCGCCGGAGATCACCGCCTGCGAGGCGATGATGGTCGCGGCCGAGGCCAGGATGACCAGCGGCACCAGGCCCCAGGCCGGTACCAGCAGGTAGAAGGGGTTGGCCAACGCCGCCGGATCCGACAGTACGAGCGCGCCCTGCCCCAGGTAGTTCAGCAGCAGCGCCGGCAGCACGACGCGCAGCCAGGTGGCGCCGATGGCGCGGCGCCCGAAGTGGCCGAGGTCGGCATAGAGCGCTTCGGCGCCGGTGACGGTCAGCACCACGGCGCCGAGAATGGCGGTGGCCTGCCCCGGCTCGTGCCACAGCAGGGCGAGGCCGTGGCGCGGGTCGAAGGCGCGCAGGATGTCCGGGTGATGGATGACCTGCATCAGGCCGAGCAGCCCGAGCACGGAGAACCAGAGCGCGATCACCGGCCCGAAGACCAAGCCGACCCGCGCCGTCCCGAAGCGCTGGAAGAGAAAGAGGCCGAGCAGCAGCGCCACGGCCACCGGGACCACGTAGCTCTCGAGGTCCGGGGCGATGATCTCCAGGCCCTCGACCGCGCTCAGCACCGAGATGGCCGGGGTCAGCACGCCGTCGCCATAGAACAGCGCCGCGCCCATCAGCCCCAGGAGCAGCAGGATCTTGTGCCGCCGTCCGCGCCGGCTGGCGCTGTGCAGGGCCAGCACGGTCAGGGCCAGGATGCCGCCCTCGCCACGATTGTCGGCCCGCATGACGACCAGGACGTACTTCACCGTGACCACCAGGATCAGGGCCCAGATCATCAGGGACAGCACGCCCAGGACATGCGCCGCGCTGAGGCCGCCGGCGGCAAGGATGGACTGCTTGAAGGCATAGAGCGGCGAGGTGCCGATGTCGCCATAGACGACGCCGAGTACCCCGAGGGTGAGCGCCAGGCGCGCGCCGGTCGATCGCTCGCGCGGCTGCGCCAGGGCAAGACTTTGGGACATGGCTCCTCATGCGCCGGACCAGTCCGGCTTATGGCGCATGAATCTATGCTGCACCGCAGCAGAAATCGACCCCGTCGCCCCGCGACGCCCGCGCGCCAGCCATCGCACGAACGCCGGTCATGTAAACATATTTTAAATCAATATCTTGTCGCCCTTACTTCGGGGTAGCCTCAAGTGTGCTCGACAACCGCGTCTCCCAACGATTGTACTTGTCGCAGGGGCCTTTGCTCTCCCAGGCACCGCCCAGGCAGGCGTACATCGTGCCGGAGTGGCAGACCCACTCTCCCTCGTTGTAGCGGTTGATGTGCCTGAGGCCGTCGATCACCTCCTCGTAGGGGCGGGTGAAATAGGCGCAGGCCTGGCCGCTGTAGTCGCCATCAGCCGGCGCCGGCGGGGCCGCCGCCTCCTGCGTGGCGGCGGGAGCGGGCGCCGGAGCCGGCGCCGGGGCCTGGCCATAGGACTCGGCCGTTCCGGGCAGGACACCCTGGCTGGAGACGATGATCGGCCCGGTCGCGGGGGCCGGGGCCGGTTGCGGCGCGGGCGCCGGCGCCGTGGCCTCCGCTAGGGCCGGGGCCGGGGCCGGGGCCGGGGCTGGCTCGGGCGCCGGGGCCGGTGCGGGAGCGACACTGCCCTCAGTCGCGCCGCCCTGGGCGCTGCCGTTGCTGAAGTCGGCCTTGCTGGGCGGGGCCGGCGTACCGGCCTCGGGCTTCGGATTCTCGCGCGCCTCGGCGACGGCGTCGGCATGCTTGCCGGCCTTCACCTCGTCGCGCAGGCAGGTCAGCACGGTGACGAAAAGCTCGGCCTGGCTGGCGTCCTGGCCGCTGTCCTTCAGGCGCTTGGCGGAGCGCTTGGTCGTCTTGATGGCGAAGTCCCAGTCGCCCTTCAGCCGGCCCTCGACGCCGCGCAGGATCTGCGCGTGGGTCTGGCCGGGATAGTCGGGGCACTGGGAGTCGAGGTCGGCGTAGGCCGTGCCGGCCAGTCCGGTCAGGCCGGCCGCGACGATCAGGCTGCGCACAAGCTTCATGAATCCCATCCCCTCAGAACGTCCCACGGTGCGTCGGTCGGCCCGGCGCGCTAGAACCACTGGTCATGGAAGCCGATTTAGTCCTCGACCGGCGGCTGGACAAGCAAACCCTGGCGCCGCTCTTGCACAAGAGCGATCGCCGCGGATTGGTTCACTTTGTCCTGCATCTTGGCCTTTTTGCGGCGAGCGGCGCCGCGGTCTGGTTCGCC
>JAKOWB010000052.1 GCA_029781795.1 Pseudomonadota bacterium | reverse complement strand
GACCTTGTCGGGATGTCCCTCGGAGACCGATTCGCTGGTGAAGATATAGTCCTGAAGCGCCACGGCAGGGCTCTCCTTGTGTTCTTCATTCTGGACCGGGATCGAGCCGGACCCGTGGAGGACACGGGGCGCGCCGTCGACCGCTTAGCCATTTTTATCGTGGTGGCAAGGGGCCCGAAATCCGTCCACGGCCGGCCGCCTCTTTGGGGCAGGCGGCCGACGGCGATACAAAGACGGAGAGAGGGTCGGAAATCAAGCGCTTTGCCTGGGGTGCCGCGATCCCGGTCAGGCGGCGTCGACCAGCCCTTCCGCCGCCGCCTCGGCCTGCGGCAGCCAGTGGCGCATGTCCATCTCGCGGTAGAGGGCGAGCGCCGTCGTCAGATGCGCCCGCGCCGCCTCGATCCCGCCGGTACGCCGGTGAACCCGGCCAAGGCCGAGGCTGCAATGGGCGTGCAGCGGCCGCATGCCCAGCGCCTCGGTGATGGCCAGTGCCTCGCCGAAGGCGCCGATCGCCGCACCCACCTCGGCCTTGCCACCGCCGGCGGCGATCTCGCCGGCCAACCGCAACGCCCAGGCCTCATAGCCCCGTTCCTGGCGGTCGCGGGCGATCTTCAGCGCATGCTCGGCATGGCCCGCAGCCCTGGTGCGCTGTCCCGACAGCAGGCAGACCTCGCCCAGCGCGGCGATCACCGAGGCCTCGCTGATCCTGACCTGCATCGCCGCCATCCGCGCCGCACCTTCCTCCAGCAGCAGCAGCGCCTCGTGCAGCTTGCCCTGCATGGCATAGGCCGAACCCAGCATCGCCGTGATCCAGGCGCTGAGCGCGGCAAAGTCGCCGCTGCGCGTCAGCGCCGCGGCGCGCTCGACCACCGGAATCACCTGCGCCGGATCGCCCCGCCGCAGGTAGGCGATGCCCAGGCCGCAGGATGCGGCGGTGATGCTGTAGGCGTGACCGGCCGCCTCGCCGTCAGCCACGCCCTGGCGGGCGAGCTCGATCGCCTCGTCGAAACGACCCAGTTCGGACAGTGAGGAGGCGAGCCAGGCGCTGGTGGCGATCGATGACTTGTAGGGCAGATGGAAGTGCTTCTCGATGACGCCATCCTGCAGCGAG
>JAKOWB010000041.1 GCA_029781795.1 Pseudomonadota bacterium | reverse complement strand
CGAGCACTACATGAAGTACGCCGGCACGCCGCCCGAGCACCTGCTCTTCGGCCTGCGCCAGTCGCTCGACATGATCTTCGCCGAAGGGCTGGAGGCCGCCTGGCGGCGTCACCGCCTGCTCGCCGAGGCGGTGCGCCGCGCCGTCGCCGTCTGGGCCGAGGGCCAGGTGCTGCAGTTCAACATCGAGAACCCGGTCGAGCGCAGCGACAGCGTCACCACCGTGCGGCTGCCCGAGGGCATGAGCCCACAACCGCTGCTCGACTACTGCCAGAAGCGCTGCGGCGTCACCCTGGGCGTCGGCATCAACAAGCTGTCGGGCAAGGCCATCCGCATCGCGCACATGGGCCATGTCAACGCGCCCATGGTGCTGGGCACCCTGGCTGTGGTCGAAATGGCACTGCAGGCGCTGAAGATCCCGCATGGGAAGGGCGGCCTGCAGGCGGCGGTGGACTGGCTGGGCGCCGAGGTGGCGCCGTAAGGGAGGACCCATGGCGAAGCGCGTTCGGCCCCAGGCGGAGCAGTATACCGGCCTCAACCGTCTCGAACCGACGCTGCCGAGCTCCTGGTACCTCGATCCGGCGCAGTACAAGCTGGAGCTGGAGCGCATCTGGTACCGCAACTGGATCTACGTCGGCCGAGTCGCCGGCCTGACCCAGCCGGGGCAGTTCCGCACCGCCGACATCGGCGACCAGAGCATCCTGATGGTGCGCGGCGGCGACGGCGTGCTGCGCGCCTTCCACAACACCTGCCGCCATCGCGGCTCGCGCCTCTGCACCAAGAGCGAGGGTCAGCTCGGCGCGCTGGCGATCTCCTGCGAGTACCACCGCTGGCTCTACAACCTGAAGGGCGAACTGGTCCGCACACCGAACACCGCCCTGCCGGCCGACTTCGACCGCAAGGACTATCCGCTCTACGACGTCGCGCTGGCGGAGTGGCGCGGCTTCGTCTTCATCAACCTTGCCGGCAAGGCGGCGGAGCCCTTCTCCTCCGCCTTCGTCGCCGACGCCGAGCGCATCGCCAACTGGCCGCTCGACGAGATCGTCGTCGGCCACCGCGAGGTGATCGAGCTGGGCTGCAACTGGAAGGTCTTCTGGGAGAACTTCAGCGAGTGCTACCACTGCCCCGGCGTGCACCCGAAGCTGTCGGAGACCGTGCCGATCTATGGCCGCGCCCTGATGGGCCGCTATGACGACCCGGAGTGGGAGAAGCACGCCGGCGACAACGACCCGCTTTATGCCGGCGGCATCGGCCGCGAGGCGAAGTCCTGGACCGAGGACGGCCAGATCCATGGCGTACCGTTCCCGGGCCTGACCGAGGAGCAGAAGCAGCACGGCCAGTTCTTCGTGACCGCCCTGCCCACCGCCTATTTCGTCGCCCATGCCGACTACGTCCGCTCCATCTCCATCCGTCCCGTGGCAGCGGAACAGACCCGCCTGGTGGCCGAGTGGATGTTCCTGCCCGAGACGCTGAAGAAGCCCGGCTTCGAGATGGAGAAGGTCGTCGCCTTCGCCCGCCGCGTGGTGCAGGAGGATGGCTACGTCTGCGAGCTGGCCCAGCAGGGCATGCACTCCGTCCGGCACGAGGCCGGGGTGCTGCTGCCGCCGGAGTATTGGGTCAAGTCCTTCCAGGACTGGGTGCGCGACGGCCTGCTCGCCTGAGGCCCCGGCCGCCGCCACGCGCCACGCCAGGGCATGCTGCCGGGCGCCCCGGCCGCTCAGATCACGTGGAACAGATAGAGCAGGATGATGATCGGGATGGGGATTCCGATCAGCCAGAGCAGTATGCCGCGCATGATGTCTCTCCTGGGTCTCTTGAGCTGGCGAAGGGAACGCTTGCGTCCCTGGCGGGTTCCCATAAGGCTCTGACGGCCCTGGCGCGGCGGTCGGGGGGTCTGCGATCCTGGTCGCCCCGGGTGGGTGGAGGCAGCGGTGAACTGGCAAGACACGTGGCTATGGCACGTCGCGTTGGTCGGGGGCGTGGTTGCCTGGGCCTGGGCTTTGATGCACATCCTGACCACGCGCTATACCTCGGCCGGCACCAGCGCCTGGCTGCTGGCCATCATCCTGCTGCCCTACGTCGGCGTGCCGCTCTATGCCCTGTTCGGCGGGCGCAAGCTGACCCGGATCAAGCGCCGCAAGCAGACCATCCGCCTGCGCGCCGAAACCGTGGTCAACCCTTCGGTGACCGGCGAGATCGACCGCCTGCTGCGCGGCCTCGGCATTCCGGGCGCGACCTGCGGCAACAACTTGGAGCTGCTGGAGCATGGCGCAGCCGCGCGCCAGGCCCTGATCCGCATGATCGCCGACGCCAGCGAGACGATCGACCTGCTGACCTATGTCTTCAAGGACGATGCGACGGGCCGCGAGATGGTCTCGCTGCTGGCGGCCAAGGCCAAGGCCGGCGTCAAGATCCGCCTGCTCTACGACTCGCTTGGCTCGCACGCGACGCGCCGCAGCCTGTTCCAGCCGCTGATCGAGGCCGGTGGGCAGGTCGTCGCCTTCATGCCGACGAACTGGTGGCCGTTCCGCGCCCGCACCAATCTGCGCAACCACCGCAAGCTGATCGTTCTCGACCACCGCGTCGTCTGGTCCGGCGGCATGAACATCGGCGACGAGTATCTGGGCCCCAAGCGCAAGCGCTGGATCGATGTCGCCTTCACGCTGGAAGGCCCGGCCGTGCAGGGCTTCGCCGAGATCTTCCGCTCCGACTGGGCCTTCGCCTCGGGCGAGCCGCTGGGCCCGCCGGCGGCACCGGTGAAGCCCGTCTTCTACGGCGACGAGGGCGTGGTGCAGGTGGTGCCCTCGGGCCCCGACGTCGACAACGACCCGCTCTATGCCGCGCTGGTGGCCATGGCCTTCGAGGCGCGCGAGCGCCTGTGGATCGCCACGCCCTATTTCGTGCCGAACGAGCCGCTGAACGAGGCGCTGTGTTTCGCCGCCGTGCGCGGCATCGACGTGCGCGTGATCCTGCCGCGCAAGTCGAACCACAAGCTGCCCGACCTGGCGCGCGGCCCCTTCCTGCGTGACCTGCAGCGCGCCGGCGCCAAGATCCATCTGGTCGAGGAGATGATGCACGCCAAGATCGTCGTCATGGACGACGCCCTGGCGCTGCACGGCTCGGCCAACATCGACGCGCGCTCGCTGTTCCTGAATTTCGAGATCGGCACGATCTGCTATTCTCGCAAGGACGTGGACACCGCCCGCCGCTGGATCGAGGCCCTGCTGCCGCGCACCAGCGTGCGTCCCGCCCCGATCACCCATGTCGCACGCTTCCAGGAAGGCGTCATGCGACTGGTCGCCCCGCTGCTCTAGGTTCCTTCGCCCCGTGCCCGACCGTCTGCGCCTCTCCTTCCTCACCTGGAACGTCCACTCCTGCGTCGGCACCGACCGCCGCTGCGACCCGCCGCGCGTTGCCCGCTTCCTGAAACGGGTGAAGGCCGACGTCGTGGCCTTGCAGGAGCTCGGCTGGCACCACCGCGGCCAGGTCGGCTTCGACCAGTTCGCCTATCTGGCGGGCGAGACCGGCTACCAGGTGCACGAGGGCCTGACGAAGAACCACGAGGCGGCGCACTACGGCAACGCCATCCTGACGCGCCTGCCGCTGCTCGACTTCAACGAGCACGACCTGCGCCGGCCGCTGCGCATCCCGCGCGCCGCCATCGAGGCGGTGTTCGACGCCCACGGCACGCCGCTGCGCATCATGTGCGTGCACCTGGGCCTCGACCCCTGGGAGCGGCGCACGCAGATCGACCAGCTGCTCGAGGCGCTGGACGCCAAGCCCGACCTGCCGACCGTGCTGCTGGGCGACACCAACGAGTGGCGTGCCGACAGCGCCACCTTCCGCGACCTGCAGCAGCGCCTGCCCCACGTGGCGCAGCCCTTCTCCTTCCACACCCGTCTGCCGCGCCTGCGCTACGACCGCATCTACCTGTCGAAGGAGCTGGCGTTCGAGGACTTCGATGCGCTGCGCACGCACGAGGCCGGCAACGGCTCGGACCATCTGCCGGTCTATGCCCGCGTGCGGCTGCCCTGGGCGCGCGCGTCCGCCCAGCCGGCCGCCGGATCAGCCGAGGGCCAGTAGCCGCTCGGCCTCGGCCAGGTCCTCGGGCGTGTTGGCGTTGAAGAAGGGATCCACCGGCCGGTCCGGCCAGTCGACGGTGGCGAGGCGGTAGCGCGCCGTCCAGCGGTCCACCTTGCGCAGCCCCTCCTCGACCAGCGCGCGGCGCAGGTCGCCGGCCAAGGCCACTGGCCAGAGCCCGATGACCGGATTGCTGTTGCCGCCGGACGAAGCCGCCACCAGCTCCGCTCCCGCGTCAGCCGCTGCCCGGAAGCGCGCCACCAGGTCGAGCGGCAGGAAGGGGCCGTCGCCCGGCACGGTCGCGACCCAGGCGAGGCCGGGCGCGTGATCGCGCGCCCACTCCAAGCCGGTCAGCACGCCGGCCAGCGGCCCGGGATAGCCTTCGATCACATCGCCGGCGACCGGCAGGCCGAAGGCGGCGAAGCGCGCCGCATCGCCGTTGGCGTTCAGCACGACGCGCGCCACCTGCGGGGCGAAGCGGTCCAGGATGTGCGCCAGGATCGGCCGGCCCGCGAGCGGCAGCAGGCACTTGTCGCCACCGCCCATGCGCGTCGCCTGGCCGCCGCCGAGGATGAGACCCAGGACGCCAGTGCCGCCGGCCAGGGCGCTCACCCCTCCTCCCCCTTGCGGCCATGGCGCCGGTCCTCGTCTTCCACGCCACGCGGATCGGCGTCGTAGATCAGCCGCTCGACGCCGGCCAGCGCGACGAAGCGCCGGCCCTTGGCGCGGCCGATCAGCGTGAGGTTCGCCTGGCGCGCCAGCTCGACGCCCCAGGCGGTGAAGCCGGAGCGCGAGATGAGAATGGGAATCCCCATCTGCACCGTCTTGATCACCATCTCCGAGGTCAGGCGCCCGGTGGTGTAGAAGGACTTGCCCTGGGACGGGATGCCTTCCAGGAACATGTAGCCGGCGATCTTGTCGACGGCGTTGTGGCGGCCGACGTCCTCCATGTAGAGCAGTGGCCGGTCTTCCTCGCAGAGCACGCAGCCGTGGATCGCGCCGGCCTCCAGGTAGAGGCTGGGGATGGCGTTGATCCGCCGCGACAGGGCGTAGATCCACGAGGTCTTGAGCACCGCCGCTGAATCCAGGCGCACGGTCTCGAACTTCTCCATCAGGTCGCCGAAGGCGGTGCCCTGGGCGCAGCCCGAGGTGCGCGTCTTCTTCTTCAGCTTGGTCTCGTAGTTGGTCGCGCGCTTGGTGCGCACCACCACCACGCCCAGTTCCTCGTCCACGTCGATGGCGGTGACGCGGTCGTCCGGCAGCAGCATGTTCTGGTTCAGCAGGTAGCCGACCGCCAGGTAGTCCGGATGGTCGCCGATCGTCATCATGGTGACGATCTCCTGGCTGTTCAGGTAGAGCGTCAGCGGGCGCTCGGTGACGACGCTGGTCAGGATCGGCTGGCCGGTCTCGTCGACGCCCTCGACCTGGCGCGTCAGGCGGGGGTCGGCCGGGTCGGGCCGTACCCTGAGGGCCGCCGCCGCCGCGGGATCGCTCAGCTTCGCCTGGGCCTTGCGCAGCAGCCGCGCCCCGTCGCTCATCATCGGCTCCTCTACCCGTCCGCCCTGCATATGTGACGCCCTGGGTCGGGGGCAAGAGGCGCGGGTATCGGCCATTGCAATCCTCGCCACGAGTCGGAGCGATTGCATCTTATTGCCTATCTGTGCAATGAAATGCCGATGGACGACTTGTGGGATGCCTTCGGCCGTGCGCTCGACCTCATCGCCGGACTGGACCCGGCGGTGGGCGAGATCGTGCTGCTGTCCCTGACGGTGTCGTTCAGCGCCGTGACCATCGCCGCGCTGCTGGCGCTGCCGCTGGGCGCGCTGCTCGCCCTGGTGCGCTTCCCCGGCCGCTCGCTCGTGGTGGCCGTGCTCAATGCCTTCATGGGCCTGCCCCCGGTGGTGGTGGGCCTGGTGGTGTACCTGGCGCTGTCGCGCAGCGGCCCGCTGGGCGCGCTGGGTCTGCTCTTCACGCCGACCGCCATGATCATCGCCCAGGTTATCCTGGTGACGCCGATCATCGCCGCCGTGGCGCGGCAGAGCCTGGCGGATCTCGACGGCGAGTACCGGCCGCTGCTCCGCTCGCTGGGCGCCGGGCCCTGGCGCAGCGTGCCGACGCTGCTGTGGGACGCGCGCCTGTCGCTCGGTACCGCGGTGCTGGCCGGTTTCGGGCGCGCCTCGGGCGAGGTCGGCGCGGTGATGATCGTCGGCGGCAACATCGACCACGTGACCCGCACCATGACCACCGCCATCGCGCTGGAGACCAGCAAGGGCCACCTGGCGCAGGCCCTCGCCCTCGGCGTCGTGCTGGTGGCCATCGCCCTGACGGTGGCGCTGGCGGTGGAGGCGCTGCGCCTGCGCGCGGCGCGGCAGCAGGGGCTGCGCCCGGCATGAACGCCGAGCCCATGAGCCTCGGCGCGCCCTGCGCTCTGCTGCCGCTGTCACTGCGCGGCCTCTCCTTTCATGCCGGCGGCACCGAGCTGCTGGGGCCGATCGACGCCAGCGTCGCGCTGGCCGGTGTCAGCGTGGTGCTGGGTGCCAACGGTGCCGGCAAGTCGCTGCTGCTGCACCTGCTGCACGGCCTGATCGTGCCGGGCGCGGGCTACGTCGACTGGAACGGCCTGCCGCCGGCGGCGGCGCGGGCGCGCCAGGCCTTTGTCTTCCAGCGCCCGCTGCTGCTGCGGCGCTCGACCCTGGCCAACGTGACCTATGCCCTGGCGCTGGCCGGCATGCCGCGGCGCGAACGGCGCGGCCGCGCGCTGGAGGCCCTGCAGGCCGTCGGCCTGGCACAGCTTGCCGAGCGGCCGGCCCGCGTGCTCTCCGGCGGCGAGCAGCAGCGCGTCGCGCTGGCCCGGGCGCTGGCGGTCCGGCCCGCCGTGGTGCTGCTCGACGAGGCGACGGCCAACCTCGACCCCGCGGCGACAGGGGCGGTCGAACGGGTGGTGGAGCGCCTGCGCGGCGACGGCGTCAAGGTGATCATGGCCACGCACGACCTGGGCCAGGCCCGCCGCCTGGCCGACGAGATCCTGTTCCTCGACCGCGGCCGCCTGCTGGAGCAGGCCCCGGCCGCGGTCTTCTTCGCCGGCCCGCGCACAGCCGCGGCAAGGCGGTTCCTGGCCGGCGAGCTGCCGCCTGAAAACGGAGATGCCTCGTGAAGCTGTTCAAGCACCTCGCCTTCCTCGTCCTGGCGGCCGGCCTGCTGGGTCAGCCGGCCGCTGCCGGCGATCGGTTCATCACCGTGGCCTCGACCACCTCGACGCAGGACTCCGGCCTCTTCGACTACCTGCTGCCGCTCTTCCAGGCCAAGACCGGCATCGAGGTGCGGGTGGTGGCGGTCGGCACCGGCCAGGCCATCAAGCTGGCGCAGAACGGCGACGCCGACGTGCTCTTCGTCCACGCCAGGAAGGCCGAAGAGGCCTTCGTCGCCGACGGCGACGGCGTGAAGCGCTTCGACGTCATGTACAACGACTTCGTCATCGTCGGCCCCGACACCGACCCGGCGGGCATCGCCGGCTCCGCCGATGCGGTCGCCGCGCTGACCGCCATCGCCGGCAAACGGGCGACCTTCCTGTCGCGCGGCGACGACAGCGGCACCAACAAGGCCGAGCTGGCGCTGTGGGCGCTGGCCGGGGTCGACGTCAAGGCGGCCTCGGGCACCTGGTACCGCGAGACCGGCAGCGGCATGGGCGCGACGCTGAATACCGCCGCCGGCATGCCGGCCTATACCATGAGCGATCGCGCCACCTGGATCTCGTTCGAGAACAAGGCCGACCTGAAGATCGTCGTCGAGGGCGACAAGCGCCTCTTCAACCAGTATGGCGTGACCCTGGTGAACCCGGCCAAGCACCCGGCGGTGAAGGTCGACGACGGCCAGGCCTTCGTCGACTGGCTGATCTCGCCCGAGGGCCAGCAGGCCATCGCCGGCTTCCAGGTCGGCGGCCAGCAGCTCTTCTTCCCCAACGCCTCGGGGGGCTGACGGCGGGGCCGGCGGCTGCGGTCAGCGCTTCCGCCGCCGGCCCTAGAAGCTCGACCGCAGATTGGCGTTGAGCTGCTGCCCGAAGGTCAGTTCGGCCCCTGGCACGTCGTGCAGCATGAGGCCGACACCCTCGGGAAACTCGAAGGCCAGGAAGAAGACGTAGTTGTGGCCGCCGCCGCAGCTCAGGCGCCCGCCATAGATCGTCGTGCCCTCGACCTTCGACACCTGGTCCCAGGTCAGCTGGCGCGGCGCGGCGCAACGGTCGGATTGCAGCCCCGTCAGCGCGCGCTGCAGGCCGTTGACCGTGCCGTCGGGCACCGGCCCCATCGAGTTGTAGAGGCCGACGATACCGCTATAGGGGCTGGTCCAGGACACCGAACCCTCGCCGAGCACCGTGAAGGCGGGACTGCGGTAGCCCGAGGCGACCAGGGCACTGCGCAGCACCTCGATGACCGCTTGCATGCCGCTGCTGGTGGTCGCGGCGGCGCTCGGCTGCGGCGCGCCGCCGGCCGCCGGCGGGGCGAAGGGGTTCTGCTCGGCCGTGCCGGCCGCCGGCGCGCCGCGGCCCTCTGGTCCCTTGCCGGGCTCGATGGGGTTGGTCGAGGTGCCGCCACCGCCCGGGTTGCCGGTGGCGTCCCGGCCGGCATAGCGCTGCAGGCAGGGTTCGAGGGCGCGCGCGGCGGTGGCGCCGCCATTGGTCAGGGCGAAGGGTATCGTGCCGCCGCCGGCCACGACGTCGAGCGCCCGGCCGCGGCCCAGCGCCTCGAGGAAGGGGCGGTCCACGCCGAATTCGAGGATGTAGCCGTTGCTGCCCAGCCCCTCCGCGGTCACCGCGCGGCGGCTGGTGCCGTCGATCGTCACGGTCACGGGGTTCCGGCTGCCCTTGGTGACGCTCCAGCCATCGTTGTCCAGGAAGAGCGCGATCGCCGCGTTCCTGTAGAGCGCGATGCCGAGCGTGTAGGCGCCATAGCGCGCCACCACGAGACAGCTGAGGAAGGCCCCCGTCTCGTCGACAAAGGCGCCGCCGTTCCAGTTTCCGGCGACGATGTCGCTGCCCTTCACGAGGTCCTCGGCGCCCGCCACCGGGCGCAGGGCGGCAAGCAGCAACAGCGCGGGCAGTGCCAATCGCCGCAACAGGTCAGTAGGAGAAGCCAAGCAGCGCGTCCTTCAGTCTGTCGTTGATGTCGCGGGTCATGACCTGCGTGGACTTGTCGCCGCCGTGGGCGAAGACATAGACGCCGCGCCGCTTCGCCACCGCGGCGAAGTAGGTGACCTCGACGCTGCCCTCGTTCTCGCAGAGCACGCGCCCGCCGGCGACGCGCACGCCGGCGCGCTCCACCACGGCGTCCAGGCCGGAAGCCACCTGGTAGGGACAGTTCGCAACTACCAGGGCGATGATCGCCTGCAATGCGTCGCGCGGCTGGTCGGCCCCCTCGACGTAGAGCAGGAAGCCGACGAGCGGCAGGGCCTCGTCCGCGCTGACCCAGGCCATGAAGGGCGCCTCGCCCTCGAACAGGGGGACCTTCGATTCCGGCAGCAGCGCCGCGCGCGGGAAGTCGGCCCGGTCGAGCAGGTCCAGCACCTCGTCGGGATCGAAGAAATCGCTCGTGCCTTTGGGGGCCTCCGGCTTGCCCGTGCTCTTGGGCTGGCCCGCGTCCGCGGTGTCGCCGAAGGGATTGTCGGCTTCCTTGCCGGCCTTGCCGGCGGTGTCCTTGGCCAAGGGATCGCCGATCAGCGAGGTGCCCGTGAAGCTGACCATGCAGCCGGCAACCTTGTTCAGCGCGGCACTGGTGCCGACGAGCTCGAACTGGAAGCTGTCGCGCGCCGCCTGCACCGTCATCATGTGGCCGCGCTGCACGGCGCGGTAGAACGCGGCGTCGCGGCCCATCTCGATCCACAGCGTGTCGCCGTCGCCGCTGGCCGTCATCTGGCGCACGGTGCCGCCATCCACCGCCATGGCGATGGCGTAGCTGGTCCCCTTGCCGAGCTGCCAGCCATCCTTGATCAGGCCGATGAAGAAGTTGTCAGGCTCCAGACCGAAGATCACCGAGATGCCGCTGTTGTATGTCGCCGCGACACTGCAGAAGCCAAAGCCGCCGCTGGCGCCGGCAAAGGCGCCGCCGGCCCAGTTGCCGACCTCGATGGGATAGCCCAGGTCGCCGCCACCTTTTGCCCCGGCCGGCCCACCGCCCGGGAAGAAGGCAAGCAGGAACAGGACGACGGGCAGGCGCCACAGCATGCTTGCCCTGGATCTCAGCCGCAGCATCGCCTCGGTCCCCCTACCGGTGCCGGTTCCGTCGATCTGCTAATATTGGTAGTATAGAACAAAGTGTCAACACGCATAAGTATGTATGCGTGTGGCTCCGGCCCTCAAGCCTCTGCGGCGCAGCGTACCCGGGTGGAAGGGCGCCGGATCGTCAGCGCCATGCGGAGCGCCGCTGGGGCGGGGGCGGCGCCGTCCGCCGCGGGCAGGGCTGCCGGCGTCAGGGCGCGTTCCAGCGCACCCGGCCCAGCGGCGAGAGGTCGTAGCCCCCCAGCGACTTGGCCTTGGTGCCGCAGGCCGGGCCGTGCGCAAACTCGAAGAGGCGCTGCACCGCCGGCTCGAAGTAGTCGTGCCGCGTCACCAGCAGGTCGAAGTCCTCCTCGACCAGCGGCAGGAAGTCGAGGCCGAGGGAACGCGCCGCCGCCTCGGCGGCGACGCCGGCCGCGGCCCGGCCTTCCAGTACCACCAGGCCGAGTTCGAGCTGCGTGCGGTTGACCCCTTCGGCAAAGGTCAGCGCGCTGCGCGGCAGTTCCGCCGCATCCCAGAGCTGTTCCAGCAGCACCTGGCTGCCGGCGCCGGGCTGCCGGCGCGCCAGCGGCAGGCCGGCCAGATCATTCAGCGACTTGATGCCCTTCGGGTTGCCCTTGGGCAGCACCAGGCCCTGGATTCGCCGGCACCAGCCCAGCAGCACGCAGCCGGCGGCCTCGGGCCGCTCGGCGATCGCCAGGACATTGCCGTTGCGCGCTGGATCGGACGGCGGCAGGTGCGTGCCGGCCATCATCGCCTCGCCGCGGAAGAAGCGCTCCAGCCCGGCGGCGCTGCCCTCGGCCATCAGCGCCAGGTCGGCGCCGCATTCCCTCAGCGTCCAGTCGAGCAGCGGGTCGTTGCTGCCGCCGATCACGGGAGGACGCGGCACTTGCAGCGCCGGCGCGGTGCCGGCGCTCTGCGTGTGTCCTGCCAGGAACCGCTCCAGCGCCGCGCGGGGGAAGAGCCAGCGGCCGGAGACACGCACCGATGGCAGGCTGCCCTGGCGCACCAGGTCGTAGAGGCGCCGCTCCTTCAGACGCAGGAGCTGAGCCGCCTCGCGGATCGTCAGATAGTCCTCGCCCATGCATGGCAGGCTGGCTCATGTGCCCCTGGCGCGCAAGCGCCGCTCGGGCGAGGCGCGGCGGCCGTCCGGTGCCACGCCGGCATGCTCGCCAAGGCAGGCGATCAACGCCGGCACGGCCTCATCCAGCCCGCTTTCCGCGACCGGGAGTTCGACGTCGCCGCCCGGAATCTCGAAGGCGATCTGTCGTGCATCGGCCAGCGCGGCCAGGAACGGCGGATCGGGCTCCAGCACGCCCTCGATCGCATGCGTTTCCAGCCGCACCGACAGCGTGCGGCTCAGCGTTTCGTCCAGATGGACGGCGATCTCGAAGCGCTGTCCGGCGGTCAGCGCGAACTCTGGATGGGAGAGGAGGAGCTCGATGCGCGCATCCTCCAGCAGCAGCACGGCGAAGGTCAGGCCGTTCTCGTAGGCGAGTTCGGCGGCGCAGAAGCCGAACCGCCCGTCCTCGCCCTCGCGCGCCAGCACGGCCCAGGCGCCGAAGATGTCCGCCGCGCCGATCGGATCGGCGAACTTCGCCGCCGCGCCGCCCACCGGCTGCAGCGCCAGCGCCAGCCCCAGCAGCAGGCGCCGCAGCGGCCGGCCGCTCGACCGCATGGGGGTCAGGCCAGGCCCTTCTGCAGCGCCAGCAGGGCCAGGAACTCGGTTGCCAGCGTCGCCCCGGCCAGCGCCGTGATGTCGGCGTGGTCATAGGGCGGCGAGACCTCGACCAGGTCCATGCCGACGAGGTTCATGCCGGTGAGGCCGCGCAGGATGGTCAGCGCCTGCCACGAGGTGAGGCCGCCGGCCACCGGCGTGCCGGTGCCGGGCGCATAGGCCGGGTCGAGGCAGTCGATGTCGAAGGTCAGGTAGGCCTTGTGGTCGCCGACGATGCGCTTCACCTCGGCCACCACGGCGTCGGGGCCGTTGCGCTGCACCCAGTTGGCATCCAGCACGTTGAAGCCGCGATGGTCGTCGTTGTGCGTGCGCAGGCCGATCTGCACCGAGCGCGACGGCACCACCAGGCCGTCGTTGGCGGCGTGATAGAACATGGTGCCGTGGTTGATGCCCTCCGGCTCGCCCGGCCAGGTGTCGCTGTGCGCGTCGAAATGGATCAGCGACAGCGGTCCAT
>JAKOWB010000001.1 GCA_029781795.1 Pseudomonadota bacterium | reverse complement strand
GCGGCGAGACGCAGGGCGGCGGCGGCGGCGAGAAGCCGGCCGAGGAGAAGATCGAGTCGGTGCTGCCGCTGCTGGCCTCGGCCGACGTGGCGCACGGCCAGACGGTCTTCAAGGCCTGCGCCGCCTGCCATGACGCCAGCGAGGGCGGCCCCAACAAGGTCGGCCCGAACCTCTGGGGCGTGGTCGGCCGGCCGCACGCGGCGCACGAGGGCTTCGCCTACTCCGACGCCTTGAAGGCCTTCGCCGGCAAGCCCTGGAGCTATGACGAGATCAACCACTTCATCGCCAACCCGAAGCACTACGCGCCGGGCACCAAGATGACCTTCGCCGGCCTGAAGAAGGTGCAGGACCGCGCCGACGTGATCGCCTACCTGCGCACGCTGGCCGCGACGCCCGAGCCGCTGCCGACGCAGGAGGAGATCGACGCCGTGCAGAAGGCCGAGGCCGAGGCGGCCCAGCCGGCCGAGCAGACCGCGGCGGCCGGGAGCACCGACGCCGGCGGCTCGTCCGAGGCCGCCGCGAGCGGCAGCGAGGGCACGCAGACCGCCGATGCCGGCGGCGGCGACCTGCTGGGCGCCATCGGCGCCGCCGATCCGGCGCAGGGCGAGAAGCTCTTCGGCCAGTGCAAGGCCTGCCACACCATCGAGAAGGGCGGCCCGAACAAGATCGGCCCGAACCTCTGGGGCGTGGTCGCCGGCCCGGTCGCCCACAAGGACGACTTCAACTACTCGGACGCGCTGAAGGCGGCGCATGCCGAGGGCAAGACCTGGACCTACGAGAACCTGGAGCACTGGCTGACCAGCCCGAAGGACTTCATCCCCGGCAACAAGATGACCTTCGCCGGCCTGAAGAAGCCGGAGCAGCGGGCGGCGATGATCGCCTACCTGCGCAGCATGGCGGACAGCCCGGCGCCGCTGGAGTAAGGCGGCCTTGCCGGGCGCCTGCCCGCAGCCCTTCATCGAGCTGGCGGAGCGGCTGGCCGACGCGGCCGGCCGCGTCGCGCTGGAGTACTTCCGCCGCCCGCTCGCGGTCGAGAGCAAGCAGGACACCAGCCCCGTCACCATCGCCGACCGCACCGCCGAACAGACGCTGCGCGAGATGGTCGCCAAGGCCTTCCCCGACCACGGCATCGTCGGCGAGGAATTCGGCGCCGAACGGGCGGACGCCGAATACGTCTGGGTCTTCGATCCGATCGACGGCACCAAGGCCTTCATCACCGGCAACCCGCAGTTCGGCAACCTGATCGCCCTGATGCGCGACAACCGGCCGATCCTGGGGGTCATCAACATCCCGGCGCAGGGCGACCGCTGGCTGGGCGCCCTGGGCCATCCCACCACCTTCCGCGACGCGCGCGGCAGCCAGGTCTGCCGGGTGCGACCCTGCGCCGGCATGGCCGCGGGCATCTTCCGCACCATCTCGCCGCAGCTCTTCAAGGGGCGCGAAGCGCTGCACCAGGCGATCCAGGACCGCGTGCGCCTGGCGCTCTATGGCGGCGACTGCTTCTCCTATGGCCAGGTCGCGTCGGGCTGGATCGACCTGGTGATCGAGGCCGGCCTCGGCGTCTACGACTACCTGGCCCTGGTGCCGGTGGTCGAGGGCGCCGGCGGGGTGATGAGCGACTGGCAGGGCCGGCCGCTGGACCTCAGGTCCGACGGCCGCGTGGTGGCGGCCGGCGATGCCCGGGTGCAG
>JAKOWB010000445.1 GCA_029781795.1 Pseudomonadota bacterium | reverse complement strand
CAGCAGGGCCAGGCCGGAGCGCGGGTCGAAGGCGCGCAGGATGTCCGGGTGATGGATCACCTGCAGCAGGCCGAGCAGCCCAAGGACGGCGAACCACAGCGCGATCACCGGCCCGAAGACCAGACCGACCCGCGCCGTGCCGAAGCGTTGGAAGAGGAAGAGGCCGAGCAGCAGGGTGACGGCCACCGGGACGACATAGCTCTCGAGGTCGGGGGCAATGATCTCCAGGCCCTCGACCGCGCTCAGCACCGATATGGCGGGAGTCAGCACGCCGTCGCCGTAGAACAGCGCCGCGCCCATCAGGCCAAGCAGCAGCAGGATCCGATGCCGCCGCCCGCGCCGGCTGGCGCTGTGCAGGGCCAGCACCGTCAGGGCCAGGATGCCGCCCTCGCCCCGGTTGTCGGCGCGCATGACGACCAGGACGTACTTGACCGTCACGACCAGGATCAGGGCCCAGATCATCAGCGAGAGCACGCCCAGGACGTGCGCCTCGCTGAGGCCGCCGGCGGCGAGGATGGACTGCTTGAAGGCGTAGAGCGGCGAGGTGCCGATGTCGCCGTAGACGACGCCGAGGACCCCGAGGGTGAGCGCCAGGCGCGCGCCGGTCGATCGCTCGCGCGGCCGCGCCAGGGCAAGACTGTGAGACATGGCAACCTCACGCGCCGGGAAATCCCGGCTTCAGGCGCGTGAATTTATGCTGCACCGCAGCAGAAATCGACCCCCCGCCCCTGCGGGGGCCGCGCGCCAGCCATCTCGCCGGCGCCGATCACAATCAATCTATCATTATCAATACGTTAGACTCTCTACTTCGGTGTCGCCTCGAGTGTGGACGACAGGCGGGTCTCCCAGCGGTTGTACTTGTCGCAGGGACCCTTGCTCTCCCAGGCGCCACCGATGCAGGCGTACATCGTGCCGCCGTGACAGACCCATTCGCCCTCGTTGTAGCGGTTGATGTGGCGCAGGCCGTCGATCACCTCCTCATAGGGACGGGTGAAGTAGGCGCAGGCCTGGCCGCTGTAGTCGCCGTTCGCCGGCGCCGGCGGCGCCGCGGCCTCCTGGGTGGCGGCGGGCGCCGGGGCTGGAGCGGGCGCGGGTGCCTGGCCGTAGGACTCCGCCGTCCAGGGCAGGACGCCCTGGCTGGAGACGATGATCGGCCCGCTCGCCGGCGCGGGCGCCGGCTGCGGCGCCGGGGCTGGCGCCGCCGACTCGGCGAGGGCTACGCCGGGCGCGGGAGCAG
>JAKOWB010000432.1 GCA_029781795.1 Pseudomonadota bacterium | reverse complement strand
GCGAAGAAGCGCAGGTAGAAGTCGCTGAACGCGCTGCCCTGCGCACGCGGCTGCAGATAGTTCGCCAGGGAACGCAGATAGTTGTCCCAGTCGGCCTCGTCCTGGGCGTAGAGCTGGACCACCCAGGGGTTGTCGTCCAACTCGTCGAAGGAGTCCTGCAGGGCGTTCTCCAGCGCATCGCGCGCCTGCCATAGCCAGGCCATCTCGCGGCCCTCGGTGCCGACCGGCGCCAGCTCGAAGAAGGCCGCCACCGACTGGCCGTCTTCCAGCAACATGCACTTGGTGTCGGGCAGGTACTCGACCCAGGGCAGCAAGTCCGCGAACGACGGCGCAACGCCATAGAGCGCATCGTGGTCGGCCTGGGTGGCCGGCCTGCGCCGGCCCCGGCCGAGCGCGCTGCCCGGCTCGGCGACACCCTGTGCCGCCAGGGCCGTTACGTGCCGTGCCCAGGCATCATCGGTCGCATTCTCGGCGTCAACAGGCGATGCGTCGGACTTGCGTGACCAAGGCAGCGACCAGGCCATCAGTAGTCCTCCACGCGCTCGCCCGGCATCGCGTACTGCACGCGCTGGTAGAGCGGGAACACCGTGCTGTAGCCGGGCACCGGCACCGGGTCGGTGCCCGCCAGGTGCGGGAATACGTACATCACCAGGTCGGGGTTCGGCAGGCGGTGGAACTGGCGGTGACTCTCGTTCTGCGCGGTACGGGTGTAGCGCGCCTGCACGCCGGGCGCCGCCTGCACATCGGCATCGGCCAGCGGCCGGCGCAGGCCCTGGCGCGCATCGAGCAGTTGCCGCGCGGCCTGGCCGCTGCCCGCGCCGCCGCCGGTCTCCTGATGCCAGATGTCGAGCATGGTGCTGTCGCCGTGCGGCAGCAGCTTCTCCTTGCTGGTGGCGCAGCCGCCGAGCAGGGTGGCCGCCAGCAGCAAGGCGGCCGCGTCAATCCAGATCCGAGGCATGGGCTACTCCGGTGCGGTGGTGGACCCGACGCCCCTTGGCGTCGTAGTCGATGTCGAGCGGCTGCTCCAGATGCACGGCCACCTTGGCGCCGGGCTGCACGTAGACCGCCGCGAAGGCCTGGCCGTAGAGCTTGTTGACCCAATCGGCCATGTCGCGAACACCGCCCGCGAGGATGCGGCCCATCGCTTCGTTGCCGCTGATGCCGACGGTGCCCAGCGAGCCGTTGCTGTTGGCGACCACGGCCACGCTGCCGTTGTCGGACTTGATGAGCGAGGCCGCGCCGGCGCCGGCCGCGGTGATGAGCGCCTGGCTGCCCAGGTACTGCTGGGCGTTGCTGCGCCGCTCGCCGCTGACGCAGGGAATGCCGTAGGGGTCGCTGATCCAGCCCAGGCCGCCCTGGATGCTGGCGCCGTTGTGACCCGAGTTGCCGCCGCTGCTGCCGCCCTTGCTGCTGTCCTCCGGCACCGTGCGGATGGTGCCGTCCTGGAACACGAACGTGACCGAGCGGATTTGCCCGCGCACGCACGAGAGCGTCCAGTCGCCCGAGGCCGTGCCGCTGACCACGGCGCCGGCCACGTCGGGGATGTCGATGCCGTTGGCCGTGAG
>JAKOWB010000424.1 GCA_029781795.1 Pseudomonadota bacterium | reverse complement strand
TGGTTGTAGACACGGCGGAACCCGTCGAACCGCTGCTGGCAGGCGGCCAGATCGGCCAGCCGGCCGCCGACCAGGACCTCAGCCACCAACGAGCGGTTCAGCCGCTCCACCTTGCCCTGCGTCTGCGGATGATAGGCCCGGCCGTGCAGCACCCCGACCCCCAGACGCAGCAGCCAGACCTCGAGCGCGGTGAAGCCCTCGGCCCCGCTGCCGCCCCAGGGCGAGCCGTTGTCGCACAGCAGCGCCTGCGGCAGGCCGTAACGGCGGAAGGCCGCGGTCAACTGCGCCTGCACGCTCGCCGCCGTCTCATCGGCGCAGGCAGCGAGGCAGAGCAGGAAGCGGCTGTGGTCATCGAGCACGTTCAGCGGGTGGCAGCGGCCCTGCCGCAGCGCAAAGTGGCCCTTGAAGTCCATCTGCCACAGTTCGTTCGGCGTGGCCCGCTCGAAGCGCCGGCTCGCCGGCGGCGTGCGCGGCGGCGGCGGCGCCAGCTTGTCGTGCCGGCGCAGCACCGCCGTGATGGTCGAGGCGGCGGGCACGTCGGCCACCGCCTGGTCGCGCAGCCGCCGCGCCAGCTTTCGTCCGCCCCAGGGATGCTGGTCCCGCAGTTCCAGGATCCTGGCCTCCAGCGCCGCCGGCGTCCGGTTTGGGCTGTGGTGCGGCCGGCTCGAGCGGTCCTTCAGGCTGTCGGGATCCTCGCCGTCGTAGCGCCGCAGCCAGACATAGCCGGTCTGACGGCTGATGCCGAAGCGGCGGCACAACGCGGCCATCCCGATACCGCCGGCTTGCAGCAGGCGGATGAATTCGAGGCGACTCTCCATGATCGTTCCTGACCTCCATGGCATCGCGGCAGCTCCTTGTTGCTGCTACGCAATGTAACATCATGTCAGGGAGCTCTCCGAACAGGTGTCAGGGACGTGTCCGGTCTGTACAACTGCGTGCCGTGACCAAGCAGGGGCCTTCGGTCAATGTCTCAGGCGCCTTGGTACAATCAGGGAAGGACGACGATCCGCGCCGCCTGACCCAGGCCGAGAACCACAACGGCGCGTTGCCGGAACATCCGCGCCAGCCTCATCGCCGGCCGCGTGTCGCCCAACACCAGAAGATGCGCCTCCTGCCAGTC
>JAKOWB010000406.1 GCA_029781795.1 Pseudomonadota bacterium | reverse complement strand
CGGCGCCGGCAAGACCACCTGCTTCTACATGGTCACCGGCCTGCTGCAGCCGGACTATGGCTGGATCACGCTCGACGGCCACGACATCACCGACCTGCCGATGTACCGCCGCGCGCGGCTCGGCATCGGCTACCAGCCGCAGGAGGCCTCGATCTTCCGCGGCCTGACGGTGGAGCAGAACATCCGCGCCGTCCTGGAGGTGGTGGAGCCCGACCGGGCCCAGCGGGAGACGCGCCTCGACGAGCTGTTGACCGAGTTCTCCATCGGCCACCTCAGGCGCACGCCGGCCCTGGCGCTGTCGGGCGGCGAGCGGCGGCGCGCCGAGATCGCCCGCGCCCTGGCCTCGCGGCCCTCCTTCATGCTGCTGGACGAGCCGCTGGCCGGCATCGATCCCATCGCGGTCGCCGACATCCGCACCCTGGTCTCGCACCTGCGCGACCGCGGCATCGGCGTGCTGATCACCGACCACAACGTCCGCGACACGCTGGAGATCGTCGACCGCGCCTACATCATCCACGAGGGACACGTGCTGATGGAGGGCCTGCCGCGCGACATCGTCGCCAACGACGACGTGCGGCGCGTCTATCTGGGCGAGTCCTTCAGCCTCTGACCGGGGGACAGGCAATGGCAGTCGGCCAGCGCCTCAGCCTCAAGCAGTCGCAGACCCTGGCGCTGACGCCGGGCCTGCGCCAGTCGATCGAGCTCATGCAGCTCTCGGCCGGCGACCTGCAGGCGCTGGTGCAGCGCAAGCTGGAGGAGAACCCCTTCCTGGAGCGCGAGGAGCGCGGCCTGGCCGGCGACCCGCGCGCCGCGCCCGACAGCGACTACCTGGGCGAGGGCGCCATCGCCCCGGCCGGCGAGGGCGCCGACTGGAGCGACGGCATCGCGGCGGCGGGACCCTCGCTCGCGGGCTACCTGGAGCAGGAGATCCGCCTGGCCTTCACTGCTCCGGCGGAGACCGCCCTGGCGCTGGCGCTGCTGCAGGAACTGGACGAGGCCGGCTACCTGCCGGCGGTGCTGCCGCCGCTGCCGGGCCCTCCCGACCCTGCCCTGGCCGAGCGGGTGATCGCGCGGCTGCAGGCCCTGGGGCCGCCGGGCCTCTTCGC
>JAKOWB010000401.1 GCA_029781795.1 Pseudomonadota bacterium | reverse complement strand
CTGGACTTCCTGCCGCTGCGCTATGCCATGGAGCGCACCACGTCGGCCGAGGGCCTGTGGCAGCGTCTCTGGTTCCCGCTCGACTTCGCGCTGGCACAGATGCTGGGCGTCGCCGGCACGCTCGCTGCATTCTGGCTGCTGCGTAGCGGGCCGGCGCTGCTGCCGGCGGCGGTCCCCGCGCCGCTGGCCCGGCGCTACCTGGCCTGGCTGGCCTTCGCGCCCAGCGGCCTGGTGCTGCTGGCCTCGCTGCTGCTCGGTGCCGGCTTCCGGCCGCTCTGGGGCATGCCGTTGTGGATCTTCCTGCCGCTGGGGCTGCTGGCACTCTGGCCGCAGGCTATCGCCGCGGCGGGGCTGGTTCGCGCGCTCGCCGTGGTCGGCGCGGTCGGCCTGGGCAGCCTGGCCTTCTATCTCGGCTATCTCGTCTATCCGACCATGACCGGCCGCGTGGCCCGCGTCGACTATCCCGGCCCGCAGCTCGCGGCGGCCGCCATCGAACTCTGGCAGGCGGAGACCGGCGGGGCACCCCTGGCCTATGTTGCCGGCCCGGTGTGGGAGGCCGGGAACATCGCCTTCTACGGCAGCCGGACGGCCCTCGTGGTGATCGACGGCGCCCTGGCGCGCAGCTACTGGATCGAGCCGGCGGCGCTGCGCCACGATGGCCTCCTCCTGGTCTGGCCGGATGGGCAGGACCCGGCGGCCTGGCTGGCGCCGCTGCGTGCCGCCGCCGGATTGGCGGACCCGCTCGGCGAGCGGAGCGTCAACCTGGCGTGGCAGCGCGGCGGGGCCGCCGTGCCACCGCTCGTCGTCCATCTCGCCGTCATCCCGCCGGCCGGCTTGCTGGGCGCCGACTAGCCGCCAGGGAAGTGGGGGGCTATAAGCCGCGCATGGCCGACCCCACCCTGATCCTGAGTGTCACCGGGCTGATGGCCCAGGTGCCGGCGACACTGGTCGCCTGGCGCCAGCCGGCGGCGCGCGCCGGGCTGCTGTTCTGGGCGACGCTCGCGGTGGCCATCGCCGGCAGCGGCGCGGTGCTCTCGGTCAAGCTGGGG
>JAKOWB010000400.1 GCA_029781795.1 Pseudomonadota bacterium | reverse complement strand
ATCGCGATCCCGCTGTCCGGCTGGCTCACCCGCGCGCTCGGCCTGCGCTGGCTGATGGCCGGCGCGACGCTGGGATTCTGCATCGGCAGCGCCGGCTGCGCGATCGCCGACAGCTTCACCGCCCTGGTCGCCCTGCGGATCGTGCAGGGCCTGTTTGGCGGCCTGCTGATCCCCGGCGTGTTCACGGCGGGCTTCGTGATGTTTCCGCCTTCGCATCACGCCAGGGTTGCCGCGATCGCGGGCAGCTTTGCGATGCTGGCGCCGACCATCGGTCCGGCTCTTGGCGGCTGGCTGACGGAGACGACGTCCTGGCACTGGATGTTCCTGATCAACCTGCCGCCCGGGCTGGCCGTGATGGCCATCGTTGCTGTGCTCGTTCGCGGGGCGCTGCCGGATTGGTCGGCGCTGTGGCGCATCAGCCTCGCGACGATCGTGTGCGCGGCGATGTTCCTGGGAGGGTTCGAGCTCCTGCTGAAGACCGGTCCGCGCAGCAACTGGCACGGCCCGATGGTGCTCGTCCTCTATGTCGTCTGCCCGCCCGCCGCGGCGGCGAGCGTCTGGCTTTGCCTCACCCGTGCGCATCCGTTCGTCGATCTGCGTCGCTTCCGCGACCGCGCCTTCTCACTGGGCTGCGGCCTGAACTTCGTGCTCGGCCTCGGCCTGTACGGCGCAACCTACCTGCTTGCGGTGTTCCTGGGCTTCGTGCGTGACATGGGGCCGCTGCAGATCGGCGCGATCATGGCCGTGACGGGTGCCGTCCAGCTTCTGGTGGCACCGGTGGCCGCATTCCTCGAGCCGCGGGTGGATACGCGCGGGCTGACCGCCTTCGGCTTCGCGCTCTTCGCGGCGGGCCTGATCGCCAATGGATTCACCACGCCGCAGTCCGGCTTCGACGATCTCTTCTGGCCGCAGGTACTGCGCGGGGCTGCGATGCTGCTGTGCCTTCTGCCGATCACGCGCCTGGCGCTCGATGGCTGGAACGACGAGGACTCGGCGGAAGCCAGCGGCGTGTTCAACGTGATGCGCGTGCTGGGCGGCGCCATCGGCATCGCGCTGATCGACACCATTCTCGAGCAGCGCACGCCGGGTCACGCCGCCCGGCTGGTCGAGAGGCTGATGGCCGGCAGTCGCGATGCCGCGCAATTCGTCGGCCTGCCGCTGGATCGGTTCACCGGCGTGGCGATCGGCCCTGTCGATGCCGCCACGCAGGAGACGGTGCGCCCGCTGGTCGAGCGCGCGGCGCTGACCCTGTCGTTCAACGAGGCCTGGCTGGCGGTGGGCATCACCTTCGTCGCGGCGATGCTGATGGTGCCGTTCGTGCCGCGGCGGCGGCCGATGCGATCTAGCGTCCGCGCCACGGCCTGACGATCAGCGCGCCCAGATTGGCGGTGCCGAAGAGGACGATGGCAAGCGCCACGGCCCAGAACAGGCCCTCCTCGCCGAGCTTCAGCACATGCACCGCTAGCCAACCGCCGCCGGCCGCCAGCGCCAGGCGCAGGAAGGAGATGATCAGCGGCACGCCCTGCCGGCCGGCGCCCTGCGAGGCGAAGTTCAGCGCCATGCCCAGGCCGAAGAAGGCATAGAACGGCGCCGCCCGAGTCAGGTAGGTCACGCCGGTCTGCTGCACCAGCGGATCGGCGCTGAAGATCGACATCCAGCCCTGCGGAAAGATCGCCACCAGCGAGCCGACCGTGCCTGTCAGGACCGCCGCCATCAGCGAGCCGATGATGGCGACGCGCACCGCGCGTTGCCACTGGCCGGCGCCGGCGGCGATGCCGACAAGCGTGGTCAGCGCCGAGCCGATGCCGAAGGCCAGCGGCACCAGCATGAACTCCAGCCGCGAGCCGACGCCGTAGCCGGCGAGTGCCGCGACACCGAAGCCCGCCACCAGCAGGGTGACCAGGATGGTGGTGAGGTTGGCGGCGATCGCCGATACCGAAGAGATGAGCCCGACTCG
>JAKOWB010000387.1 GCA_029781795.1 Pseudomonadota bacterium | reverse complement strand
CTGGAGACACCCGAGAGGGCCATGTTATGGCAGCTAATGACCGCGAGAAAGCTCCGAAGATTCTTCAGGAAGAAGAGTCAACGACGCAGCTTGTTCGCAAACTTCTCAATGAGGATCAGGAAGCCCAAGTTCGGGAATTGCGAGCTCGGACTCATGTGACACACAGACCTGTCGCCCCAGCGCTGGATGAGATTCTCGGAGTTCCATTCCGTGTGCTAGATCACGGCTTCATTCGAGTGATTGACTACATGGGAGATGACGCTGCGGTGGTCCAAGCCGCACGCGTGTCATACGGTATCGGCACCAAGCAGGTGCAAAGCGACGAAGGCCTCATCCGCTACCTGCTGCGGCACCGCCACACCACGCCCTTCGAGATGTGCGAGATCCAGTACCACGTGAAGCTGCCGATCTTCGTCGCGCGGCAGTGGATCCGGCATCGCACCGCCAACGTGAACGAGTATTCCGGCCGCTACTCGATCCTGGACCGCGAGTTCTACGTGCCGGCGCCGGAGCATCTGGCCGCGCAGTCGGTCAGCAACCGCCAGGGCCGCGGCAGCGTGCTGGAGGGCACCGAGGCGGCGGAGGCGCTGGAGACCCTGAAGCGCGATGCCGGGCGCGCCTACGACGACTACGAGCGCCTGCTGAACGAGCGCGCCGACGGCTCGGTCATCGACCCGCAGCGCCAGGGCCTGGCGCGCGAGCTGGCGCGCATGAACCTGCCGGTCAACTTCTATACCCAGTGGTACTGGAAGGTGGACCTCCACAACCTGCTCCACTTCCTCATGCTGCGCGCCGACGCGCACGCGCAGTACGAGATCCGCGTCTATGCCGAGGCCATGCTGGAGACGGTGAAGCGCTGGGTGCCGCTGACCTACCAGGCCTTCGCCGACTATGTGCAGGGCGGGCTGGAGCTCTCGGCCCAGGGCCTGTCCGTGGTGAAGCGCCTGCTGGCCGGCGAGGCGGTGACGCAGGAGACCAGCGGCATGAGCCCGCGCGAGTGGCGCGAGCTCATGGCCTCGCTGGGGCGGCCTGCGTCCTGAGGGCTACTGGTCCCTGACCTGGGGCCACTCGGCGTCGGCCTTGCCGATGTTGCCGGCCGGGTCCTTCGACCAGCTCTCGCGTACCTTCAGCGAGTTGTTCAGGTAGAGCCGACCCTCGACGATGCTCCAGGCGGCGGGATCGACCGGCACCTTCTGCCCGACGGTCATGCCATAGGCGCAGTAGCCGCCGTATTGCGGCGCGTACTTCGCCGGCTCGAGCAGGAAGAGCGCGCGGTTCTCCGCCGTGGCGAAGCGCCAGGTGGCGCCGTCGTACTCGGCGGTGATCTCCGGGCTGCCGGGGGTCGGCTGGCCGGTGGCGAAGTAGGCGACAGGGTCGTAGCCGCGGATGGCGGCGCCGTCGGCCTGGAAGACCGGCGGCTGCGCCAGGGCAGACGTCGCCAGGGCGGGCGTGGCCAGGAACAGCAGCGCGGCGAGCGCGAGACGCAGCAGACGCATGGGGATCACCTCCGGCCGCGACCCTAGCCGCGGGGGCCGGCCCGCCGCCAAGCACGTCGCTTCACGTTGCCGCGATGCCTCGCTGCCAGCGTCAGCCGAACAGCCACAGCGCCAGCCAGGCTGCCAGCAGCAGCCAGAGGGCGACGATGACCAGCGCCGCGACCAGGCTGCGCGGGCGCGGCTGGTCCAGACGGGCGGCCGCCGCACCGCGCAGTTCGGCCATCACTGCCGGCGGGATCAGGCGGATCGCCAGCAGGATGCCCAGCGGCAGCAGGATCAGGTCGTCCAGCAGGCCGAGCACCGGGATGAAATCGGGGATCAGGTCGATCGGGCTGAGGGCATAGCCCACGACCAGGGCCGCCAGGGCCTTGGCCGGCCAGGGCACGCGCGGATCGCGCAGCGCCAGCCAGAGCGCCATGACATCGCGCTTCAGCCCCCTGGCCCAGACCCTGAGCCGGCCCGTCATCGCCAGGCTCACGGGGCGAGCCGCTGCTTCGGCATGCGGTGCAGGATCCTGTCGGTCGCGGCGCGCGGCATCGCGGTCTCCGTGACGGTCATGCCGTCGTCCAAGATGATGACGGCGGGCAGCGATTCGCCCCACCCGCCGCAAGCCCGGCCGATCGCCGCCACACCGCCAAGTCGCCGACCAACCGCCCGGCGCCGGTCGACGTGGTGGTGACTGGCGAGGCGATCGCGTCGAACGGCAGGACCGGCCGCGCCGGTGTCCCCGACCCGCAGGCCCGTACTGTCCAGGCCCGTACTGCCCAGGCTCCTACTGCATGGTGATCTTCGGGCCCTGGCGCGTGCCGCCGGCGAGCTGTTCCTCGGCCGCGGCCCAGACCTGGCGCGCGATGGCGCGGTAGCCCTCGGCCTGCGGGCTGTCGGGGAAATGCAGCACGATCGGCCGGCCGGCGTCCGAGGTCTCGCGGATCTTCAGGTCCAGCGGCACCTCGCCGAGGAAGCGGATGCCCTGCTTGTCGGCCTCGCGGTGCGCGCCGCCGTGACTGAAGACGTGGCTCTCGTGGCCACAGTTCGGGCAGACGAAGACGCTCATGTTCTCCACCAGGCCGAGGATCGGCACGTCGACCTTGCGGAACATGGCGATGGACTTCTTCACGTCGAGCAGGGCGATGTCCTGCGGCGTGGAGACGATGACGGCGCCGGTCAGCGGCACCTGCTGCGCCATGGTGAGCTGCGCGTCGCCGGTGCCCGGCGGCAGGTCGACCACCAGGCAGTCGAGCTGGCCCCACTGCACGTCGCGCAGCATCTGCATCAGCGCCGACTGCACCATGGGACCGCGCCAGATCATCGCCGTGTCCTCGGCGACCAGGAAGCCGATCGACATGACCGGCAGGCCGTTCACCCGGTGCGGGATGATGGTCTTGCCATCGGGCGAATCCGGCCGTCCGGTCAGGCCCATGAGGCGCGGCTGCGAGGGGCCGTAGATGTCGGCGTCGAGCAGCCCGACCTTGAGGCCCTGGGCCTGCAGCGCCAGGGCCAGGTTGGCAGCCGTGGTGGACTTGCCGACGCCGCCCTTGCCGCTGGCCACGGCGATGACGCTGCGGATGTTCGGCAGCGCGGCCTTGCCGGCGCCGGGCAGCGGCGGGCGCTGCTGGGCGCCGTGCGCGTGGGCGTGGTTCTCGTGATGCGTCGCCGGGCGCGGCTGGGCCGCGGCCTGGCTGCGGTGCGCCGTCAGGATCGCCGTGGCCGAGGCGACGCCCGGCAGCGCCAGCACCGCCTGCTCGGCCTGCTGGCGCAGCGGCTCCAGCTTGGCGCCCTGGGCCGGGTCGACCTCGAGCACGAACTGCACGTTGCCGTCCTTCACCGTCAGGCCCTGGACCATGCCCGCGGTCACCAGGTCGCGGCCGCTGGCCGGGTCCTGCAGGGCCTTCAACGCCGCCATCACCGCGGCCTCGGTCACGCGCGCCATCTGGACCCGATCCCTTCCCGACTGCTTGCAAAGCCCGCCCTGCGGGCCAATATCGGCTTGGAACGCCGGCCCCGGGGGGAAGCGACGAACCTTGCCGTTCGAGCGCTCCATATAGTCAGGCCGGCGATGAAATGGTAGGACGCGCGGGGCCGCAAAGGTCCTGGCGCCATGCGGAACAAGGGAAACGGGGAGCGCAACATGCCCTGGAATCAAGGCGGATCGGGCGGACCCTGGGGCGGCGGCGGGGGCCAGGGCGGCTCCGGCGGCGGCGGCCAGGGTGGCGGCTCCGGGGGTGGTCAGGGCGGCGGGTCGGGCGGCGGCGGCGGTCCCTGGGGCCGTGGCGGCGGCTCCGGCGGCGGCGGCAACAACAACGGCCAGGGCCCCTTCGGCGGCGGCGGCCGGCGCCCGAACGACCTGGAAGACCTCATCAAGCGCAGCCAGGACCGGGTGAAGCGGATCCTTCCCCAGGGTGGCATGGGCGGCAAGGGCATCGTCCTGGGCGTCGTCGTGCTGATCGGCCTGTGGCTGGCCACCGGCTTCTACCGCGTCGAGCCGGGCGAGCAGGGCGTCGTCCTGCGCTTCGGCGAGTGGATCAATCCCAACAATCCGGCCCCCTCGGGCCTGCACTGGCACCTGCCCTGGCCGATCGAGACGGCCGAGACGCCGAACGTCGAGCAGGTGCGGCAGATCGACATCGGCTTCGCCAGCAGCAGCAGCGGCCGCAAGAGCGAGCGGCTGGAAGAGAGCCTGATGCTGACCCAGGACCAGAACATCATCGATATCGAGTTCACCGTGCAGTGGCGCATCGCCAACGCCGGCCAGTATCTCTTCAACCTGCGCGAGCCCGAGGTCACCATCAAGGCGGTGGCCGAGAGCGCCATGCGCGAGGTGATGGGTCAGACCGACATCCAGCCGGCCCTGACCGAAGCCCGCGAGGAAGTCGCGACCGAGACCAGGGCGCTGATGCAGCGCATCCTGGATTCCTACCAGGCCGGCGTGCAGATCACCGGCCTGTCGCTGCAGGACGCACAGGCGCCGGGCCAGGTCATCGACGCCTTCGAGGACGTGCAGCGCGCGCAGCAGGACCGCGACCGCGCCCGCAACGAGGCCGAGGCCTACCGCAACAAGGTGGTGCCCGAGGCGCGCGGCGAGGCGGCGCAGCTGATCCAGCAGGCACAGGCCTACAAGGAGCAGGTGGTGAAGGAAGCGGAAGGCGAGGCCGGGCGCTTCCTGTCGGTCTATGCCGAGTATCAGAAGGCGCCCGAGCTGACCCGCCGCCGGCTCTACATCGAGACGCTGCAGGACGTGCTGGCCAAGGCGCAGAAGATGATCATCGATCCGACGCTGCAGGGCGCCGTGCCCTACCTGCCGCTGAACGAGCTTAAGCCCCCCTCGGGCGGACAGAAGTAAGGGGAGACGACGACCATGAGCGGACGCCTGCCCCTGATCCTCGGCATCGTGGTGCTGATCCTCGGCATCGCTGCCTACTCCTCCACCTTCACCGTGCACCAGACGCAGCAGGCCATCGTGCTGCAGTTCGGCAAGCCGGTGCGCACGGTCGAGCAGCCGGGCCTGCACTTCAAGCTGCCCTTCGTGCAGGACGTGGCCTATGTCGACAAGCGCATCCTGTCGGTCGACCCGCCGGCCCAGACCATCGTGCTGCGCGGCAACCTGCGCCTGGTGGTCGACGCCTTCGTGCGCTATCGCGTGACCAACCCGCTGCGCTTCATCCAGGCGGTGCAGACCGAAAGCGGCCTGGAAGGCCGCCTGGCGCCGATCGTCAACGATTCGGTGCGCGGCGTGCTGGGCGACGTGTCGCTGGCCGACGTGCTCTCCACCCGCCGCGGGCAGCTCATGGAGCAGATCCGCACCCAGGTGAACAAGCAGGTGCAGGACGCGACCACGGATTTCGGCATCGTCATCGTCGACCTGCGCATCGGCCGCGCCGACCTGGCGCCCGAGGTCAGCGAATCGGTCTATGAGCGCATGCGCGCCGAGCGTCAGCGCGACGCCGCCGACTTCCGCGCCCAGGGCGAGGAGATCCGCCAGACCATCAAGGGCCAGGCCGACCGCGAGGCGACCGTCATCCGCGCCGAGGCGACCAAGCAGTCGTCCATCGCCCGCGGCGAAGGCGACGCCGAGCGCACCCGCATCCTGAACGAGGCCTACGGCAAGGATCCCAGCTTCTTCCAGTTCTACCGGACCATGCAGGCCTATCGGGACTCGGTGGACCCGGGGAACAGCTACCTGGTGCTGACCACCAACGGCGAGTTCTTCAGCTATTTCCAGAACGCCGACGGCGTGCCGCCGCTGGACGAGATGCCGGCGGCGCCAACGGGTGGCGGCACCGGCGGCAGCACGGGCGGCTCGGGCAGCATGGGCACCACGACGGGCAGCCAGAACTAGCCCCGCCCGGTACGAGACGGGGGCCCGGACAGGCGGCCATGCTAGCCTGACCGCCATGTCCGATCTCTGGCCCGCCCTGGCCCTGGTCCTGGTGGTCGAGGGCCTCGTCGTCGCCCTGGTGCCGCACCGCCTGCGTCAGCTCATGGAAGTGCTGGACGCCCTGGGGCCGGAGCGCCTCAGGACCTATGGACTGGGTGTCGCCAGTCTCGGCGCCGTGCTCTACTGGGTGTTACGCTGATCACAGTTTGAGCGGCGGGGACCACAGTTTCGCCCAGAAGCTGCGGCGTCATGCCCCCTGCCCCGGTACCCGTGCCCTTCGGCTAGCCTTGGGCCTGGTAACGGTAGCTTGAGAAGTCTTGCCGCCGGCGGTGCCGCGGCCAACATCAGCGCGGGGACTGCCCCCGGGTCCGCCCAGGGGTGCCCTGCCGGTCTTCGCCTAGGGAGTGGCGTCCGTCCATGCAGATTCTCCGCCTGTCCACCCTCCGCAGCCTGACCCTGGCGGCCGTCCTGGCCGCCCCGGCCCTGGCCAGCCCGCTCGCCCCCGCACTGGCGGCGCCGGCACCGGAGTCCTTCGCCGACCTGGTGGAGCAGCTGCTGCCCACCGTGGTGAACATCTCCACCACGCAGCACCTCTCCGGCCCCGAGGCCGGCCAGTTCGAGGAGTTCTTCGACGAGTACCTGGGGCCCGAGGGCATGCCCGAGGCCTCGGCCCTGGGCTCGGGCTTCATCATCGACCCCGAGGGCTACATCGTCACCAACCACCACGTCATCGCCG
The DNA here is from genome assembly GCA_029781795.1 of Pseudomonadota bacterium. Taxonomy (GTDB): domain Bacteria; phylum Pseudomonadota; class Alphaproteobacteria; order Kiloniellales; family JACOMY01; genus JAKOWB01. The sequence continues at coordinate 14,402 of JAKOWB010000387.1, read as the reverse complement.
GCGCCGACCAGATCTCGGTCCGCCTCAGCGACGATACGGTGCTGCCGGCCACGCTGATCGGCAGCGACGAGAAGAGCGACCTCGCGCTGCTCAAGGTCGAGAGCCCGACGCCGCTGCCTGCCACCTCGTGGGGCGACAGCGACAAGGCGCGCATCGGCGACTGGGTCATCGCCATCGGCAATCCCTTCGGCCTCGGCGGCACGGTGACCGCCGGCATCGTCTCGGCCAGCGGACGCGACATCAACTCCGGCCCCTACGACGACTTCCTGCAGACCGACGCGGCGATCAACCGCGGCAACTCCGGCGGCCCGATGTTCAACATCGAGGGCCAGGTGATCGGCGTGAACTCCGCCATCTACTCGCCCTCGGGCGGATCGGTCGGCATCGGCTTCGCCATCCCCTCGGCGATCGCCCGGAACGTCATCGAACAGCTGCGCCAGTACGGCGAGGTGAAGCGCGGCTGGCTCGGCGTGCGCATCCAGAACGTCACCGAGGAGCTGGCCGAGGGCCTGCGCATGGAGAAGCCGCACGGCGCGCTGGTCGCCGCCGTGACGCCCGACGGGCCGGCGGCCAAGGCCGGCATCGAACAGGGCGACGTCATCATCACCTTCGACGGCCGCACCGTGCCGGACAGCCGCAAGCTGCCACGCATGGTGGCCGAGACCGCCATCGGCAAGGACGTCGAGGTCGTGGTCTGGCGCAAGGGCGAGCCCAAGACGGTGCACGTCGTGCTGGGCGAGCTGACGGAAGAGGCCATCGCCGCCACCAGCGGCGCCACGCCGCCCAGCACCGAGGGCAAGGCCAATGGCCGGATCAAGGAACTCGGCGTCTCGCTCGCTGCCCTGACGGCCGAGCTGCGCCAGCAGTACGGCCTGGACGAGCAGGTCAAGGGCGTGCTGGTCAGCGAAGTCGAGCCCAAGGGCAGCGCCGCCGCCAAGGACGTGCAGGTCGGCGACGTGATCGTCGAGGTCGACCAGGAGGAGGTGGCAACCGCCGCCGACGTCGCCAAGCACATCGACAAGGCCAAGGCCGAGGGCTACCGCGTCGTCACGCTGCTGCTCTACCGCGGCGGCGACTACCAGTGGGTCGCGGTCCGCATCGACCAGTAGGTCCGAGCTTTCTTCCAGGCGACGGGGCGCCGGCTGGCAACAGCCGGCGCCCTTTGCGTTTGGGCGCGCGCCTCGCGCCGGCACCAAAGAAGAAGGGCGCCGGCCCAGGCCGGCGCCCCTCGGCACCCTCGGGCGGTGGCCGGCCCTACTGCGGCGGGCTCACCATCTGGTAGTTCCAGTAATAGGCGCGGAAGGTGAAGGGCTGCCCCTCCCCGTCGCCCACCACCACGATCTGCAGGTTCCCCTTCTCGGCGAAATCATTGATCGTGTAGGCAAAGTAGTCCGGCGCGTTGTCGTAGTTCACGACCTCGCCGTTCTGCACCACGAAGATGTCGATGTTCTTGTTGCCGTCGCCAATGGCCTCGAAGGCATAGGCCCCGGGCTCCGGCAGCTCGATGCCGTAGCGCGTCACCGGATAGCCCCAGTCGCTGTTCATCGGTCCGACGGTGCCCTTCTCGTCCTTCAGCACGATGGGGTCCTTGTCGGTCGAGAGCCAGTTCTTCAGGTCGCTGAGGATCAGGTCCGGCAGCACGCTGCGGAAATCGACGAAGAGCTTGAGCGATTCCTCCCAGCTCGCGGCGTAGGCGACCGTCGCCTCCTGCGCCTTGCCGTCCAGCAGCTCCTGCACCAGGTCGGCGCGCTGGGCGAAGTTGATCGAGGCGCCCGAGGGAATGCGCGCCTCGCCCGACGACAGGAAGATGAAGTTCACCGCCGACAGCACGGCCACCACCTGCCCCTTGGCGTCGATCATCGGGCTGCCCGACGCGCCGCCGGTGGCGCCGACGTCGTGCTGGATGAGCTGGTTGTCGCCGTCCTTGCGGTGGATGTTGAAGTAGTCGGTCGCCGTGGTGACGTTGCCGATCTTCGACTGCGGCGTCGGCACCGCGGCGAGCGAGGACATGGCCATGTTCTCGATCGGATAGCCGATATAGGCGACCGGCGTGCCGGCATCGACCTTCTTCAGCTCGTCGAGCGGCGCAATCTTCAGCGGCGGCGCCAGCTTGTCCGCCTGGTCGACATAGAGCAGCGCGACGTCGTAGGCGCCGATCAGGCCGGCGTCCATGACCTGCTTGCCCAGCGCCTTCACCACCGGGCCGAACTCGGCCATGCGCTGGTTGAAGGCGGCATAGCCGGGGTGGATCTGGATCCGCAGTACCTTGTGGGTGTTGTAGGGTTCGACCGGCGAGCGCACCACCATCTCCTCGCCGGGCTGCAGTCCGTTCATGATGTCGGCGACGTGCGCGTTGGTCGCCAGGATGCCCGGCGCCACCACCCACGAAGTGCCCTCGCCCAGCTCGCCGCTGGCGTCCTTGACTACCACCAGGTAGACCGAATCGCGCGCCTTCTGCAGCACCTCGGGCGTGATGGCCTCGCCCGCCGTGGCCGGCGGCAGCTGGGCGACGAACTCCTTCAGGTTCACCGCCTGGTCCTGGAACCAGTAGGTGACCCCGCCGATCACCAGGGCCAGCACCACGACCGCGGCGGCGATCCAGCCGGTCAGGCGCTTGTTGCTCTTCACCTTGCTGCCGAGGTCGGCCATCTGCGTGCGCGCCACGGTCTGCGCGCCGGCCAGGCCGGGATTGACCTCGACCCGCATGCGCGGCCCGTCGCCGCCGCCGAGCTGCAACTCGACCGTGCCGCGCAGCTCCTGGTCCTGCAGCGCCGGCTCGCCGTTGACGAAGACCGGCTTGGCGGTGGAGAGGTCGAGGCGATAGATGCCTGGGCCCTCGACCAGGACGACGTGCTCGCGGCTCACCGCGGTGTAGTCGTCGGGATACTTGACGTCGGCTTCGGCCGTGACGCGGCCGATCAGGATGCGGCCCTTGTCGTTGCCGAAGTCCTGCACCTTGCCGGCCAGCGGGCCGTCTATGTGGGTGATGCGAATGGCCATGCGTCCCCTCCCCGGATAGCGTGCCGGCGATCTTACGTCGCTCCCGGCCCACCTGGAAGCGGCAGGCCGTGAAGCGGCGGGCGTAAAAGGCAACGGGCGGCGCCTCGCCGGAGACGCCGCCCGTCCGCTAGGAACCGCCTGCCAGCGTCAGTTGGCGGGCTTGGCCGGCGTCGGCCAGGTGAAGCCGCGATAGCTGTAGGGCACGCCCTCGTCGGTCGAATAGACCACGACCTGGATCTTGCCCTCCTTCTCGATCTCGGTGCCGACGATGGGATGCCAGTCCTTGTCGTTGTTCAGCACCAGCACCTGGCCGTCCTGCACGACTGCGATGTTGATGTCCTGCTCGCCATCGGCGATGGCATAGAAGCCGAACTTGCCGGGCTTCACGTCGTAGTCGTAGATCGTCGCCTTGACGCCCCAGTCCTCCTTCAGCGGGCCGACCTTCTCGCCGTCCTTGCTGTCGACGACGGTCGGGTCGCTATCGCTGCCCACCCAGCCCTTGAGGTCGGACAGGAAGACCTTGGGCAGCGCCGAGCGGAAGTTGTCGAACAGCGCCAGGCCCTCGGCCCAGATGTGCTGGTACTCGACGATCTTCTCGTCCGCCACGTGGTCCAGCAGCTCGCGCACCAGGTCGGCGCGCTGGGCGAAGTTGATGCCGACGGCCGAGGGAGCGCGGCCTTCCGGGGTGATGATGATGTTGCCGCCCGACAGCACGGCCACCACCTCGCCCTTGGCGTTGATGATCGGGCTGCCCGAGGCGCCGCCGGTGGCGCCCAGGTTGTGCTGCACGAGGTGGTTCACGTTGTCCTCGCGCCGCACGTTGAAGTAGTCGGTGATCCCGACCAGCGTGCCGCCCGACTGGATCACCGGGTTGGGCGCGCGGATCGCATCGGTCACCGAGAGCTGCTCGGAGGGATAGCCGATGTAGGCCACCGCCATGCCGGGCAGCAGGTGCTCCAACTCGTCGTTGCTGGCGATCGGCAGCGGCGGACCCAGCACCTCGGGCTTGTCGACGTACATCAGCGCGACGTCGTAGGCCGGCACCAGGCTGGGGCTGTCCATCTGGCCGTAGAGGCCGAGCACCACAGGCTCGTACTCCGCCACCGCCTTGTCGAAGGCGGTATAGCCCGGGTGGATGTCGACGCTGGTGACCTGGTGCGTCAGGTAGGGCCGCTTGGGCGAGCGCACCAGCAGCTGCATGCCGGGCTGCAGCTCGTTGAAGATCGAGCCGACGTGCGCGTTGGTCGCCAGCACGCCGGGACCGACCACCCAGGCGGTGGCGGCGCCGACCTCGTTGTTGTCCTTGTCGCGCACGATGACGAGGTAGACCGAGTCGCGCGCCTTCTCCAGCGTCTCGGGCGAGACGGTGGTGGCGAGCTCCTTCTGCAGGTCGGACTTGATCTGCTCGGTGTACTTGGCGATGTCGACCGGCTCGACCGTGTTGATCTGCCACAGCGCGATGCCGACGGCGATGGCGATCACCGCCACCAGGCCGGAGACGATGCCCAGCCGCTTCTTCGACTTGGCCGCCATCTCGTGCGCCGAGACGTTCTTGTTCTTGTAGACCTTGGTCTCCGCCATGGCGGCGGCGGCGCCGCGCTCGATGGCGAGGTTCATGCGCGGGCCGGAACTGTCGCCCAGCTGCAGCTCGACGTTGGTCTCGATGTACTGGTCCTGATAGGCCGCCTTGCCGTCGACCAGCACGGGGTTGTCGCCCAATTCGAAGCGATAGCCGCCGGTGGTCTGCACCAGCGCGAAGTGCTGACGGCTGACCGCGACGTAGTCGGCGGGCCACACCACGTCGCACTTGCTGGCGTCGCGGCCGAAGACGATGCGCGCCTTGTCATCGCCAAAGCTCTGCGTGCGGCCGGCAAGCGGGCCGTCGATATGAGTGATCTTCAACGCCATGTCGGGGATCCGTTCCTCGTCCTATGAAGGCGCCGCGTCCGGGTCGGCGGCGTGGCGGTCGAGAACCGCCATCACGGCCTCCGCCGAGACGCCGCGCGTGCGGATAATAGCGCGCGCCTGCTGGGCCGTCGTGGCGAAATTGCCGCGCTGCGTGGCGAAGGTCACAAAGGCCGATTCGTAGCTCTGCGCGGCGGCCGCGTCGTCGCCCTGGAGCAGCCTTGCTTCGGCCAGGGTCGCGGCGAACCAGTAGTCCTCGGACAAAAGGTCGCGGCCCACCTTGGCCTGCACCTGGCCGGCCTGCTTCTCCAGCAGCGCCACGACGGCGGCGGCGATCTCGGCCGCGCGCTCGGGGCGGCCGAGGAAGAGCGCCGTCGTCGCCGCGTTGATGCCGTTGTAGTAGTTCTGCTGCTTGGAGTTCTGCCAGGCGCGATCGTAGTAGCGATGGCTCTGCTCCAGCGCCTTCACATCCTCCTTCCCGCTGCTCCGGCTGCGCTCCCAGCGACGCTTGTAGGCACCGGCCAGGATGCCCAGCGTCTCCTCGTCGCCGCCGCCGCCGCCGGCCAGCGGCTGCAGCAGCGCGATAGTGCCCTCCGGGTCCTTGCGCCGGTTGCAGGCGACGGCCTTCAGCTGGATCAGCCTCAGCTCGCCGGGGATGGTCTTTTCCAGCGAGAGGAAGAGCTGGTCGGCCGCCTTCAACTCGCCCATGTCGATCCACTTCTCGGCCAGCAGGCAGGCGGCCGTGGGCGCGCGCTCCAGCGCCGCGCTCTCCGGCGGCGTCAGGCCGCGCTCAGCCAGTTCGCCGAGGCCGCCCGGCTTGTCGATCAGGGCGATGATGGCGGCGAGGCGCGGATCCTCGGGCGGAAAGAGCGGCCCTTCGTCGGCCTGCCGGGCGAAGAGCGAGGCGAGGCGCGGGCCGGCGTCGAACACCAGGAAGTACCATCCCATCCAGCGCTCGACCAGCAGCGCCGCCACCTCCGCCTCGCCGAAGCCGACCGGCCGGTGCAGGTGCCGCACCTCGTTGCCCAGGCGGCGCAGGCCGTGCGCCCAGTAGCCCTGGTCCTTCTTCAGCAAGGTCAGCTCTTCCAGGTAGCGCATGTTGGCGAAGGGATTGGGCTTGGCTTCGCCACCGACCTGCTCCACCGCCGCGCCCGACAGTGCCTCGAGGATGCGCCCGCCATAGAAGATCGTCGCCTCCGGCGCCTTCACCGTGAGCACCGCCGAGAGATGCGCCAGGTCGCTGCCCAGCGAGAAGCCGTGGCTCACCGTCGCCAGCACGCGCGGGTCGAGCCGCGAGAGGTCCGGCGCCGCGCTCATGCCGCCTCGTCGAGCTGGCGGCCCAGCGCCTGCACGGCCGCGTCGCCGGCGGCGCGCGGCCAGGCCAGGGCACGTGCCAGCTCGGGCCGCGATTCGCGCGGCACCGGCCGCTCGGCGAAACGCTCGGCGAGGCCACGCGCCCGGGCGAGGAAGCCAGCGAGGTCGTGCTCCGCGGCCGCGACCTCCAGCAGGCCGGCTTCGGCGGTGGTGACGTCGGCAAGGCTGAAGGCGAGGCTCATCGCCGCCTCGAAGCTGCGCTTGGCCGCCGCCGTCTCGCCCTGCAGCAGGTGGCAGCGGCCGAGCCAGAGCCGGACCTTGGAAAGGCCGTTGCGGTCGCCCAGTTCCTCGGCCAGGACCAGGTCGCGCCGCAGGTAGTCCTCGGCCTCCTGCAGGCGCGCGCGGTCGCCGCCGTCCAGGATCAGCAGGCCGAGCCCGCCGTAGGAGCGCGCGAGACCCGGCCGGTCGGGGATCGCCTGGCGCTGCTTCAGCTCCAGCGAGCGGCGGAACAGCGCCTCGGCGGCGGCATAGCCGGCCGGCCCCGCCGCCTGTTCCATGATGCCGAGCGAATTGGCGATCTGGCCGGTCAGCAGTTCGCCGGCGGCGCCCTGCCGCTCGGCCAGGGCCAGGGCCTCCGCCAGGCGGCGGCGTCCCTCGGCGGCGCGCGGCGGGTCGAAGCGCAGGGCAAGGCCGGCGAGATGCAGGCCCTGCGCGCGGTCGAGCGGCGCGGCCGTCTCGTCCCCGGAGACGGCAAGGCCCAGCCGCTCGGCCTCCGCCGCCAGGCTGGGGCCGCCGTCGCGCCCGGCCTCGTAGCAGGCGCGCGCGATGACCAGTACCAGCCAGGCCGGCGCGGCGGGATGGCCGGCGAGGAACTCAAGGCCCGCCGTGGCAGCGGCGCGCGCGCCCTGGCCGGTGACATAGGCGCGCTCGGCCGCCAGCCAGAGCGCCGTCGTCCGCACCTCGTCGCCGCGCTCCACATGGGCGGCGCACTCCTCCGCCTGCTTGAGGAAGCCCTCGGCCTCGGCGAAGCGCAGCAGCGCGGCCAGGCGCCGTGCCGCGGCGAGATTCGCGGTCACGGCGGCGGCGCAGTGGCTGCGGCCGGCGCCGTACCAGTGCGTCGCCTGGGCCAGCAGGTCGGCCAGCGCGTCGGGCGCCTCGCCGGCCGCGGCGCGCTCGGCCAGGGCGCGCGCCGCCTGGGCATGGACCTCGCGCACCGCCTGGGTCACGTCGGTCGCCGCCGGACCCTTGAGGCGGATGCTCAGCGCCTCGCGCACCGCGTCGAGCGCGCGCTGCGAGCGGAACTCGAAGACGTCGTCCTCCTCCAGCACGTCGCGCACCAGACCGGTCTCGCGCTCCAGCAACTCCAGGTCCTTCAGCACCGCCTTGCGGCTCTGCTGCAGCGCGCTGGCCACCAGCTTCGCCTCGAAGCGGCGGCCGAAGGCGGCGGCGAGCGACAGTGTGTCCAGCGTCTGCGGCAGGCGCTCCAGCGCCTGGCGCACCTCGGCGACGGCGCTGGCGGCCAGCGGCGGGCGCGTCTTGTCGAAGCCGGGCGCGAAGGCGAGGCCCGTCTCGTCGGCGCGCAGCGCCTGGGCGCGGCCCAGCTGTTCCACCACCTCGGCCAGCTGGTGCGGCAGGATCGCCTGGCCGCGGCGCGCGCCGAGCCAGTCCAGCACCCAGTCCGTCACCGCCGGCGCCAGGCCATAGCCCTGGCGCAGCAGGTCCTCCTGCTCGGCCAGGGTCAGCGCGCCCAGCGTGACGGTGGTGCAGGCCGGCAGCAGCGCCGCGAGGCGGTCGGCATCGGACTCGCGGCGGCCGACCAGCAGCACCAGCAGGGCCCCTTCGCTGCCCGCCGGCAGCGCCGACTGCAGGTGCGCCAGCAGGCCGGCCGAGGCCTCGTCGAGCCACTCGGCATCGTCGACCAGCAACACGACGCGCGCCGCCGCGGCCTGCTGCTTCAAGGCGCGCGTGACGAAGTGGAAAAGGTCGCGCTCGGACGCAGCCAGGCCGCCGCTGCCGCTGAACAGCGGCGCCAGCGGGCCCAGCAGCACGTTGTAGAGGCCCTCGCTCGCCTCCTGCCCGGCCAGGCGCGCGACGTCGACCTTCAGATGCTGCGCCAGGCAGCGCTGGAAGGGGCCGAAGGGCACGCTGCCGCCGTCCGGCAGGCGCTGGCAGGCGCCGTCGAGCAGCAGCAGCGGCCGCCCGCCCTCGCGCGCGGCCAGGTCGGCGATCAGCGCGCGGACATGGCTGGTCTTGCCGCTGCCGGCCGGTCCGGTCAGCGCCACCCAGGCGACGCGGGCCTCGTCCAGCGGCTGCGCCGCCGCCTGCAGGGCCGCCAGGGCGCCGAAGGGCCGGTAGCTCGCGGCCGGCGCGACGCTGGCGGGCGCGTCGGCCGCGACGGCGCGGCGACGGGCCAGCAGCAGGCCGGCCAGCACCACCGCGGTGCCGCCGGCGATCCAGTCGAGCCGCGCCGTCGCCAGGGCGAGGCCCAGCACCAGGGCAATGAAGGGCGCGAACCAGAGCCGCGCCTCGCCGCGCGCCAGGCGTGCCACCAGCCAGCAAGCACCGAGCAGGCCGGGAACCGCCACCAGGAAACTGCCCAGCCCCGCCAGTTCGCGCAGCGCGAGCAGCGGCACGGCGAGCCAGGCGGCAAGGCCGCAACCGATGCCGAGCGCCAGGCTCTCCAGTCCGCGATCCCAGGCGAGGTAGGGCGCGATGAAAGGCAACCGCGGACCGACCAGGCGCAGCAGCAGCACCGGGACCAGCAGCAGCGCCGCGCCGGCCACCGCCGGCCACCAGAAGCCCACGGTCATCAGCATGCCGTCGTCGGGCCTGACCCGCGAGAGCACCGGCAGCAGCAGCCAGGGCGCGACGCGGCCGACGAAGAAGCCGACGCTGGCGGGCGCCAGGTCGGCGGCCTCGAAGCGGCCGCCGCGCAGGCGGTGGTGCAGAAAGACCGCCAGCATCCAGAGCAGCACCTGGATCGCCGCCAACGGCCAGATGAGCTGCGTGCGGTCGCGTCCGAAGCCCATCACCTGGATCGGGTCCAGCGCCGGCTCGCCGCTGGCGTTCAGCAGCTCGCCGCGGGCGATGAAGAAATACTCGCCATCGAAGGCCGGCTGCCTGGCCAGCGTGACGTAGAACAGGCGCTGCGCGCCGAAGGCCTGGGCCAGCGCCGCCAGCGCGCGCTGGCGCTGCCAGGCCGGCAGGCGCGCCTCGGCCAGGCCGCGTGCCAGCGCCCCGCTGGGATCCAGCGGCAGCAGCGCCGCCGCCACCTCGCGCCCGTTGTGCACGAAGAAGCCCGGCAGGGTGTTGAGGAAGACCAGGCCGGCGCTTTCCAGCTCCGGCTCCGGTGGGCTGGCACCGAACACGGCGTCGAGCTGCGCGCGCGTCGGCTGGCCCAGCAGCTCGACCCGCAGCAACCCGCGCAGTGCCTGCTCGGCGGCGCGGTCGCGCGGATCGTCGAACAGCTCCAGGCTGCCCAGCGCGTTGGCGTCGAGCAGCAGGGTCGAGCCGTAGAAGCGGATCAGCGGGAAGACGGCGGAGAGCTTGTCGTGAAAGATCTCCTTCTGCCAGCGCAGGTCGGCCCAGAGCGCCTGCGCGCTGGCAAGAAGCTCGTCCTTCACCGGCCCGTCGGGCAGCGAGGCGATCCGTGCCTCGGCCTCGTCCACCAGTTCCAGGCCACGGTCGAAGGTGTCAAGGTCCCCGGCATCGTTCAGCGCGAACCAGGTGGCGCTGTCGGCCTCGGCCAGCAGGCGCCGCGCGGCCGCGTCCGCCGTTTCATCGGCGCGCGCGCCGCCCGGCGGAAGCAGCAGCCCCGCCAGCAGGCAGATCGCGATCAGCAGCCAGGAACGCGGCACGCGTCACCCCCCGGCCCGCCGGACGGGCCCCAGGCGTTCCTTATCCCGCAAATTGGTCATGGAAACAAATCGTTGCACCGGCCAGACTGGCCCTGGAGGTGCAGCCCATGGGCGAGATCGTCAACCTGCGCCGTGCCCGCAAGGCCAGGGACCGCGCCGGGAAGGAAACCGCCGCCGCCGCCAACCGCGCCAGGTTCGGCGAGGCGCCCGCCACGCGCGACCTGCGCCAGGCCCGCGAGCGGCAGCAAGCCGAGCGCCTGGCCGCCCACCTGCGCAAGGCCAGGGACGAGGTCGAGGAGCGCTAGGCAGCCGCGCCGGAAACGCCGGCCGGCTCAGACCCGGAGGATCTTGCCCGGATTCAGCAGGTTCTTCGGGTCCAGCGCCTGCTTGATGTGACGCATCAGCGCGACGGCCTCGCCATGCTCGGCGATCAGGAACTCGCGCTTGCCGATGCCGATGCCGTGCTCGCCGGTACAGGTGCCGCCGAGCGCCAGCGCGCGCGAGACCATGCGGTCGTTCAGCTTGTCGGCCTTGCGCCGGTCCTCGGGATCGTTCGGATCGAGCAGGTAGACGAGGTGGAAGTTGCCGTCGCCGACATGCCCGACGATGGGGGCGATGGCGCCGGTAGCATCGATGTCGGCCTTGGTCTCCAGCAGGCACTCGGCCAGGCGCGAGATCGGCACGCAGACGTCGGTGGCAAAGGCATGCGCGCCGGGCTTCAGCGCCAGGCAGGCGTAGTAGGCGTCGTGGCGCGCCTGCCACAGCGCGCGGCGCTCTTCCTCCTGCGTCGCCCACTTGAAGCCGCTGCCGCCGTTGCCGGCTGCCAGCTCGCCCACCGTCTCGGCCTGCTCGCGCGTGGAGGCGGCGGTGCCGTGGAACTCGAACATCAGCAGCGGCAGCTCGGGCAGGCCGAGCTTGGAATAGGCGTTGCAGGCCTTCACTTGCACTTCGTCCAGCAGCTCGATGCGGGCGACCGGGATGCCCATCTGGATGGTCTGGATCACCGTGTCGACAGCGCCGGCCAGCGTCTCGAAGGAGCAGACCGCGGCGGTCATGGCCTCCGGCACGCCATAGAGGCGCAGCTGCACCTCGGTGATGATGCCGAGCGTGCCCTCGGCGCCGACGAAGAGCCGCGTCAGGTCGTAGCCGGCCGAGGACTTGCGCGCCCGTCCGCCGGTGCGGATGACGCGGCCGTCGGCGGTGACGACGGTGAGGCCCAGCACGTTCTCGCGCATGGTGCCGTAGCGCACCGCGTTGGTACCCGAGGCGCGGGTCGAGGCCATGCCGCCGAGCGAGGCGTCGGCACCCGGGTCGATCGGGAACATCAGGCCGTCCTGGCGCACGTACTCGTTCAGCTGCTTGCGGGTCACGCCGGCCTGCACGCGGCAGTCCAGGTCGGCGGCGTTGACCTCCAGCACCTGGTTCATCTGGCTGACGTCGATGGTGATGCCGCCGTGGATCGCGGCGATGTGTCCCTCCAGCGAAGTGCCGGTGCCGAAGGCGATCATCGGCACGCTCTCCGCGCCGCAGATGCGCACCGCGTCCTGCACGTCTTCCGTGGTGTGGCAGAAGATCACGCCATCGGGCAGACCCTCGTGGAAGGTGACGTCGCGGCCGTGATGCTCGCGCACCGCATGGGCCGTGCTGAAGCGCTCGCCGAAACGCTCCTTCAGGCGCGCGCAGGCGCGCTGCAGCGCGTCGGGCGTGGCGAGGGGACGGTGAGAGGGCTGGGCGGACATGGGGCGGGCCTCCGGGGCCGGTCTTGCAAATCTGGCCGGCACTCTAGGGCAATGCGTCACGCCCGCCTAGCGAGGCGGCCGCGCCCAGTCCTTACTTCCCGGTATGGCTAGCTGCGGTAGGCGCGCAGCAGGTCCTGGCCGTCGGCCCCGGCGCGCGCCAGCCACTGCTTCGCCAGCTCCAGCCCGACGTCGCGCAGGCTCTTGGCCAGGTTGGCCGAGGGCTGCTGCACGGTGACGCCGCGGGCGCGAAGGGTGGCGAGGCGATTGGCGAACTCCTGCTGGCTGGCCGTCCAGCCCGAATACTGGGCACGGTCGGCGGCATCGATCAGGATCTCCTGCGTCGCGGTCGACTGCGCCTCGTAGAGCGCCTTGTTCATCAGCACCACGTTCATCGGCAGCCAGGCCTGGACGTCGTAGTAGTAGAGCGGCGGCGTCAGCCCGCCCTCGCCGATGCCCTCGATCGACTGCACGAAGGCGGCGTCGAAGGCGCCCTGGCGGAAGGTTGCCATGGCCTGGGCCGGGTCCTGCCGCACGGCCTTGGCGCCCACTGCCTCGGCGAAGCGCTCGATCTGGCCGCTGGTGGTGAGGAAGAGACGCCCGGCGAGGTCCGTCGCCTCGTCCAGCGGATAGCGGCTGAGCAGGCCGACCGGCGGCCAGGGCACGCCGTAGACCGGAAAGAGGTTCAGACGCCCCAGCACGGTGACGAAGGTCTGGCGCGAAGCGAGCCAAAGCGCACGCGCCTCGCCGTAGCCGACGGCCAGGAAGGGCACCGAGGAAGCCTCGGCCACCGGCAGCCGGTCGCCCAGCCAGACCAGCTGGAACTCGCCAAGCTCGACCTGGCCCGCCGCCACGGCGTTGGCGATCTGCTCGCGCGCGAAAAGGCTGCCGTTGCTGTAGACCTCGATCGTCTGCTTGCCCTTCATCTGCTCGCCGAAGTCCTCGGCGAAGAAGCGCGTGGTCAGGGTCTGGTAGTTGTCATCCGGCCAGGCCGAGGCCAGCCGCCAGGGCTTCGCCGCGGCAAAGGCCCGCGGCGCGAGGGCCAACAGGCCGGCGGCGCCCAGCGCGCCGCCCAGCGCCAGGCCGAAGCCGCGCCGCGTCAGCGCCGGAAGGGCGCGCGCAATGTCGCGCTGTTCGCGGGTGGGGGTGGGAAACATCGCCGCCTCCTGCAAGGGCCCTTGGAATCCCAAGCGACAGGGTGGTCCCTCGGTTCCCGGGCCGCAAGCCCGCCACGAAAATACCTTGTTGCGTTCCGCCCCTATCCCACGCGTCAGAGGGCGAGCAGCGCGGCCAGGTCCCAATCCGCCAATGGTCCCAGCGTCTGCCGGGCCTGGCTGAGCAGTGCCTCTGTGCCGGGCACGATGTATGCGATGCCGCCGCTGTAGCTAGAGTCCAGCAGGATCCAGGACTGGCTGGCGTCCGCCACCATCTCGTTGAACTCAAAGTTGACCTGCAGGGCCCGCGGCGCGCCCTCGCCTGCCACCGGCACCAGCCAGAGGCCCGGATAGCCGTCGGCCGGGTAGGGCGCGCTGACGGCGAGGGTCCGGCGATCGGCGAGCAGGGTCACGGTGCGGCGCCAGAGCGGCGTCAGACTGTCGGCGTAGCAGGGAAGCGCCGGCAGCACGGCCTGCTCGTCCAGCGCGGCGCCGGCCAGCAGCCGCCAGGGGCGGTCGCAGGCGGCCAGCAGCAGACTGCCGGGGGCGCCGACGACCGGCACAACCGCGTCGGCTCCGTGCCGCAGGCGCCGGGTCTCCCGTCCCGCTGCCAGGTCATAGACGGCGAGGTCCCGGCCATCGGCCAGCCACAGGCTGCCCGCGTCGAGGAAGCCGGCGCCTTCCGGCGGCGCCGGCAGGCTGTTGGCGACCTTCCCGACGACGGCGCCGCTGCGCGCGTCCAGGATCGTCACCCCGTCCGATCCGCGCAGCAGCAGGCTCGTATCGTCCATGTCCGCCAGCACCACGTCGGCCGCCGACGGCGGCAGCGCGACATATCGGCCATCGTCCAGCCAGAGGACGCCAACGGGCAAGGGTCCGATCTGCGTTCCCTCTTCGTCGTAGGTGATCCCGGCGTCGACGACATAGCGCAGGCCCCGGGCCACCGCGGCCTCCTGCATGGTGCCATCGCCTGGCAAGGGCGGCAGCACGCCGACCTGCGTCCGCTCCTCGCCGTTGAGCCGCATGACCCGCCTGAGACCATCGACCTCGATCAACAGCAGGCCATCGCCGAGGAAGCGGCCAAGCGGGGACGCGCCACCCTCGCCGAACTGTACCGGATCGCCCAGCACCGCGCCGGTCAGCACGTTGCGCAGCTCCGCATGATCGGCCGGCTGCTCCCAGTCGGACGACTGCACCGTGCCGAAGACATAGGGTACGCCGCCCACCAGGCCCGTGGTCGTGGCGAAGAACCATTCGGCGGGCGCGTCGCCCACCAGGATGGCGCCCTCCTCCTGCGGGACCGGCGCGGTGGCATAGAGCTGCGCGCGCCCGATCAGGTCGGGCAGCGCAGCGAGGTAGCTCGTACGGTCGTCCTCGGACAGGGCGAAGGCCGGGTCGCTCAGCAGGCGGTAGACCAGGGCCAGAGAGAGATCCGG
>JAKOWB010000386.1 GCA_029781795.1 Pseudomonadota bacterium | reverse complement strand
GTGCACCAGCGACTCGCCCTGGCCGAGAAGGGCCAGGCGGTGGACATCCTGGTGATGACCGCGACGCCGATTCCCCGCACCCTGACCCTGACGCTCTACGGCGACATGGACGTCTCGAAGCTGGACGAGAAGCCGCCCGGCCGCCAGCCGGTCGACACCCGCCTGGTCTCGCTCGACCGGCTGGAAGAGGTCGCCGCCGGCATCGGCCGGGCGCTGGAGCAGGGCCGCAAGGTCTATTGGGTCTGCCCGCTGGTCGAGGAATCGGACGAGGTCGACCTGGCCGCCGCCGAGCAGCGCCACGCCGCCCTGGCGGAGCGCTTCGGCCCGCATCGCGTCGGCCTGGTGCACGGCCGCCTGAAGGGCAAGGAGAAGGACGCCGTCATGGCCGCCTTCGCCGAGACCCCGGCCGGCAGCGGCATCGACGTGCTGGTCGCCACCACCGTCATCGAGGTCGGCGTCGACGTGCCGGCCGCCACGGTCATGGTGATCGAGCATGCCGAGCGCTTCGGCCTGGCGCAGCTCCACCAGCTTCGCGGCCGCATCGGGCGCGGCAGCGGCAAATCCACCTGCCTGCTGCTCTACGGCCAGCCGCTGGGCGAGACGGCGCGCGCCCGCCTGGAGATCCTGCGCGAGAGCGAGGACGGCTTCCGCATCGCCGAGGAGGACCTGCGCCTGCGTGGCGGCGGCGAGATCCTCGGCACCAAGCAGGCCGGCTTCCCCGAGTTCCGCCTCGCCCGCCTGCCCGAGCAGAGCGACCTCTTGCAGATCGCCCGCGACGACGCCCGCCGCGTCCTGGAGACCGACCCCGAACTGCAGGGCGAGCGCGGCCAGGCCCTGAGGACCCTGCTCTACCTCTTCGGCCGGGATGAGGCGGTGAGGCTGCTCCGGGCGGGGTAGAAGCATCCCTTCCGGACTGAACGAGCTTGCTGGCCCATCCTTCGAGACGCGGCGCGCTGCGCCGCTCCTCAGGATGAGGTTGGTACGAGTGGAGACAAACACACTGGCCTCATCCTGAGGAGCCCTGCGCAGCAGGGCGTCTCGAAGGATGGGCCGAGGGGCAGCGACGAGCAGGGTGCTGGCTCAACCGCCGCGCGGTCGCGTGAAGACCCATGTCGGGTCGCTCTTGTAGGTCGTGCGGGCGGTCTCGCGGTAGCCGAGCTTGGTGGCGACGCGGAGCGAGGCGGCGTTCTCCGGCGCGACGATGCAGCAGGTCTCGGCCGCCGGCAGCGTGGTATCGGCCCAGGCCAGGGCGGCGGTCAGCGCCTCGGTGGCGTAGCCCCGGCCCTGCGCCGACGGGGCGATGACCCAGCCGAGCTCGGGGCGGCCCTCCAGCGGCGGCTCGATCTGGCGGCGGAAGTCGGCGAAGCCGATTTCGCCGACATAGGCGCCGCTGGCCTCCTCCTCCACCGCCCAGTAGCCGAAGCCGAGCCAGGCCCAATGCCCGGCGTAGCGCAGCAGCCGCGCCCAGGTCTCCTCGCGCGTCTGCGGCCGGCCGGTGATGTGCGCCGTCACCCGGGGGTCGCCCCAGAGCGCGGCGCAGGCCTCGAAGTCGGCGGCGCGGTGGGCGCGCAGCCTGAGGCGCGGGGTCTCCAG
>JAKOWB010000384.1 GCA_029781795.1 Pseudomonadota bacterium | reverse complement strand
GGCTTGGCGCCGGGCGGCGTCGCGGCCGGCGCCGGGATCTTGCCGCCCGGGGGCGGCGCCTTCGAGGCGAGCTCGCGCTTCTTTTCGGGCGGGAGGCTCTGGTACTCCTCCCATTTCTGGCGGACGTCGGACCGCTGGTCGGGCGGCAGCTTCGAGATCGACTTGTACTGCTCGCGCGCAGTGCGGCGCTCGTCGGGCGTCAGCTGCGCCCACGGCCGCATCTGCTCCTGGATCCGCGCCTGCTCGTCGGGCTTCATCTGCGGATAGCGCTGCGCGATCCCGCGCCACTTCTGCTTGCGCTGCGCGTCGAGCTTGTCCCAGTCCGGCTGCAGCGGGGCGAGCACCTGCCGCTCCTGCGGCGAGAGCTCCGACCACTTCGGCGACTTGAGGGCGATCTGGGCCAGCCCCGGCGACGGCAGGAGCGCGAGCAGCCCCGCCGCCGCCAGCGCCGCGGTCAGCGCTGCGCGGCGGTCTTGAGCCAAACCTGGAATCCCCGGTCGAGGTACGCGTCGATCGGAAGGTCGGACGACAGCAGGTGCGCGTCGATCTCCTCGGCCTCGTTGATCGCCTGGTAGGCCTGCCACTGCTGCCAGCCGAAGGCGGCCGCGGCGATCAGCGCTACGCCGATCCAGACCCGCACCTGGGCGTAGAACGGCCGTCCGCCGCCCAGCGTCCCCCCCGCGCCCGCGAGCGCCATCTCGGGCGCGCGTTTCGGATCCTGCAGCCGCGCGAGCGCCGCCGCCCGCGCCTGCTGCAGCCGGTAGGCGGTGCCGCTCTTGAGCTCCCGGGCGCCTGCGTCCAGGTAACCCGTTATTTTTCGGGCGATTTCCTTTTCGTTGGCGGTCATAGTCGAACCCCCTGGGCCGAAAGCCACTCGGCCAGTGCATGGACGGCCCGCGAGCAGTGCGTCTTCACGCTGCCCTCCGAGCAGCCCATCGCCGCCGCGGTCTCCGCCACGTCCAGTTCCTCCCAGTAACGCAGGAGAAAAGCCTCTCGTTGACGCGCCGGAAGCCGTGCGAGCGCCTGCTCGATCAGCCCCACGATCTGCCTTTGCTCGGCCTCCTCCGCCGGCCCCGCCGGCCCGCCGGATGCCGATTTTGCCGGCAAAGTCTCCAG
>JAKOWB010000374.1 GCA_029781795.1 Pseudomonadota bacterium | reverse complement strand
GCCCCGGCAGGGCGTAGAAGGAGCTGAAGAGCGCGTACTGCGTCGCCGTGTAGTGGCTGGAGGTGAGGCTCGACATGTAGGCGATGAGCGCCGTGCCGGCGAGGCCGCTGGCCGCGTTGTCGACCGAGATGGTCACGGTCAGCACCCAGAGATCCGGCTGGCCGTGCGCCGCCAGCCAGGCGAAGCAGAGGTTGGAGGCCGGCCCGACGATGGCGCCGATCAGCAGCGCGCGCACCACGCCGAGCTTGGCGACCAGCACGCCGCCCAGCGCCACGCCGATCAGCGACATGATGAGGCCGTAGAGCTTGGTGACGCTGGCGATGTCGGGCTTCTGGAAGCCGAGGTCGACATAGAGCTTGCCGGCCATGGTGCCGATCACGAAGTCGGACAGGCGGTGCAGCGCGATGATGGCCAGGATCAGCGCCGCCATCCAGCCGAGGCGCTTGAAGAAGTCGGCGAAGGGCCCGACCACGGCGTCGACGAGGCTCTGCCCCGGGTCCTGCAGCAGCGACTTCGGCCGCACGTGGGTTTCCGGCTCGCGCACCAGCAGCACGGTGACCAGGCCGATGGCCATGCCGGCCGCCATCAGCAGGTAGGCCTCGCGCCAGGAGAGCCACTCGGCGAGGTAGAGCGCGCCGGCACCCGAGGCCAGGATCGCCAGGCGATAGCCGAGCTGGTAGGCGCCGGACAGCGCGCCCTGCAGCTCCTGCGGCGCCGACTCGATGCGATAGGCGTCGAGCGCGATGTCCTGCGTCGCCGAGGCGAAGGCCACCAGCACCGCGGCGCCGGCAATCCAGCCCAGGCTGGCCGCCGGGTCGGCATAGGCCATGGCGACGAGTCCGCCGGCGACACCGAGCTGCGCCAGCAGCATCCAGGAGCGGCGGCGCCCCAGCCAGCGCGTCAGGCCCGGCAGCGGCACGCGATCCACCACCGGGGCCCAGACGAACTTGAAGGAATAGGCGAAGCCGACCCAGGCGAAGAAGCCCAGCGTCTTGGCGTCGAGCCCGCCCTCGGCCAGCCAGATGGTCAGCGTGCCGCCGATCAGCAGGAAGGGCAGCCCGGCGGCGAAGCCCAGGAAGAGCATCGGCCGCGTCTCGGGCCGAAGGTAGATGCGCAGGCTGGCAAGCCAGCCGGGTTTCCGGGCGGGGGCGGCGGCGTCGGTCATGGCTAAGGACGGTGCGGGAAGCCCGCCGCGCCTGGCAAGGGGCGAGGGCCCGCCCTTCGCTCCCTTCTCCCTCCCCCTCTACGGAGGAGGGCTAGGAAGCAAGAGAGAGGGCTAGTTCGCCAGCTCCGGCCGCCGTTCGTAGAGCGCCAGGGCCTCGGGGTTGGCCAGGGCCTCCTTGTTCTTGATCGGGCGGCCGTGCACCACGTCGCGCACCGCCAGCTCGACGATCTTGCCGGACTTGGTGCGCGGGATGTCG
>JAKOWB010000364.1 GCA_029781795.1 Pseudomonadota bacterium | reverse complement strand
CCCGGCAAGCGCGGCGCGATCTCGAGCTCGACACCGCCCAGGGGCTCGATGCGGCGCCGAATCTCGCTGACCAGTGACTCGCCGCCAGCACCGACGCCCTCCACGGCTGAGCGCAGGATCAAACGCGCCTCCTCCTCCATCGAACGGCCATGCTCTGCCGCCCGCAGCCGCAGCTTGCGCTTCAAGGTTTCGTCCAGCTTGCGAATGGTCAGGCTGCCCATGGCAGCCATGATAGCATTGCTAGCAGTGATTGCAATGCAATCACCCCGCGAAGGGCGCCAGCCTGTCGGCTACGGCGGCGGCGCTCTCGGGACGCTTCTTCGGCTTCTTTTCCAGGAGCTCGTCGACCAGGTCGCAGAGTTCCTTGGGCAGGTCCGGGCGCGCCTTGCGCAGCGGCACGGGGTCCTGCTTGCGCAGCACGCGGATGGCCTGGTCGAGGTCCGGCGGGATGTCGAGCGGCCGGCGGCCGGTGAACCACTCGTAGGCGATGACGCCGAGCGCGTAGAGGTCAGCGCGGGCGTCGGCCGCCTCGCCTTCGGCCTGCTCCGGCGCGGTGTATTCCAGCGTTCCGAGATTGTCCTTGGCGACCTGGGCGCGGCCCGGCACGTGGGCGATGCCGAAGTCGACCAGCACCGGCTGCCAGCCGTTCTTGACGATGACGTTGCCGGGCTTCAGGTCGCGGTGCACCACGCCGGCGCGGTGCAGCGCGTCCAGCGCCTGGGCGATGCGCAGCAGGTAGGGCGCCACCTCGGCCGGGCCCTTGGCGCCTTCGCGCGCCATGATCTTATTGAGGCCCTCGCCCTTGACCAGCTCCTGCACGACGTAGAGGTCGCCGTTCGGCTCCGTGCCGACGTTGTAGACGCGCACCACGCCGGGATGACGGATCGAGGCCGCGGCCTCCAGCTCGGCCTTGGCCGACTGCACCAGGCGGTCGCGCTCGGCCGGGTCGTAGAGCGCCGAGAGGTGGATGCGCTTCAGCGCCACGTCGCGCCCGGCCTGCAGGTCGAAGGCATGGAACACCGTGCCGAAGGCGCCGGCGCCGAGCCGCGCGCGCTTGACGTAGCCCTGCTCCTCGGCGTCGCCGACGCGGTCGAGCAGCGGGCGCGGCGTCTCCTCGATGGCGCTGGCCTTGACGTCGAGCCGCGCCAGCGCCTCCTTGATCGGCCGCACGTAGCGCTGCAGGCCCTCGGCCATGGCGCCCTTGAGCGCCGCGAAGTAGCCGGCCTCGGCGCTCTTCGCCAGGCCCCTGGCGGCGCAGGCCTCGGCCAGCGCCAGGCGGGTCTGGATCTCCAGGTCCGGCAGGCGCGCGTCGGTGAAGGCCTTGACCGCGCCCTCCAGCAGCTTGAAGCCCGGCTCGGCGTCGCCGCCCTGGGCGACCAGCAGCTGGCCCTCGCTCGCCGCCAGCGCCGCGCGCTCCAGCAGGTAGCCCTCGGCCGGCAGCTTGCCCTTGGCCTCGGCCAGCGCGGCCGCGGCCGGCGCCAGCTCGCCGCGCGTCAGGTGCACCAGCGCGATCTCGCGCAGCGACATGAGCTCGATGTCGAGGAACTTGCCGGCGGCGGCGAGGCGCTTCGATTCGGCCAGCTCCTTCAGCGCCGCCTCGTAGTCCTCCAGGCCCGCGTGCGCGCGGCCGGCATCGTTCAGCAGCCGCGCCTCGGCCCGGTCGTTCTTCAGCTCGCGGATGATCGCCGTGTCGCGCTTGAAGAAGGCGATGGCGTCGCGGAAGCGGCCCTGCTGGAGAGCGAGCCGGCCCAGGTTGCCCAGCGTGATGGCCTGGCCTTCGCGGTCGCTGAGCTCGCCCTTGTCGGCCAGCGAGAGCGCGTAGTGCAGCGCCGCCAGGTCGGCCTGCCCGCGCGAGGCCAGCACCATGCCGAGCGAATCGTTCACCTGCGCCGTGCCGGGGCGGCACTCCAGCCGCTCGTAGATTTCCAGCGCGTCCAGCAGCCGGTCGGTCGCCGGCTGCAGGCGGCGCAGCTGGTTCTCCGCCAGACCAGCCAGGTGGTTGGCGCGGGCGGCCAGCAGCGAGCGGTCGCCCTCGGCGGCGCAGATCTCGTCGGCCAGCTTCAGCAGCGCCTTGGGATCGGCGCGGCGGCGCAGGTCGAGGAAGGCGACCTCCAGCCGGCAGGCCGGCGTGCCGCCGGCCTCGAAGTCGGCCCGCGCATCGGCCTCGCGGCCCAGGGACAGGCGGGCCAGGCCCCGCGCCAGGCGGCCGGCCGCGTCGCCGCAGTCGAGCGCCGCCGCCGCCTGCAGGTCGCGCGCCAGCGCATCGCGGAAGACCGGTGGAAAGGGTGTCGTCTCGATGAAGGGCATGACGGACCGCTGCTTCAGGCGAAGGGAGTGACGCTATCGCTCATCGCGAGCCGGCGCCACCATCCTGTCCGGGGGTAGAGGGCTCCTCGGGGCCGCCGCTCGGCGCCTTGCCGCCAGGGGACAGGCCGGCCGGCGCAGGCTTGCCGGCGGCGTCCTGCAGCGCCTTGTCGCGCCGCTGCCGGACCCGTTCCCGTGCCCGCCTCTCCCGCTCCAGGTCGATCACCTCGCCCATGCGCGTCGTCTCGCTTGCATCCCTCGGCGCCATCCCGCGTTGTCATGAAGGCGACGCGATTTGCCGATGGAATGTTATGCCCCTAGCTTACCCTATCGGGACGCGTCCGCAACCGGCGGCGCGGTTCCGACCGACGGAACGGGGCGAAACGCGGGAGACCCTGGCATGGCGAAGAAGATTCTCATCGGCATCGGCGCGCTGATCGTCCTCTTGATCGCCGCCGCCTTCATCGTGCCGATGGTGATCGACTGGAACGGCTACAAGGCCGAGGTCGCTACCGCGGTCGAGAAGGCGACCGGCCGCAAGCTGACAATCACCGGCGACATCGGCGTGCGCCTGCTGCCCTCGCCCTCGCTCAGCGCCAAGGGCATCGCCTTCGACAACATCGAAGGCGGCAGCCAGCCGGCCATGGCCTCGCTGGAGGAGGTGACGGTCGACGTCGCGCTCTTCCCGCTGATCTCGGGCGACATCAAGGTCGAGAAGGTCGTCCTGACCAAGCCGGTGATCCTGCTGGAGACCCTGGCCGACGGCCGCGCCAACTGGGAGATGACACCGGCCGAGACGACCACGGGCGGCAGCGGGGGTGAATCCGGCGGCGGTGCCCCGGCCGTCAGCCTCGATTCGCTGCAGATCGTCGGCGGCACCGTGATCTGGCGCGACGGCGCGACGGGCGAGGAGGAGCGTGTCGAGCAGCTCGACGCCGAGCTTTCCGCCGGCTCGCTGCAGGGCCCCTTCACCCTCGCCGGCACGGCCAAGGTGCGCGGCCTGCCGACCACGCTCGACCTCGCGGTCGGCAAGCTGGAAGACGGCGCGCTGCCGCCGCTGAAACTGACCTTCGGCCTGCCCGAGAGCGGCGCCAGCGCCACGGTCGACGGGCGCATCGCCGCCGGCGAGGCCTTCGGCTTCCAGGGCACGGTCACCGCCAAGGGCAGCAACCTGGCGGCAGCGCTGCAGCAGCTCTCCGGCCAAGAGAACCTGCCGCCACTGCTGGGCCAGGCCTTCGAGCTGACCACCAACGTCTCGGTCGACCCCAGCGCCGCCAAGGCGGAGAACCTGACCCTGGCGCTCGGCCCCAGCCGCGGCAGCGGCCAGGTGATCTACGCCCTGGCGCCGGAGCCGGCGATCGACGCCAAGCTGAGCTTCCCGCAGCTCGACCTCGACACCCTGCTGGCGCAGGCCAAGGCGCCGGGCGAGACCACCACGGCGGCGCCCGCCGGCGAGTCCGCAGGCGCGGCCCCGGCCGCGCAGACCCTGCTGCCGCCGGGGCTCACCGGCTCGATCGAGCTGGCAGTCGGCGTGCTGACCTACAACGGCCAGCCGGTGCAGGACGTGACCTTCGCCGCCGACATCAAGAACGACGTCGTCACGCTGCGCGACATCGCCATGGGGCTGCCCGGTCCCTCGACCCTGAAGCTCTCGGGCAAGGTGGCGCTGAAGGACGGCGCGCCGGCCTTCGACGGCAAGGTCGCGCTGGCCTCCGACAAGCTGCGCGCACTGCTGAGCTGGCTCGGCACCGACCTCGACCAGGTGCCGCCGGACCGGCTGGGGCGCTTCGCCTTCGCCACCGACGTCAGCGCCAGCGGCAGCCAGGTGGCGCTGACCGGCCTGACGCTGACGCTGGATTCCACCAACGCGGCGGGCGCCGCCAACCTGGCGCTGGGCCAGCGGCTCGGCATCGGCGCCGGCCTTACCATCGACAAGCTGAACGTCGACGCCTACCTGCCGCCGGCGGAGAGTGGCGGAAGCGGCGGAACCGGCGCCAGCGGCGGCCAGACGGCGGGCGGCGGTCTCGAGGCGCTGAAGGCCTTCGACGCCAACCTCGACCTTCGCATCGACAGCCTGACCTATCAGGGCACGCAGGTTGCCAACATCCGCCTGGAGGGCACGCTGGCCAAGGGCGTGATGACCTTCAAGCAGGCCAAGCTCGGCCAGGTCGCCGGCGGCAGCCTCAGCTACGTCGGCAGCGTCGCGGTCGACGGGCCGACGCTGGACGGTACCCTGGAACTCTCCGCCAGCGACCCGGCCAAGCTGGCGCGCCTCGCCGGCATCGACCCGGCCACGGTGGCGCCGCTCGGGCCCTTCGGCCTTTCGGCCAACCTCAAGGGCACGCCGGCCAAGATGGGCGTCAATGCGCGGCTGAACGCGCTGGGCGGCGACTTCACCGCCGCCGGCACGGTGGAGCCGGCGGGCGGCGGGCCACTCAGCCTCGCCTTCACCGCCAAGCATCCGAGCCTTGCCAACCTGATGGCAGCCTTCGGCCAGGCCGGCGCCCTGCCGGCCGGCTTCGGCGGCATCGACGCCGCCGGCAAGGTCACGCTGTCTGGCGGCGACATCGCGGTCGCCGACCTCAAGGGTCCGGTCGGCCCGCTGGCGATCGAGCAGGCCAGCCTGAACTACGCCGGCAGCGGCCAGCGGCCGGTGCTGACCGCCGACATCGCCGCCGGGGT
>JAKOWB010000336.1 GCA_029781795.1 Pseudomonadota bacterium | reverse complement strand
CCGTGCCTCGTCGTCGGCGAAAGCGGGCTCCGGCCGCACGCCGGCGCGGGCCAGCACCGGGCCCAGCTCCTTCAGGATGCGGCCCTTGGGCAGGGCCAGCACCAGCTTGTCGTTGGCGACGGCGTCGGGCATGGAACGGTTCGGCTCTCGCAAGGCTCGGCCGGGTCCGTCCCGGCGGGCCTTCCCTTAACCCGCCGTGGGTGGCTCGTCCAGCGCGTGGGACGGGCGCCACTGTGTCGGCCAGGCCTCGCCCAGATCCTCCAGATAGGCGGCGAGACCGGCGGTCTCCAGCCGGATTTCCACGCCGGCCGAGAAGATGAGGCGGATCGCCGCGCCGTCCGACTTGATGGTCAGCAGGTTCAGGAGCTGCTCACGCCGCTTCGGGTCGAGGTTGCGCGATTTCACCGCCGTGACCTTGTCGAAGGCGACGCCGCAGTGCACGCGGCTGTAGAGCGGACCGCCCTGGGCGAAGCTGGCATCCTCGCCGGCCTCGGGCGGCAGCGGCGCCTCCGGCTCGCGCTCCCACTGGAAGCGGGTGCCGATGAAGACGAAGCGCCGTTCCTTGGCCAGCCAGGTCATGTCGCGCAGCCGCACCACGGCGTCCTGCAGGCAGGCGGCCAGGACCTCGAGGTCCTCGGCGCTCGCCGCCTTCAGTCTGACCCGCTGCCCGGCCGCCATCCCCAGTCCTTGCTCCCTAGCCCTTGAGGCGTTCGATCTCGGCGCCGCAGGCGGCCAGCTTCTGCTCCACCCGCTCGTAGCCGCGATCGAGGTGATAGACGCGGCTGACCAGGGTCTCGCCCTCCGCCGCCAGGCCGGCCAGCACCAGGCTGACCGAGGCGCGCAGATCGGTCGCCATCACCGGGGCGCCCGCCAGGCTCTCGCGCCCGCGCACCAGCGCGGAGGAACCGTGCACGTTGATCGAGGCGCCCATGCGGGTCAGCTCAGGCACGTGCATGAAGCGGTTCTCGAAGATCGTCTCGGTGATCATCGAGGCGCCCTCGGCCGTGGTCATCAAGGCCATGTACTGTGCCTGCAGGTCGGTCGGGAAGCCCGGGAAGGGCTCGGTCATCACGTCGACGCCGTGCAGGCGGCCGTTCATGCGGCGGGCCAGCAGGCCGCGGTTGGTCTCGCTCAGCTCGACGCCGGTCTGCTCCAGCACGTCGGCCACGGCCCGGAGATGGCTGAGGCGCGCGCCCACCAGTTCCAGCGCGCCGTCGGTGATGCCGGCGGCCATGGCATAGGTGCCGGTCTCGATGCGATCGGCCACCACCGGGTGGCGGGCGCCATGCAGGCGTGGCACGCCCTGGATGGTCAGGCTGTCGCTGCCGATGCCCTCGATGATCGCGCCCATGCGCACCAGGCATTCGGCCAGGTCCACCACCTCGGGCTCGCGCGCGGCGTTCAGCAGGCGCGTCGTGCCCCTGGCCAGGGCGGCCGCCATCAGCAGGTTCTCGGTCGCGCCGACCGAGACCTTGGAGAAGACGATTTCCGCCCCCCGCAGGCCCCGCGGCGCGCGCGCGTTGATGTAGCCGTCCTTCAGCTCGATCTCGGCCCCCAGCAGCTCCAG
>JAKOWB010000318.1 GCA_029781795.1 Pseudomonadota bacterium | reverse complement strand
GCCTCGGTCGCGATCTTCGGCGGCAACCTGCCGGCCAGCCTGCGCGCGCGCGTGCTCGCGGTGCAGGGCCTCGTCGGCGTCGGCTTCCTGGCCTTCATCCTGTTCACGTCGAACCCCTTCGCGCGGCTCGATCCCGCGCCGTTCGACGGCAACGATCTCAACCCGATCCTGCAGGACCCCGGCCTCGCCTTCCATCCGCCGCTGCTCTATCTCGGCTATGTCGGGCTGTCGGTGTCGTTCAGCTTCGCCGTCGCCGCGCTGATCGAAGGCCGCGTCGATGCCGCCTGGGCGCGCTGGGTGCGGCCCTGGACCTTGGCGGCGTGGTGCTTCCTCACGCTGGGCATCGCGCTGGGCAGCTGGTGGGCATACTACGAGCTGGGCTGGGGCGGCTTCTGGTTCTGGGACCCGGTCGAGAACGCCTCGCTGATGCCCTGGCTGCTGGCCACGGCGCTGTTGCATTCGGCGATCGTCACCGAGAAGCGCGACGCGCTGAAAAGCTGGACGGTGCTGCTGGCCATCCTCGCCTTCTCGCTCGCCCTGCTCGGCACCTTCCTCGTGCGTTCCGGCGTGCTGACCTCGGTGCATGCCTTCGCGCAGGACCCGGCGCGCGGCCTCTACATCCTGGGCTTCATCGTGCTGGTCGCCGGCGGCGGGCTGACGCTCTACGCCTGGCGCGCGCCGAAGCTGGCGGCCGGCGGCCTGTTCGCGCCGATCAGCCGCGAAGGCGGGCTGATCTTCAACAACCTGCTGCTCGCCGTGCTGACCTGCGTGGTCTTCCTCGGCACGCTTTATCCGCTGCTGCTCGACGCGCTGGGCGGCGACAAGGTCTCGGTCGGCCCGCCGTTCTACGCCATGACCTTCATCCCGCTGTCCTTCCCGCTGATCGCCGCCATCGCAATCGGCCCGCTGCTGGCCTGGAAGCGCGGCGACATGCTGGGCGCCCTGCGCCAGCTCGCCGCCGTCGGCCTGCTCGCCATCGGCGTCGGCGTGCTGATCAGCTTCATCGCCGAGCGTCATGTCACCCTGGCGGCGGTCGGCTGCGGGCTGGCGGCGTGGCTGATCCTCGGCGCGCTGTACGAGCTGGCGCGCCGCATCAAGCTGTTCGAGATCCCACTCGGCGCCTCGCTGCGCCGCCTGGCCGGCCTGCCGCGCGCCTCGATCGGCATGACCATCGCCCACGCCGCGCTGGGCTTCAGCATCGCCGGCATCACCGCCGTATCGGTGTGGCAGGTCGAGACCATCGCCGTGCTCAAGCCGGGCGAGACACTCAATCACGCCGGCTTCGCCGTCTCGATGGAGACCCCGCGCACCATCGACGGCCCCAACTACATCGCCGAGCGCGCCAGGATGACCTTCAAGCGCGATGGCGCCGTGGTCGCCGTGCTGGAGCCCGAGCGGCGCCTGTTCAAGACCACGCGCCGGCAGACCACCGAGGCGTCGATCAAGACCACGCTGCTGGCCGACATCTACGCCACCCTGGGCGAGAGCGACGGCAAGGGCGGCTGGACGGTGCGGCTGTACTACAACCCGCTGGCGCCGTGGATCTGGCTGGGCGCGGCGTTCTGCGCGCTGGGCGGCTTCGTGTCGCT
>JAKOWB010000298.1 GCA_029781795.1 Pseudomonadota bacterium | reverse complement strand
CTGGAGGTCCTTGAAGGGCGCCGAGGCGCCGAAGGTCTGCATGCCGATCGACCGGCCCGCCGGCCCGACGTAGCGCTCCCAGCCGAAGGTGGCGGCCTGCTCCACGGACACCCGCGCCGTGACCGACGGCGGCAGCACCGCATCCTTGTAGTCTTGCGGCTGGCGTTCGAACAGCTCCCAACAAGGCATGCTGACCACGCGGCTGCGAACCCCCTCCCGCGCCAGCTGTTCGTGGGCTTCCACGCAGAGCGACACCTCGCTGCCGCTGGCCAGCAGGATGACCTCCGGCGCAGCATCTTCGGCGCCGGCGAGGACGTAGGCGCCGCGAGCCAGCCCGGAAGCCGGGGCATAGCGCGCGCGGTCGAGGGTGGGCAGGCCCTGGCGGGTCAGGACGAGCGCGACGGGTTCGTGCCGCAGGGGCATGATCACCCGCCAGGCCTCGGCCACCTCGTTGGCGTCCGCCGGCCGCAGGGTCAGCAGTCCGGGCGTGGCGCGCAGTGAGGCCAGCTGCTCGATGGGCTGGTGCGTGGGGCCGTCTTCGCCTACGCCGATGGAATCGTGGGTGAAGATGTGGATGACCGGAATCTCCATCAGCGCGCTCAGCCGGATGGCGCCGCGGGCATAATCGCTGAAGATAAGGAAGCCCGACCCGTAGGCCCGCAGTTTGCTTAGAGCCAGCCCGTTGAGGACCGCGGCCATGGCATGCTCGCGGATGCCGAAATGCAGGTTGCGTCCCCCGAGATCAGCCGCCGACAGGTCGCCGGCGCCGGCAAAGCCCAAGCGGGTCTTCGTCGACGAGGCCAGGTCGGCGGAGCCGCCGAGGAGCCAGGGGACGGCGGCGGCGATGGCGTTGAGCACCTGCGACGAAGCCACGCGCCCCGCCATGCCCTTCGGGTCGGCCGGGAAGTTGGGGATGGCCGCGTCCCATCCTGGGGGCAGCTCGCGGCGCTGGATGCGCCCCAGCGCCTCCGCCTCGGCGGGAAAGAGGGCGGCGTAGGCGGCAAAGCGCTCCTGCCAGGAAGCACGCGCGGCGGCGCCGCGGACGCCGAGCTGGGCGGCGAAATGCTCGCGCACACCGTCAGGGACGAGGAAGCTGGCGTCTTCGGGCCAGCCGTAGAAGCGCTTGGCGGCGCGAACCTCCTCGACGCCAAGCGCTTCGCCGTGAGCCGCGGACGTGTCCTGCTTGTTCGGTGCGCCGTAG
>JAKOWB010000281.1 GCA_029781795.1 Pseudomonadota bacterium | reverse complement strand
GAAGGAGAAGGAGGGCCGCATCGTCTTCGGCGGCCAGTGGCACGCCGACGTCTCCTTCCTGGGGCGTCGGGGCGGCGTGTGGCCCGAAGCGCGTGGCGTGATGCGTGCGCCGGTCTGACCCGCTGGCGGCGCGGTTGTCTCGACACCGGCGGCTGCCGATCATGCGGCCTTGCTGGCGAGGGAGTGACGGCGATGCGTGTGGTTCCGGTCAAGGGTGGCGCGCTGGGCGCCGAGATCCTCGACATCGACCTGGCCGAGCCGCTGGGCGGCAATGGCGTGCAGGCGATCCGCCAGGCGCTGCTGGACCACCAGGTCATCGTTTTCCGCGACCAGCAGCTCACCGTCGAGCAGCACAAGGCCTTCGCCCGCAACTTCGGCCCGCTGCACGTCTTCAAGTTCCAGAACGCCAGGCAGCTTCCCGGCCATCCCGACGTGCTGCGCGTGGTGAAGGAGAAGGATGGCAGGATCGTCTTCGGCGGGCAGTGGCACGCCGACGTCTCCTTCCTGCCGCGCCCGCTGCTGGGCTCGCTGCTCTATGCGCTGGAGACGCCGCCGAAGGGCGGCGACACGCTTTTCGCCAACATGTACCTCGCCTACGAAACCCTGTCGGACGGCATGAAGGACCTGCTGGAGGGCCTGGTCGCGGTGCACGAGAGCGACGTGCCGAACCAGGGCTATGGCGCCGACCCGGCGGACTACGTCAACATGAGCCACGAGCATCCGGTGGTGCGGGTCCACCCGGAAACCGGGCGCAAGCTGCTCTTCGTCAACAAGACCTACACCACGCGCTTTCGCAACATGACGGCCGACGAGAGCCGGCCGCTGCTCGAGTGGCTGTTCCACCACGCCACCAGGGCCGAGCACGTCTGGCGCCTGGCCTGGGCGCCCGGCTCCCTGGCCTTCTGGGACAACCGCTGCACCCAGCACCTGCCGATGACCGACTACCACGGCTGCCGCCGCGAGATGCACCGCGTCGCCGTGCTGGACGAGGCGCCGGCGGCGCCCTAGGCGCCGGCGACCGGCCCGCGACGCCTCGGCTGCTTCCGGCGGTGCCGGTGCCCGCCTATCATCCGGTCCATGCAGCTCTCGGCCGATGCCGTCGCCTTCGTGCAGTCTGGCGTTTCGATCCTCGTCGCGGCGGCCGACGGCGAGGGCCGGCCGGCGATCGCGCGGGGCCTTGGCTGCCGCCTGCTGGAGCGCAGCGGCCGCCTGCTGGTGGTGCTGCGCGGCGACGAGGGGGCGGAGCTGCTGGGCGCGCTCGAGGCCGGCGGGCCGCTCGCCGTCATGTTCAGTCGCCCGCAGACCAACCGCACGCTGCAGATCAAGGGCGACGCGGTGCAGGTGGCGCCGCTGGGACCGCGCGATCGCGACCTGCCGGCGCGCTACCTCGCGGCGATGGACGCCGAGCTGACCCCACTGGGGCACGGCGGGCGCTTCCTCGAGGCGGTCCTCCGCGCCGGCGGCGCCAGCCTGCTGGCCGTCACCTTCCAGCCGCGCCTGCTGTTCGACCAGACGCCCGGTCCGCGCGCCGGCTGCAGCCTGCCGGTGGTGCCATGAGCGCGGAGCCGCGGCTCGGCGCCATCCGCGCCTGCTTCGAAGGGGTGATCCCCGCCGGCATCGCCACGGTGGCGCCGGACGGCTGGCCCAACGTCACCTACCTGTCGCAGGTGCACTACCTCGACGAGGAGCACGTCGCGCTCTCCTATCAGTTCTTCAACAAGACGCGGGCCAACCTGCTGGCCCATCCGCTGGCGGAGCTGCAGCTCATCGACCCGACCACGGCGCTGAGCTATCGCCTCACCATCCGCTACCTCCGGACCGAGACCGAGGGTCCGCTGTTCGAGTCGATGAAGGCGAAGCTCGCCGGCATTGCCTCGCACAGCGGCATGGCCGGTGTCTTCCGGCTGCAAGGGGCCGACATCTGCCGGGTGGAGCGGCTGATC
>JAKOWB010000444.1 GCA_029781795.1 Pseudomonadota bacterium | reverse complement strand
GACGAGGCGGCGGTCGAGGCCGCCAAGGCCAAGCTGGCCGATGCGGTACGAATCCTCGACGGCCTGATGGCCGGCGGTCCCTGGGCCGCCGGCGCGTTTTCGCTGGCCGACTGCACGCTGCTGCCGCGCGTGGTGCTGATGCAGAAGACCGTCGTCCCGGTCCTCGGGGTCCCGGACCCGGCGACCGCGGGCCCGAACCTGGCGGCGTGGTGGCAACGCGCCCTGCAGGACCCGCTGACCGGCCCCTTCATCCCGGAATACGGCGGTGCCGTCGACGCCTTCCTGGCGCGACTGCGGGGCGGCTGAACGGCCCGCCCGGTGACGGCGGCCGCCGGCCATCCCGCGCCGGCGCGCAGCTACGCGCTGCGCGCCTTCGGCCTGTGCCTCGGCGCCTACGCGCTGAGCCAGATGGACCTCGCGCTGTTCGGCTATGCGCTGAAGGACATCCACTCCACCTTCGGCGTCGGCACGACCGGGATCACCTGGGCCATCGGCGCGGCCAACGTCGTCGGCGGACTGATGCTCGTCGGGCTCGGCGTGGTCACCGACCGCGTCGGGCGCCGCCGCATGATGATGGGGGCCATGCTGGTCTCCTCGGCGTTCATCGCGCTGCACGCGCTGGCACCGGGACTCGCCGTGCTCGCGGCCCTGCGCGGCCTGAGCCTCGGGACGGGCGGACTGCTCTACCCGGCCACGGGCGCGATCGTCACCGAGGAGGCGCCCGCCCGGTGGCGGGGACTGTTCGCCGGCATGCTGCAGGCCGGCTATCCGCTCGGCTGGTTCCTGGGCTCGCTGCTCGCCGCGGCACTGCTGCCCGCCTTCGGCTGGCGGGCGCTGTTCCTGACCGGCCTGCTGAGCGTGCCCTACGTCTGGCTGCTGCAGCGGTACCTGCGCGAGTCGAGCCGTTTCGTCGCCGCACGCGCAGTGGCGGATCGCCCGCGGGCCGGGCTCGGCGAGTTGTTCCGGCCGGGTATGGCCCGGCGCACGCTGGTGCTGTTCCTGGCGCAGTACCTGTTCGTCGTCGCCTACGGCGGCACCTTCCAGCTGTTCCCGCTCTACTTCCACGACGCCCGCGGTTTCGACGTGGCCGACGCCGCCTTCCTGGTCGGCCTCGGCAACCTGCTGG
>JAKOWB010000225.1 GCA_029781795.1 Pseudomonadota bacterium | reverse complement strand
GCTCAGTGCCTCGCCGAGCTTGCTCGCCGTGGCCTCGGCCAGCCCGCCCGGCGCGCGCGCCGCCAGCCGCGCCCCCTGGTTCAGCCAGGCCACCGCCGCCAGCTTGTCCTCGTGGCCGCGCTGCGCCGCCGCCTGCCGGGTCAGCTCCGCGCGCACGCCCTCCAGCAGCGGCGTCATGCTGGCGTCCATGCGCTCGGCCAGGCCCGCCGCCGTGCCGGGCTTGGCCGGCGGCGCGCCACGCTCCGGCAGGCCCGCCTGCCAGTCCTTCAGCACCTGGTCCGGGCGGATGCCGAGGGCGAGTTCGTCCAGCGCCCGGGTGCTGGCCGTCGCCGCCCGCGTGCCGGGCTCCAGCCCCGGCGTCAGCGACCCCGTCGCCAATGCCGCCGTGTCGGCCCGCGCCTTCGCCGGGTCGAAGCGCTCCGGTGGCGGCACCGCCACCTTGAAGGGATACTTCGTGCCCATGAAGTCGATGAGCTCCGTGCGCTCATCCTCGGGGCCGGTCAGGGGTTCGCGTGGCAGCATGCTCCGCTCTCCGTCTCTCGTGATGGGTCGGGAAAAGGCGCGGGGCCCGCGCGGCTAGGTCCGGCGGGCCCCGACAGGTCTCGATCGGCGTGGGCGAGACGTCAGTCCTCGCCCGGCGTCTCCAGCCCGGCGATCTCGCCGGCGCTCAGCGACAGCACCGCGGTCAGGTGCAGGAACACCGCCCGCTTGCCCTCGTTGAAAGCGGTTTCCAGCGCGTCGCCCGGCACGAAGCTGGTGCGCCCCACGCCGCAGAGCCGCGCCAGGTCGGCGAGGATCAGCCGGCCGCGCGGGCTGGCCGGCGACAGGGCCTGGCGATAGGCCGCGGCCACCGTCCCGCCCCGCCGCCCGAACTGCCGCGCCAGCCAGGCCAGGGTCGGCCGCGCGCTCATCGGCAGGGCGCTCATCGTGCGCCCCCAGCGCCCGGGTTACCCGGCGGCAACGTACCCGGCGGCAACGTACCGGGCGGCAAAGGCCCGCCAGGCGCGGCCGCCGCGCCAGGCCCCGGCGCCTGGCCGCCGGCCTGCGGCGCGCCGCCGCCCCCGGCCGCCTGTCCCACCATCTGGGCCAGGTTCGCCATCATGTCCGGCGCCGCCTTGGCCGCGCCGGCGACGTCCTTGACCGCGCCCGCCACCGGCCCGGCCGCGCCCAGCAGCCCGGCAAGCTGCCCCTGCTGCGCCGCCGCCGCGCGCCGCTCGGCCAAGTCCTCGGCGCCGCGCAGCACCTTGGCCGGCATGCCGAAGGCGCCGGCCACCACGCGCGCCGCCTGCTCGGCGTCGAACAGCTCGCGCACCGAGGGGTCGACCTGCGCCAGCGGCATCGCCGCCTCGAAGGTGCGCATCACCGCCTGCGCCTCGCTCGCGCGCTGCGCCCGCGCCATGGGCGAGACGTACTCGATCTTCACCGAGTTGCGGCCAAGGCCCGGCGGCGTCGGCGGCAGATCCCCCCGCCGGTGCAGCATGCCGAAGACGCGGTGGATCAGCGGGTCGAGGAACTCCGCCTGCACGCGGCCCAGGTGCGGGCCCATCAGGCGCAGCTTCTCCTCCTGCAGCGCCAGCACCTCGGTCGCCGTGCGCCCCGGCTGGTTCACCAGCATCAGCAGCGAGGCATAGAAGGCCTCCTTCACTGCGCCGCGCCGCTGCTCCTCGAGCTGCAGGCCAAGCCCGGTGTTGCCGCCCGACACCAGCGGCTCGTAAAGCCGCCGTCCCTGCGGGTCGAGGCCGCCATAGATCACCCCGCCCGGCACGGCGCGCAGCGCGCGCACCGCCGCCTCGTCGGCCGCCAGCAGCGGCGGGTCCACCTGCTTCTGCGCGCCGACGATCAGCGTGCGGCTCATCTGGTTCAGCATCTTGGCGTCCGACAGCGCCAGCATCGCCGGGCTGTCGCCATAGACCGCGCGGCTGCGCTGCGACCAGC
Organism: Pseudomonadota bacterium; assembly: GCA_029781795.1. Classification (GTDB taxonomy): domain Bacteria; phylum Pseudomonadota; class Alphaproteobacteria; order Kiloniellales; family JACOMY01; genus JAKOWB01. The sequence continues at coordinate 5,090 of JAKOWB010000225.1, read as the reverse complement.
GCGGCACCTGATAGGGGAAGTCCCAATAGCCGCCCTCCGACAGCACGCGCCCCTCCTCCAGCGCGACATAGACCGAGGCCCAACCCTGGCCGCGCCGCGCCGCCTCGCCCTCGCCGCCGGCGAACTCGCGGGCCGGCAGCACCGCGTGCAGCAGCTCGACTTTCTCGTCCGGCCGCTTCTCCGCGCGCTCGGCCAGCTTCGGGCCCAGGCTCTCGGGGAAGCGCATCGCCACCTGCCGCGCCGTCATGGTGAAGCGGCGGAACAGCGTGTCGACCTGCTCCTGCTCGTTCTCGGCGATGTAGCACTCGGCCAGGTGCCGGCAGGAGAAATAGAGGCCGCGCTGCCCCGGCACCTCGTCGACATAGAAGACCGCGGTGCCGAAGTGCACCAGGTCGCTGAACAGGTCAACGACGCGCGCATAGAAGCGCTGCCCGCCGCTGGCGAAGGCGCCGAGCAGGCGCTTGCCGGCCTCGTCGAGCCAAAGCTTGACCGCCTGGTCCTCGTTCAGCGCCTCGTCCTCGTGGCGCAACTGGAACCAGGTGTTGGCGCTGTTGGTCAGCAGGCCCCAGAGGCCCGCCGCCAGGTTCTCCGCCGCCATGCCGGCGGTACCGTCGAAGACCTTGCTGGTGCGCTTCTCGCCCGGCGTGCGGCTGCCCAGGAAGTCGGCGCGAAACGGCGTCAGCAGCTCCGCGATCTCCTGCCAGTGGCTTTCCCAGACGCCGCGCTCGGCCGCCAGCACCTCCTGCCGGCGGACAAGCTCCAGGGCACGCGACTCATGCTGCATGAACCGACTCCTTCTGCTTCATGGATGGATGGATCGATGAAAGACGCGACGGCGCGCCTCCGCGCCACCGCCGGCCCCGTTGGCGGGCTACAACCAAAGCGATTATTTTGCTTCAACGAAGCCCCGCCCGGCCGCTAGACTCCTGGCCATGAGACTCCTCGCCGCCCTGCTCACCCTGCTGCTTCTGACGCGCGCCGCCCAGGCTGGCCAACTCGAAGACGGCATCGCCGCCTACGAGGCCAAGGACTATTCCAGTGCATTGTCACTGCTTCGCCCCCTGGCTGAGAGCGGCGATGCAGAAGCGGCCTATTTGCTTGGCAACATGACTTCGTTTGGCTGGGGGGTGCAGAAGGACGACGTCCAAGGAGCAGATTGGTACGAGCGCGCGGCGGCGGCGGGGCACACAAAGGCACTCTTCAATCTGGGCATCGCGTACTACCGGGGCGAAGGTCGGCCACTTGACCGTACGAAGGCTTTCACGCTGATAGAACAGGCTGCGCGACAGTGTCTAGTTGAAGCCCAGACACTCGCCGCGGGATAGGGGACGGCACCGAGAGAGACAAAGATAAGAGTTATGGCTGGGTGCTTTACAGCTATGCCAATGGCAATGAGGCTCTGTACCTACTCTTCAATGTCGCCCCCTCTGAAATGACGAAAGAAGAGTTGCAGCAAGCCGTGGGATTCGCAGACGGGTTACGGCGCGAACTCAATTGTACCAGTGTGCCCTAGGTGACTTGCCGGCAATCTCACCTAAGGCGCGGTCAGCTTTCTGGCACTCCAATCCACCAGACCGCTTACAATTGTCTCGATAAGGCCAGTTTCATCGCCCGCCACCTTTCCCACCGCGGAACTTGCGGAATTGCTCCATAGGCTGATCACCATTTCTCCAAGCCGTGAATGATCGCCCGGCGCTCGTTCGCCAGCAGGGCGTCATAGTTGGCCTCGACGTAGGTTGAAACCGCCGTGGCGTCCGCCAGATCGACACCGGCTTTCTCCAGCGTCGCCCGCGCCTCGGAGATCCGGCCCTCTTGCACGCCCTCACCCAGGGCGAAGCCGCCAGCGAGCAGAATCGCTGCCAGCGGGTGGCCCACCCCTACAACCCCAGCGATAGTTTTGACTTCATAGCGCCTAGGCTGCCCGCTAGACTCCCGGCCATGAAGAGTCTCGCCGCCTTGCTCGCCCTGCTGCTTCTCGTGCGCACCGCTGAGGCTGGCCAATTCGAAGACGGCATCGCCGCCTACGAGGCAAAGGACTATGAGCGAGCGATGCAACTCCTCTTGCCCCTGGCCGACGCCGGCGATGCCGAAGCGCAGTACCGCGTCGGCAATCTCTACTACTTTGGTTATGGCGTAGATCAGGATCAGCAGATTGGCACCGACTGGTACGAGCGCGCAGCGAAACAGGACCACCGTGAAGCCACATTCAATCTTGGCGTCGCTTACTATGCCGGCGCGGGGCGGGAGGAGGCTCTCGATCTGGCGTTTGCACTGGTGCAGCGGGCTGCAGTCAAGTGCCTGCCAGCGGCGCAGGGCGCTCTCGCCGCAATGTATTGGAACGGCAAAGGCACCGCCATCGACCGAGTTCTCGCCTATGCGTGGCTGACTTACGGTTACTTGCTCGGCGATAGAGAAAGTGAGACGCTTCTTGCTCTAGCAGCGACAGTCCTCTCCAAAGAGGAACTGCAGAGAAGCGGCCAGCTACTCGCAGAGCTGCAACATGATCTTCGCTGTGAAACTGCGCGCTAGACAACATCGGCTAGTCGGCTAGCGCACCAAGCGCCTCGATCTTGTCTGTGAATAGCCCGGCAATAATCGACTCCACTAACCCTGTCTCATCGCCAGTGGCCTTGGCTGCAAACTGGCCAGCGTAGTCGCCAAGCATACTAGCCACCATGGCGGAAACGCCGTGGATCACCGCCCAGTGTTCATTCTCCAGCAGGGCGTCGTAGTTGGCATCGACATAGGCGGCGACCGCGGCCGCGTCGGACAGGTCGACCCCAGCTTTCTCCAGCATGCCACGCGCCTCGGTGATGCGGCCTGCCTGCGCGCCCTTGCCCAGAGCGAAGCCGCCGGCCAGCAGCAGCGCTGCCAGAGGGACACCCCCACAACCCAAGCGATAGCTTTGACTTCATGCGGGGCAGGCCAGCCGCTAGACTTCCGGCCATGAAGATCCTGGCCGCCCTGCTCGCCCTGTCGATAATGCTCTGCAAGCCAGTTGCTGCTGACAAACTGCAAGACGCGAAGTCGCTCTATTACGGAAAATCCTATGCCGAGGCTTACGATCTGCTCTTGCCGTTGGCTGAACAGGATGTCGCCGAGGCGCAATACCTCGTCGGCAGGATTTATCAACTCGGTCAGGGCCGTGCCATAGACTATTCCCGTTCTGCGGCCTGGATGGAAAAGGCCGCAAAGCAAGGCCATCCAGAGGCCAACCTGGAGTTGGGCTTCTACTATTTGAGAGGAATCGGCGTGGCGAAGGATAGAGCGAAGGCGGAGCCGCTCTTGAGGTTTGCCGCAACTAACTGTGTGCCAGATGGAGCGACTTTTCTCGGAGCGCTTTACCAAGTCGCCGACCCGCCATTGCGTGACCCCGCTCTTGGCGTCGGATGGCTCTTCGTTGCGGAATCGCTCGCTTCGCGGAGGGCTGCTGAGTTTTTGGTAACAGCCGCACTCCTGCTGGATAAAGACGTCTTCGCACGAGGCAAGGCGCTCTATCCAAGCCTCAAGGCGACCGTAGACTGTGGTGGACCATCTTGATGTTGAATATTGATCTCATGGCTCCTAGTCGCTGCCTGGCTCGATGTCGTCGATGAGCTTCTCAAAGCCCCAAGCTGCCAAGTCCTCGATGATCGGCGCATCACTGAACAGCACTTCGGCCAGTTTCGCGGCCACCGCCGACTTGCCTGCCGCGACCAGGCCTTTGATCAGCGCCACCTGGTGGATCTTCGTGAATAGCGCGGTGTTGTCTCGCGCGAACTTGGCCACGGCCGTCGGGTCCTGCCCGTCGATACCTAACGCGGCGAAGGCTTCCTCCAGACCTGCCTGCGTCTGCTCCTTCAGGGTCGCGTAACCCGCCCAGCCAGCGCCGAAGACGATGCCCGCCGCGGCACCGAGCCAGGCACCCACGCCAGCCGGCGCAGCTATTGCCAGCAGGCCCCACATGAGGTCCGGCAAGACTTCGTCCTGGGCGGCCCGATTTTTCAGGAAGCTATCCATGCCTGGATCTGGCAGCGGACCTAGTTCTGCCAGTTGTTGCATCGCCGCCGCGTAGTCCATGGCCGCCTGTTGCAACGGGGCTTCAGCGCGTCGTCGCGCTTCTGCTCGGCTGCGGCCTGAAAGCCTGTTCCGGTCCTCGGTACCCGCGGAGAGGTTCTCCAAGATCTCCGCCGCGTCTACCAGGGCTCTGCGAGCGGCCGCTGCCTGTTCTCCCGCGCTCTTGACCTGCTGATAGACCGCTTCCCTGTCGCCGCCGTTGCGGTCCCAGAAGGACACGATGTCCTGCTGTTTGACGAAGAGCCGCGGGTCGTCCAGCAGCTCGGTGAAGTGCTGCAGCAGGTTCTCCGTCTCGGCGCCGCGGTCCCCGCGGGCGATCCGCTCCAGCAGCGCCTCGCCCTGCTGGCGCAGGTAGGCGAGGTAGGGCGTCGCGACCTCGAGCTGATCGCGCAGCGCCCGCGCCTCCTCCGGCGAGAGCTCGATCTCACCCGCCGCCTGCCGCAGCTTGCTCTCGACCTCCCAGGCCGTCTGCAGGTCCGCCAGGGCCCGATCCGCCAAGCGCTCCAGCGTGGCAGCGTCCAGCCGCACCACCTGTCCGGCCCCGTCGGTCACCGGCCGGTTCTCGGCCTGGTTCCACAGCACCGCGTCGCCGCTTTCAGGATCGACGCGAAGGCCGCTGTTCGGATGACCGTCGGCGTCCTCGAAGACCAGCCAGGTGGCATAGACCGCGCGGTCACGCTCACGCGCGGCCGTCTGCCCGGCCAGCGCCCGTGCGCCCTCCTGCTGGCCCTCGCTGGGCGAGACGTAGTCCGCTATCTCTCGCAGCAGGGTGTCGCGCTGCTCGGCCCAGCCGTCCGTCTGGCCCTCGCCCACACCCTCGTTGTGCAGCAGCAGCCGCGCCTCGCCGGCCAGGCGGCGCAGGCGCCGCTGCATCTCCGGATCGTCGGGAAAGAGGCGCCGGATCTCCGCCTCGATGTCCGCCGCGTCGCCGGGGCCGGCCCGCTCGAGGCGCTGGATCAGGGCGATGCGCTCGTTCTGCAGGCTGGCCGCCGCCGCGGGCGGACCGACCGGCAGCTCGGCCGGCACGCCTTCGA
>JAKOWB010000221.1 GCA_029781795.1 Pseudomonadota bacterium | reverse complement strand
GATCAGGTCGGCCGACCAGCTGAACATCAGGCCGCCGCCGAAGGTCGGCACCAGGGCCGCGGCCACCCAGGTCGCGGCGAACACGAGGTACGGGCTGCCGCGGAACAGCCAGGACGCCTGCTCCGCCAGCACCACCTCCTTGCGCAGCAGGCGGGCGAGATCGCGGTAGGGCTGCAGCAGCGGCGGGCCGCGCCGGCGCAGCAGCCGGGCCCGCACGACGCGCGTGTAGCCGGTCAGCAGCGGTGCCAGAAGCAGCACCAGCAGCATCTGCGCGCCCTGCACGGCGAGGTCGGCGATCAGGTCCATATCGCGAGCGCCAGCAACAGGACGATCAGGGCGAGGACCACCATGCTCAGGTAGCGGCGGATGGTGAGGACCTGCAGGTGATTGAGCCGCTCGGCGGCGAACGAGACGGCGGCGACGATCGGCGCATAGATCGCAGCCCACACCAGGTCGCGCATGGTCACGGTCATCCGCGCCGGCTGCATATCGCCCGGCGGCGGCATGTCGACACGCTCTCGCGCGGCCAGCAGCGAGGTGCCGAAGACACGGCGGATCGGCTGCGAGAAGCTGCCGGCGGTGTACTGGGTCGCCGGGCTCGGATCGGGGAAGCCGCAATCCCAGGCCGGACCGCGGCGCAGCCCGTCGGAGGCCAGGCGGTGGATAGCGAACGCCGCGATCGATGCGGAGGCGACGATGAACAGGAACACCAGCATACCGTTGTAGGAACTGCGCCCCTCCGCCACCGGGATGACCGACATCCAGGCGAGCGACACCTGCGAAGGCATGGCGCTGCCCACGAGGCTCGAAACCGCCGGCGCCATCGCATCGATCAGCGGGCCGGGCACGATGCCGGCGACGAGGCACAGGCCCGCCAGGCCGACCATCGCGCCCTGCGACCAGCGATCGACCTCGTGCGCCGCCGCCGCCTCGGGGGAGCGCGGCCGGCCGAGGAAGGTAACGCCGAAAATCCGGATGAAGCAGGCCGCGGCCAGCGTCGCCGACAGCGCCATGACGCCACCGATCGCCGGCACCATCAGCTTCAGGCCCCATTGCGGCAATTGCGGGCTGAGCAGGATGGCCTGCAGGGTGAGCCACTCCGAGACGAAACCGTTGAACGGCGGCAGCGCCGAGATCGCGCAGCAGCCGCCCAGGACGGCGACCGCGGTCACCGGCATGCGGTGGATCAGGCCGCCCAGCTTCTCCATGTCGCGCTCGCCGGTGGCGACCAGCACCGCGCCGGATCCGAAGAACAGCGCGCTCTTGAACAGCGCGTGGTTGAACGCGTGCAGCAGCGCCGCGCCCAGCGCCACGGCCGCCGCAGCACTGAGGCCGCTGGCCTTGAAGGCGAGCGCCAGGCCCAGGCCGATGAACACGAAGCCGATGTTCT
>JAKOWB010000180.1 GCA_029781795.1 Pseudomonadota bacterium | reverse complement strand
CGCCGGCGATGGCGGCGCGGCGCTTTCCGCGCTGGCGGGCTTCTACGAGGAGCGCGTCAAGGCCGCTGCCTAGACGAACAGGGCCAGCACGCCGGTGTAGCCGTAGAGGCGGTCGCCGCTGATCTCGCCGCCGGCGTAGAAGCCGACCAGCGGGATGTCGCCCAGCGCCTCGCGGATCTGCCGCAACTCGGCGCCGCCGGGCCCGAACAGGTTGGGCCCGCGCGCGACGCAGGAGAAGAAGAGCCCGGCCCTGGCCTGGCCCGCCGCCCGCCGCTTCACGTCGGCCAGCATGCGGTCCAGGTCCTGGCGGGCCCCCTGCTGGTCTCGGCGGCAGAACAGGATCTTCTGTCCCGGCTCCACCAGGTCGCTGACCGCCACCAGGCCCCTGTCGGCGTCGAGGCCGAGGAAGTTCCGCACCAGGTAGTCGTCGCGGTCGCGGCCCGGCACCGGGAAGGCCGGGTGCACGCTGCCCCAGGCCTCGGACAGGCGGCCGCCGAAATGCTGGTCCACCACCTCGATCAGCACGTCGGTCGCGCTGCGGCCCTCGATGGCGGAGATGAGGTTGCCCTCGGCGGCGGTGATCGACAGCGCCGGCCCGCGCGGCGCGCAGCCCTGGCTGAGGCCGCTGACGATCGGCACGGCGCCGCCGAACAGCACGCCCGACAGGCCGGCCGCGCGCCCGCCGATGGCCGAGGCCGGCCCGGCGCGCGAGGCGGTGAGCCCGCCCAGCGGGAAGGCCTTGGCCGCCTCCGACAGGTCGGCGATCAGCATCTCCAGCTCCGGCGTGCGCGGATCGGCCTGCAGCAGCGCCACGGTGCCGAGCTGCCCGGCCAGCCAGTCGGGGGCGATCTCGCCCAGCTCCGTCGCCTGGCTCACCGGGCCGAAGAGGCGGAAGGAGTCCTCCGGGAAGCGCCCGGCCATGATGGCCAGGGCCGGCCGGTCGAAGAGCTCGCCGTCGGGCGTGGCGATGCCCAGGCCCACGGTGCCGCTCCAGCGCTGGATGCCGGTCTCGGCCTTCAGCCGCTCGACGATCTCGCCGAAGTGCGGCGCGTAGTAGTCGGTGG
>JAKOWB010000110.1 GCA_029781795.1 Pseudomonadota bacterium | reverse complement strand
GCTCCTCCTGGAGCCAGACGACCTCGCGCAGCGCCGGGTATGTCCCCAGCGCCTCGCCCAGCTCGTCGGCCGGGAAGGGATAGAGCTGCTCGAGGCGGACGATCGCCACGGGCGCCTGCCCGCCCCGTTCCTCGCGGCCCTTCATCAGGTCGACCCAGACCTTGCCGCTGCACAGGATCAGCCGCTCGGCGGCGCGCCGCTGCTCCGCGCCGAGTTGGTCGTCCAGCACCGGCCGGAACCCGCCCGTGGCGAGGTCGTCCAGGCTGGAGCCGGAGCGCGGCTGCCGGAGCAGGCTCTTGGGCGTCATCAGCACGAGCGGCCGGGGCACGCCCGAACCCAGCGAGAGCGCCTGCGCCCGCAACAGGTGGAAGTACTGCGCCGAGGTAGTGCAGTCGGCGATCGTCATGTTGCCATCGGCCGCGAGCTGGAGGAAGCGTTCGAGCCGGGCGCTCGAATGCTCCGGTCCCTGGCCCTCGTTGCCGTGGGGTAGCAGCAGCGCCAGCGCCGGGTGCTGGTCCCACTTCGCCAGCGCGGCGGAGATGAACTGGTCGATGATGACCTGGCCGCCGTTGGCGAAGTCGCCGAACTGCGCCTCCCAGAGCACGAACACGCGCGGCGCCTGCACGCTGTAACCGTACTCGAAGCCCAGCGCCGCGTTCTCCGAGAGCGGGCTGTTGTAGAGGCCGAAGGCGGCGCGGGCCGTCCGCAGCTCCTGCAGCGGCGTATAGGTGGCGCCGTTCTCCGGGTTGTGCAGGACGAGGTGGCGCTGGCTGAAGGTGCCGCGCTCGGCGTCCTGGCCGGTCAGGCGGATCGGGACGCCGTCCGAAAGGATCGAGGCGAAGGCCAGAATTTCGGCGTGCGCCCAGTCGATCCCGCCCGGCTCGTCGAGCTGCGCCCGGCGGCGCGACATCGGCCGGGCCAGCTTCGGATTGAGCCGGAAATCCGATGGCACCTCCAGCAGCAGCTCGTTGTACTCGCGCAGCCGGGCCGCCGGCACTGCCGTGCCGCCGGGCAGGCTCGGCGCCTCGGCCTGCGGCTGCGCCGGCTGGCCGTTGACGGTCGGCGCGGGGTGGGCGTCGGCCAGGGCGCGCCGCTCGGCGTCGAGCGTGTCGAAGACGCGGCGGGTCATCGCCTCGGCGTCCTCGCGCGTGACGACGCCGG
>JAKOWB010000103.1 GCA_029781795.1 Pseudomonadota bacterium | reverse complement strand
GAATCGCGCCTTCGCCGCCGCCCGCGCGGCCGGCGAAGCGGCGACCTTCCAGGAGTTCCTCGTCCGCCGTGCCGGCCAAGCCCCGGATGGCGGCCCAGATTAAGTCTCAATCTGATACTATCGCCGGGTGTGGCCTGTCGGCCCCCGTGTCACTTTTGAATAGGCGGCGCCTCGCCGCCAGGGGGAGTGAGGTTGCGATGACGGTTCTGCAGGGCGACGGACTGGCCGCGGTGGCGGCTGCGCCGGAGGCCGCGGCGGCGCGCCCCGCCAAGGGGCGGCGCTGGCTGTTCAACCCCGTGGTCGATGTGCTGGGACTCGGCGGCGCCTCGCTGCTGGCGCTGCCGCTGATCTGGCTGCTGGTGCCGGCGACGGCGGAGGCGCAGCGCCAGGTGGCGATCCTCGCCATCGCCATGACGCACTTCATCAACCACCCGCACTTCGCCAACTCCTACCAGATCTTCTACGGCGGCTTCGCCGCCAAGGCCTTCGGCAGCGAGGGCGACGCGCTGCTGCGCTGGCGCTACCGCTTCGCCGGCATCTTCGTGCCGCTGGCGCTCGGCGGCTTCCTGGCCGGCTGCGTGCTGGCCGGCGATGCGCGCACCCTGGGCTTCGCCGGCAACCTCATGTTCCTGCTGGTCGGCTGGCACTACGCCAAGCAGGGCTACGGCATGGCGATCGTCGATTCCGTGCTGAAGCGCCGCTTCTACGACGCCGGGCAGAAGCGCGCCCTGCTGTGGAACGCCTATGCCTGCTGGTCGCTGTCCTGGCTGACCGGCAACCGCTCGGTGGCGCAGCAGGACCTCTGGGGCCTCAAGTACTACACCTTCTCCATCCCCGACTGGCTCTACTACGCGGCCGTGGGCGTCACGGCGGCGAGCGGCCTCTGGCTGCTGCTGGTGCTGGGACGCCGGTTCTTCGCCGGCAAGGGCATGGCCTGGACCGGCATCATGGCCTACGCCATCACGCTCTATCTCTGGCTGATCTTCGTGCGCCTCGATGCCCGCTTCCTGCTGGTGGTGCCGGCCTTCCACTCGCTGCAGTACCTGGTGGTGGTCTGGCGCTACAAGCTGAACGAGGCGGCGGCCCGCC
>JAKOWB010000016.1 GCA_029781795.1 Pseudomonadota bacterium | reverse complement strand
ACGCTGGCGAGCTGCACCCGCCCGATGGCGATGCCGACCACCGCCGCCGCCTCGCGGTGCTGGATCAGCGCCTTGATCGCCAGCCCGTGGATGCTGAGCCGCAGGAAGATCGCCACGGCGATGCAGAGCGTCGCGGCCACCGCCAGCAGCAGCAGCCGGTTGCCGGTCATCGCCACGTCGCCGACGGCGACGACGCCGTCGAGATAGCGATAGGCGCGCGGCGTCGCGTCGAAGAGCAGCGCCGCCAGGTTCTGCAGGATGATCGAGACGCCGAAGAAGAGCAGCAGCGAGTTGGCCTCGATCCGCCCCTTGAGCCGCGGCGAGGCCAGCATGCGGCGCAGCAGCCCGTGATAGACCGCGGCGCCGAGCAGCGCGGCGGCCACGGTCGAGGCCAGCAGCGCCAGCGGCGGCGGCACGGCGAGAACGCTGAACAGCCAGAAGGTGACGTAGGCGCCGAGCATGACGATCTCGCCATGCGCGACGTTGAGCAGCCGCATCGTCCCGTAGACGAGGTTGAGGCCGAGCGCCACTAGCGCATAGGCCGCCCCGGTCACCAGCGCGGCGAACAGCAGCTGCCCGGACAGCAGGGTCTGCACCACTATCCCTCGCCCGCGGCGCCGTGACCTCCCTCGCCCGCGGAGCGGGAGAGGGTCGGGGTGAGGGTCGTGCAGCCTTGGCGACCCTCACCCTCCCGTCGCTGGCGCGACGGGTCCCTCCCTCTCCCGCTGGCGCGGGAGAGGGCTCGATCGTCAGCCGAGATCGGCCGCCCACTTCTGGAAGCTCTCCAGCATGTCGGGGTTGAAGTCCCGCCACTGCTTGGCGACGTCGGCGGCGAGGTCGCCCGCCTGCGCGCCGGTCATCTTGCCCGACACCACCTGCTGGGCGGCCGGCAGCAGCGCCTGGTCGTAGAACTGCTTCGGCGTCAGGTTGGAGATGTAGGGGATGTTGGCGGACTGGCCGAACTGCTGCCACATCCCCTTCACCACCGGGTCCTGGATGACGCTGGTGTCGAAGGCGGTGT
>JAKOWB010000009.1 GCA_029781795.1 Pseudomonadota bacterium | reverse complement strand
CCAGCGCCTTGAAGCCTTCGCGGATGGCGTCGAGCGCGGCGTCACGGTCCTCGCCTTCGAGCTTGTAGAGGCGATAGACGGCGCCGAAGTCGGCCAGCTTCATGCCGAGGTCGCCCTTGATGCGGGTCTGCCGGATCTCGCTGATCTTCTCGGAGATCGTCTTGCGCTCGGCCTCCAGCGCGGCGATGTCCTTGCAGGCGTCGCGGATGGTCTGCTGCCGGGCCTTCGCGTTGGACTTCTCGTGGCCGGTCTCGCCGGTCTGATCGTCGGCGAACTCGGAGGCGGCGGGGCGGCGCCCGCGACCGTTACCGTTGCGTGCCATGGTGCTGCTGGTCTCCTTCTCGGGAAAAGAGGGGCCGGCTGCGGGTGCGGCCGGCCCCGAGGCTGAACAAGGGAGGATCTCCGTCGAGAGACGTGGCGCGTCAGGGGCGCCAGGCCCTTCCGGATCGGCGGCGCGAGTCGGCTGCCGGCGGTCCAGGAAGCTCGGGATGGCGAAGGGGTCGGCCTGGTTCATGCCCGCCCCTCAGTAGATCTCGCTCGCCGCCGGTCGCCGCTCCGGCTGGCAGTCGCCCAGGTCCTGCAGCCCGGCTTGCACCCGGCGCTCCATCTCGCGGCAGTCCTGGTCGGGCCGCGGCGCTGCCGGCGCGACGGCGCAGTGCGACGACGTGGTGACGGCCAGCAGGGCGGCGAGAAGGCGGGCGCGGGCGGTCATGCCGACACCCGGTAGTCGCGCCAGCCCTTCGTCGCGTGCAACTCGCGGCGGCGCTGCTGCGTCTCCTTGCGGGTCTGGCTGCCGTCGAACCAGCGATGCAGGACGCTGTAGTCCTCGGCCTTGATGATGCTGGCGCCCCAGCGGCGCTTGGCGACGGGGCGCTTCTTGCGGGCGGCGGTGCGGCCCGGGTCGGCCATGAAGGCGCGGTCGATGGTCACGACGCGGCCCTCCGCCCGATGGCCTGGACCTTCGCCGCGTCCTCGCGGCTGGTCTCCACCGTCGTGATGATCTCGCGCAGGTGCTTGATCGCGTCGTCGGCCAGATTGTGCAGGTTGATGCGCTCAGCAGTGTCGAGACGGCCATCGGCCATCGCGTCGGTCACAGCGCGCGCCAGGTCGCCGACGCCGCTCATGGTCAGCAGCAGCGCCTTGTCGATGGACTCACGCGCCGCCGGCTGCTCGCCGACCTGGTCTTTCAGCAGCGGCAGGAACTGCGGCGGCAGACCCTTCGCCACCAGCGCCTTGTCCAGCGCGACGGCGTGGCTGAACCACAGCTCGCGGCCGTTGCCCGGGACCGACAGCTTCGACAGGTAGTCGCGCGACCGGCCGGTGGCCTCACGCAGCTCGGCGTCGGTCAGATTGTGCAGCGCGCCGACCAGCGCGGCCTCCCAGGAATTGTGCCATCGCGCATGCGTCACTGTCCGAAACTCCCCAGCGATTGGTCAGGACTTGCGACCCGTTCGCGCATAGCCTCGCGGCCATGATCGGGCGCATCGAAGGTGGCGGGCAGACCGCTGGGCAGCAGGCGCGGCAGGGCGGCGAATCCCTCGCCGGTCTCGCGGCGCTCGGCCTGGCGCGTCGGCCAGGTCGCCAGCCGGTAGCCGGCGAAGATGGCCGCGGTGGCGAAGGCGACGATGGCGGGCAGCAGCAGCCAGAGGTTGGCGGGCATCTAGGCGGCCTCTTGCCAGGGGTCGCAGGGGTCGTCGGTGTGGCGCGCCGGGCAGCCAGGACCGCAGGGGTCCTGCAGGCTGTGGTCGTGGTAGTGGAGCGAGAAGGAACAGG
>JAKOWB010000036.1 GCA_029781795.1 Pseudomonadota bacterium | reverse complement strand
GGCGCGCAGGGCCACCTCGGTCTTGCCAAAGCCCACGTCGCCGCACACCAGCCGGTCCATGGGGCGCGGGCTGATCATGTCCTGGATCACGGCGTGGATGGCGGCGCTCTGGTCGGCCGTCTCCTCAAAGCCGAAGTCGGCCGCGAACTGCTCGTAGTCGTGCGCCGAGTAGCGGAAGGCATGGCCCTCGCGCGCGGCGCGCCGGGCGTGGATGTTGAGCAGCTCGGCGGCGGCGTCGCGCACCTGTTCGGCGGCCTTGCGCTTGGCCTTTTCCCACTGGCCGCTGCCCAGCTTGTGCAGGGGCGCTTCTTCGGCCGACACGCCGGTGTAGCGGCCGATCAGGTGCAGCTGCGACACCGGCACGTACAGCACCGCGTCGCCGGCGTATTCGAGGTGCAGAAATTCTTGTGGCGCGGCGCTGCCGTCGGGGTTGGTGGCGCCCACGTCCAGGTTGACCAAGCCGCGGTAGCGCCCGATGCCGTGCTGGGTGTGCACCACGGGGTCGCCCACCTTCAGCTCGCTCAGGTCCTTGATCAGCGCCTCGACGTCGCTCTCTTGCTCCTGCTTCTTGCGCCGGCGCGTGGTGGCGCCTTGCGCAAACAGCTCGGATTCGGTGACGAAGTCGATGCCGCCCTCCAGCCACGCAAAGCCCTGGGCCAGCGCGGCGGTGGCGATGCCGGCCTTTTCGTCGCTGGCCCCGAACTCGGCCAGCGAGTCGAAGGCGGGCGGGTTCAGGCCGCTGGCGCGCAAAAAATCCAGCAGGCTTTCGCGCCGGCCCGCGCTTTCGGCCAGCACCAGCACGCGCTGGGCGCTGGCGCGGATGTGGGCTTGCAGGCGCGCCAGCGGGTCGTCGGCGCCGCGCGTGGCGGTCAGGTCGGGCCGCGCTTGCGCGAAGGCGCTTTCGCCCACGTCGGCAAGGCCGGGGCGCAGCGCCAGCTGGGGCAGAGGCTTGGCGGCGAGGTAGAAGTCTTCGGCGCTCAGGAACAGCGCCTCGGGCGGCAGCACCGGCCGCTCGGGGTCGCCCTGGGCCAGGCGATGGCGCTCGCGCGTGTCCTGCGTGAACTGCTGGAAAGCCGCTTCCAGATCGCCGTGCAGCACCAGCGTGGCCTGCTCACCCAGGTAATCGAACACGCTGGCCGTGTGCTCGAAGAACAGCGGCAGGTAGTACTCGATGCCGGCGCTGGCCACGCCGTTGCCCATGTCCTTGTAGATGCGGCTTTTGGTCGGGTCGCCCTCCAGCAGCTCGCGCCAGCGGTGGCGAAAGCGCGCCTGCGCGGCCTCGTCCAGCGGAAACTCGCGCCCCGGCAGCAGGCGCACGGCGGGCACCGGGTACAGGCTGCGCTGGGTGTCGGGGTCGAACGCGCGGATCGAGTCGATCTCGTCGTCGAACAGATCGACGCGGAAGGGCTGGGGCGAACCCATGGGAAACAGGTCGATCAGCCCGCCGCGCACCGCGTATTCGCCGGGGCTGACCACCTGCGTGACGTGCTGGTAGCCGGCCAGGGTGAGCTGGCTCTTGAGCGCCGCCTCGTCCAGTTTTTGCCCCTGCTTGAAGTCGAAGGTGTAGGCCGCCAGAAAACTGGGCGGCGCCAGGCGGTACAGCGCCGTGGTGGCCGGCAGCAGCACCACGTCGGCCTGGCGTTGGCGAATCGCCCACAGCGTGGCCAGGCGCTCGCTGATCAGGTCCTGGTGCGG
>JAKOWB010000428.1 GCA_029781795.1 Pseudomonadota bacterium | reverse complement strand
GGATAGATGGCCCCGGCCGCATTGCGTTCAAGCGCCGGTCACTTGCGCGTAACGCGCCTGTCACCACCCCCTGCGCCGCCCCATGGCGGCGTCCCCGCTGAGGTGGCCCTTACTCTAGGCCTGGGCCGGCGCCTCGATTTCGCGCCGGTCGCTGTAGGTATAAAGCGGCTGTGCCCGCCCCTCGACGACCTCCCGGTTGACGACGACCTCGTCAACACCGTCGAGGCTGGGCAGGTCGTACATGGTGTTCAGCAGGATCGCTTCCATGATCGAGCGCAGGCCGCGCGCACCGGTCTTGCGCTGGATCGCCCGGTGGGCGATGCCGCGCAGGGCGTCATCGGTGAACTTCAGACGGATGCGCTCCATCTCGAACAGGCGGCCGTACTGGCGGACCAGCGCGTTCTTCGGCTTGGTGAGGATCTCGACCAGGGCCGCCTCGTCCAGATCGTCGAGCGTCGCCACCACGGGCAGGCGGCCGACGAATTCGGGGATCAGGCCGTACTTCAGCAGGTCCTCGGGCTCGAGGTCGCGCAGCACCTCGCCGGTGCGCCGCTCGTCCGGGCCGCGCACCTCGGCGCCGAAGCCGATCGAGGTGCCCTGGCGACGCTGGGCGATGATCTTCTCCAGCCCGGCGAAGGCGCCGCCGCAGATGAACAGGATGTTGGTGGTGTCGACCTGCAGGAACTCCTGCTGCGGATGCTTGCGACCGCCCTGCGGGGGCACCGAGGCGATGGTGCCTTCCATGATCTTCAGCAGGGCCTGCTGCACGCCCTCGCCCGACACGTCGCGGGTGATCGAGGGGTTGTCCGACTTGCGGCTGATCTTGTCGACCTCGTCGATGTAGACGATGCCGCGCTGCGCGCGCTCGACGTTGTAGTCCGCCGCCTGCAGCAGCTTGAGGATGATGTTCTCGACATCCTCGCCGACATAGCCGGCCTCGGTCAGCGTCGTCGCGTCCGCCATGGTGAAGGGCACGTCGAGGATGCGGGCCAGGGTCTGCGCCAGCAGCGTCTTGCCGCAGCCGGTCGGGCCGACCAGCAGGATGTTGGACTTGGCCAGCTCGACGTCGTTGTTCTTGGCGCCGTGCGCCAGGCGCTTGTAGTGATTGTGCACGGCGACCGAGAGGACGCGCTTGGCGTGGCCCTGCCCGATCACGTAGTCGTCCAGCACGTTGCAGATGTCGCGCGGGGTCGGCACGCCGTCGCGCGACTTCACCAGCGTGGTCTTGTGCTCCTCGCGGATGATGTCGGTGCAGAGCTCGACGCACTCATCGCAGATGAAGACGGTCGGCCCGGCGATGAGCTTGCGGACCTCGTGCTGGCTCTTGCCGCAGAAGGAGCAATAGAGGGTGTTCTTGGAGTCGCTACCGCTGGCTTTGGTCATGTCTTCCGGTCCGGCGCCCAGGTCCAGGGCGCGTCATTGGAATGTTAGACGGGGGGTCCGCGACCGCACAATGACAAAATGGCGACACGGACCCCCTTAGATGGGTAAGAAGCCCCGTTGCTTCAAGGGCTTCCCGCACCTGCTGCCGGACCGGCGCGGGACCTTTGATGCCTAAGGGTCTCAGGCGGGGGTGCTGCCGCCGACGTCGAGTGCGTCCGGACGCTTGTCCACCACCTGGTCGATCAGGCCGAAGGCCTTGGCCTCCTCGGGCGTCATGAAGCGGTCGCGCTCCATGGCGTCGGCGATGACCGCGACCGGCTGGCCGGTGTGCTGGGCATAGAGCTCGTTGAGCTTCGCCCGGGTCTGCAGGATCTCGCGGGCATGGATCTCGATGTCCGTCGCCTGGCCCTGGAAGCCGCCGGAGGGCTGGTGGATCATCACCTTGGCGTTCGGCAGGGCGAAGCGCTTGTCCTTGGCGCCGGCCATCAGCAGCAGTGAGCCGGCGGAGGCCGCCTGGCCGACGCAGACCGTAGCCACGTCGCTGCGGATGTATTGCATGGTGTCGTACATCGCCAGGCCCGCCGAGACCACGCCGCCCGGCGAGTTGATGTAGAAGGCGATGTCCTTCTTCGGGTTCTCGGATTCCAGGAACAGGAGCTGGGCGCAGATCAGGCTGGAGACCTGGTCGAAGATCGGCCCGGTCAGGAAGATGATCCGTTCCTTCAGCAGGCGGGAATAGATGTCATAGGCCCGCTCGCCCCGCGCGGTCTGCTCGATGACCATGGGGACCAGCGTGTTCATGTAGATCTCTTGCGGGTCGCGCATACCGACTCCCTCGTTCCACGTGCCTTCAAGAGATAGGCGAGCGCGAGCCTGCCGTCACCCCCCGCTCCGACCCTGCCGCGGGCAGGGCCTCAGACCGCCGCCTTCGGCGCGTCCTCGGCGATCTTGTTGAACTCCTCGAGCGTCACGGCGCGGTCGGTGACCTTGGACTGGCCGACGATCCAGTCGATCACCTTCTGCTCGAACAGCGGGGCGCGGATGCCGGCCACGGCCGAGGGGTTGTTGCGGAAGTACTCCAGGACCTTCTGCTCCTGGCCGGGGAAGCGCCGCACCTCGGCCATCACCGCCTGGTTCAGCTCGTCCTGCGAGACATCGATGTTCTGCTGGCGGCCGACCTCGGACAGCAGCAGGCCGAGGCGCACGCGGCGCTCGGCGATGGCGCGGTACTCGCTCTTCAGCTCGTCGTCGGACTTGTCCTTGTCCTCGGGATCGAGCTGGCCGGCGGCCTTGTCCTTCTCGATCTGCTGCCAGATGGCGTCGAACTCCATGTCGACCATGCCGACCGGCACGGTGAAGGAGTGCTGCGCCGCCAGGGCATCCAGCACGCGGCGCTTCAGGTTGGCGCGGGCGACGTTGTCGTACTCGCCGGCCAGCTGCTCGCGTACACGGGTGCGGAGCTGCTCCAGGCTCTCCAGGCCCATCTCCTTGGCGAAGTCGTCGTCCAGCGTGCGCTCGACCTGCTCCTCCAGCTTCTTCACCGTGACCTTGAAGATGGCGTCCTTGCCCTTCACGTCCTCGGCCGGGTAGTCGGCCGGGAAGGTCACCTTGACCTCGCGCTCCTCGTCGACGCTGGCGCCGACGAGCTGGTCCTCGAAGCCGGGGATGAACTGGCCGGCGCCGAGCTCCAGGCGGAAGCCCTCGCCCTGCAGGCCGGGCAGCGCGTTACCGTCCACCGTGCCGGCGAAATCGATGGTCACCAGGTCGCCCTTGGCGGCGGGTCGGGCCGTCGCCGGCTCCTGGCTCTTCTTGTTGCTCTCGGCGATGCGGGCCAGCGCCGCCTCGACGTCCGCATCGGCCGGCGCCAGGGTCAGGCGCTCCAGCTCCAGGGCGGCGAAATCCATCGGCTGGACCTCGGGCAGCACCTCGACGTCGACCTTGTACTGCAGGTCCTTGCCCTGGTCGAAGGCGACGATCTCGACCTTGGGCTTCAGCGCCGGCCTGAGGCCGCGGTCGTTGAGGGCCTGGTTGGTGCTGTCGTTGACCGTCTCTTCCAGCACCTCGCCCATCACCGAGGCGCCGTAGCGCTGCTTCATCAGCGAGACCGGCACCTTGCCGGGACGGAAGCCGGGCAGCTTCACCTTCTTCGCCAGGTCGTTGAGCCGCTCGTTGACGCGGCTCTCGATATCCTGCGCGGCGATGACGATCTCGAACTGCCGCTTCAGGCCGTCGGTCTGGGTCTCGTTGACTTGCATCGTGGGGGAGGCCCCGTCCTCTAAGTTGTTTCGTTGCGCCTCGGCCTGTTCCTGGGCAGTGAGCGGGGCCGGGCGAAGTGGTGCGGGCAGAGGGACTTGAACCCCCACGAGCGTAAGCCCACCAGAACCTAAATCTGGCGCGTCTGCCAATTTCGCCATGCCCGCCCGCCCGCCAGGACCGGGGTTCGGTGCGAGGGGGCGGTGTATAGCACGCCAGAAGCCCCCGCCAAGCGGAAAAAGGGCGCGCCGGGTGCGTCCCCCTGCCCTGCCCGCTCAGCCGTCCCGCAGCGCCGCCAGGCTCTTGATCTGCCGGCCTTCGGCATCGAAGTTGGCCGGGTCGAGCCAGGCCTGGTATCCGGCCTTCACGCGCGGCCAGTCCCTGTCGGTCATGCCATACCAGGCGGTATCGCGGTTGCGGCCCTTGTAGAGCGTGGCCTGGCGGAAGATGCCTTCGAACTGGAAGCCGTAGCGCTCGGCCGCGCGGCGCGAGGGGGCGTTGAGGCTGTCGCACTTCCACTCGTAGCGGCGATAGCCGAGCTCGTCGAAGACCCGGACCATCGTCAGGTACATGGCCTCGGTGGCCAGCGGCGTGCGCTGGAGGGCCGGGGAGTAGTGGATATGGCCGACCTCGATCACGCCCACCGGCGGGTCGATGCGCAGGAAGCTCAGTACCCCCACCGCCTGGCCGCTGTCGCCGGCGATCACGGCATGGAACTGCGGGTCGTCCTTGCCGGCCATGGACTCCAGCCAGCCGCGATAGTCCGCCTCGGCGGCGAAGGGGCCATAGGCCAGGTAGGTCCAGTTTCGACCTTCCCGGTCCAGGCTCACCGCCCGCCAGAGGTCGTGGCCGTGCCGCGCCGGATCCAGTGGCTCGGTCCGGCAGGACTGCCCGGTCATCGCCGTCAGCGGCGGACGCGGCCTGGCCGTCCAGCCGGGAACCGGCTCGCCGATCGGCTGTCCGAGGGCGTTGCTGGGCATGTCAGCTCCGCGCCCGCTGGACCAGCGCCGCCGCGGCCGCATCCAGGATGGCGTCGCTGTCGATGCGGTACTTGTGGAACAGGTCCGGCAGGTCGCCCGACTGGCCGAAGTGCTCGACACCCAGGGCCTGCACCCTGTGGCCGCGCACGCCGCCCAGCCACGAGAGCGTCGCCGGGTGGCCGTCGAGCACCGTGACCAGGCCGGCATCGGCGGCCAGCGGCGCCAGCAGGCGCTCGACCTCGCAGGTGGCGCCGGCGCGGCCGGCCTGGCGGGACTTCAGGGCGCTGTGCCATTCGGCGTTCAGCCGGTCGGCCGAGGTCACGGCCAGCAGGCCGGCGCCTGGCACGTCCTGGACGATCTCCTCCCAGGCGGCGATGGCCTCGGGCATCACGGCGCCCATGGCGACCACGGCGAGTTCCGCGCCGTCCGCCGGCGGCCGCAGCCAGTAGCCACCGTCGATGATCTCGCGCTTCAGGCCCTCGCTGAGGCTGCGCTTGGGCTGCAGCAGCTGGCGGGTGGAGAGGCGCAGGTAGACCGAGCCGCCGCCCTGGTCGCGCACCCAGCCCTCGCTGCCCGGCGCCTGGCTCTTGTCGCCGTCGCGCTGCAGGTAGTCGAAGGCCCAGGCCATGATGGTCGAGAGCTCGTCGACATAGGCCGGCTCGAAGTAGGCCAGGCCGTCCTGCGCCATGCCGATCAGCGGCGTCGCCACCGACTGGTGCGCGCCGCCCTCGGGCGCCAGGGTGATGCCGCTGGGCGTCGCCACCACCAGGAAACGGGCGTCCTGGTAGCAGGCATAGTTCAGCGCATCGAGGCCGCGCTGGATGAAGGGGTCGTAGAGCGTGCCGATCGGCAGCAGGCGCGCGCCGAAGACCGAATGCGAGAGGCCGAGCGCCGCCAGCATGATGAAGAGGTTGTTCTCGGCGATGCCCAGCTCGATGTGCTGGCCCTGTGGCGACATGGCCCAGCGCTGGGCCGAGACCACCTTCTGCTCCTTGAAGACGTCCTCGCGCGGCCGGCGATCGAAGATGCCGCGCCGGTTCACGAAGCCGCCGAGGTTGGTGGAAACCGTGACGTCGGGCGAGGTGGTGACCAGGCGCTCGGCCAGCGGCGTCTCCTCCTTGGCCAGCTCGGCCAGGATCTGGCCGAAGCCGGCCTGAGTGGAATTGGTCTCGTTCGCCGGCTTCGGGAAGTTCTCCGGCACTGGCAGCTTGGGCGCGCTGTAGCGGCGCGCGCCCTCGGCGTTGAAGGGCACCTGGTCGAGGAAGCCCTGCAGCGTCTCGGCCGGCAGGTCGAGGCCGGCGAAGCGCTCCCACTCCTTGCCGTCCTTGATGGCATTGGCCTGCTTGAAGACCGCCATCTGGTCCTCGTTCATCAGGCCGGCGTGATTGTCCTTGTGGCCGGCGAAGGGCAGCCCGAATCCCTTGATGGTGTAGGCCAGGAAGCAGGTCGGCGTCTCCACGCCGTCGTTGGCGTGGAAGGCCTCCAGCACGCTCTCCAGATCGTGCCCGGCAAGGTTGGTCATGAGGCGTCCCAGCGCCGCGTCGTTATGCTCGTCGAGCAGCGCGCGGATGCCGATGGTGCCGCCGAGGTCGACCTTGAGCTGCTGGCGCCAGGCATCGCCGCCCTTGAAGGTCAGCGCCGAGTAGAGCGAGTTGGGGCAGTCGTCGATCCACTGGCGCAGCGCTTCGCCGCCCGGCTGCTGGAAGACAGCCTGCAGCAGCTTGCCGTACTTCAGCGTCTCGACCTTCCAGCCCATGGTCGCGAAGAGCTTGTCGATCTGGCCGAAGAGGCGGTCGCTGACCACGCTGTCGAGGCTCTGGCGGTTGTAGTCAATGATCCACCAGACGTTCCGCACGTCGTGCTTCCAGCCCTCCAGCATGCACTCGTAGATGTTGCCCTCGTCCATCTCCGCGTCGCCCGCCAGGGCGATCATGCGCCCCGGCGTCTTTCCCTCGGGCAGCCAGTTCTTCAGGCTGACGTAGTCCTGCACCAGCGCGGCGAAGGAGGTCATGGCGACGCCGAGGCCGACCGAGCCGGTGGAGAAGTCGACGTCGTCGATATCCTTGGTGCGCGAGGGATAGGACTGCGCGCCGCCGAGCGCGCGGAAGCGCTCCAGCTTCTCCTGCGTCTGGTTGCCCAGCAGGTATTGGATGGCATGGAACACCGGGCTGGCGTGCGGCTTCACCGCGACGCGGTCGTTCGGCCGCAGCACGTCCATGTAAAGCGCGGTCATCAGCGTGACCAGCGAGGCCGAGGAGGCCTGGTGCCCGCCGACCTTCAGCCCGTCGCGCGAGGGGCGCAGGTGGTTGGCGTTGTGGATGGTCCAGGCGGCCAGCCAGAGGATCTTCTTCTCCAGCGCGCGCAGGATGGCAAGGCGCTCGGGCGTGACGACCGGGGCCTTGGAGCCGGCTGCGGTGGGCTGGATCAAAGAGCTGGCCATCGGGACCTCCGGGCAAGTTCGTGCCACCGCAGAGCGCGGCGAAGCAACGATCTAACCCGAAGCGCCCGCTGAATGAAGCCCGATTGCCGGCACAGCACCATGCCGCCGGCGCTGGACTCTGGACCGGCTATTCCGCGGCGTGGGCCGGCACCGGCATCAGCCGCTCGCTGAAGCGCTCGACGAAGGAGCGCAGGTTGAGGATGCGCGGGCCGTCGATCATGCGGCCCAGATAGGGCCGCTCGATCATCACCTGATAGCGGACATGCGGAATGCCGGTGGCGTCCGAAGTGATGCCCAGAACCTGGGCGGTTTCGACCAGGTTCTCCGGCCCACGGTAGCGGAACACGCCGCCGGCCTTGATCAGCTCGATGTCCGAGCCCCGGCGCGCGAACACATTGGTGCGATCCTTGCGCATGATTCCCCCCGCAAGTGGCCCTTCAGGGCACCTGCCTCGGCGCCGGTACTCTTTCCCTCCCGCGAGTAAAGAGTCGGCTGAGTCCGAGGCTTCCCCGGTTATCCTCAAAAGTGACTCACAGGATATGAGTTAATGTATTGAGACTCAAGAGTCTTGCTCTTGCGACTCCAAGTGTCTGATTGGACTCACGATTCGGGGGTATGCCGGCGCTACCGCCGCAAGAGCTTGTGGTCCCTGGATTCATCTCGGTTCGCCGGCCGTCGCGACTCGAGCCCGAAAATCAGCCGCGCCGGGCCGCCTCGATCCTGGCCACGTCGATCTTGCCCATCTCCATCATGGCATCGAAGGCGCGCTTGGCTTCGGCGCCGCCCGCGGCCATGGCCTCCAGCAGCGTGCGCGGGGTGATCTGCCACGAGACTCCCCAGCGGTCCTTGCACCAGCCGCAGGCGCTCTCCTGCCCGCCGTTGCCGACAATGGCGTTCCACAGTCGATCGGTTTCCGCCTGGTCCTCGGTAGTGATCTGGAACGAGAAGGCCTCGCTCTGCTTGAAGACCGGCCCGCCGTTCAGCCCGACGCAGGCGACGCCGGCAACGGTGAACTCCACCGTCAGCACGTCGCCTTCCTTGCCCGAGGGATAGTCGCTGGGCGCGCGATGAACGCCATCGACGCTGCTGTCGGGAAAGGTCTCGGCATAGAAGCGGGCGGCCGCCTCGGCATCCTTGTCGTACCAGACGCAGATCCTGTTCTTGACCATGACGGCTCCTTGCCTTGAGTGGCGCTGCCGGTTGAACGCGCGGGCGGCCTAAGGCGTTTCCAGTCGCGCGAAGATCGCCGGCAGCCGGTCCGGCAGGTCGTCGGCGATCAGCCCCCTGCCCGCGCCCTCGGCCGCGGCCCCGTGCAGCCAGGCCGCCAGGGCCGCCGCCTCGAAGGCCGGCAGGCCCTGCGCCAGCAGCCCGCCGAGGATGCCGGCCAGGACGTCGCCGCTGCCGGCGACCGCCAAAGCCGGCGGCGCCGAGGCGTTGACGGCGGCGCACCCGTCCGGCGCGGCGACAACCGTGTCGGCGCCCTTCAGCAGCACGACGCCATTGAGGGCCCTGGCCGCGGCGCGGGCACGGGCCAGTTTGTCGCCGGCCAGATCGGGGAAGAGGCGCCGGAACTCGCCCTCATGCGGCGTCAGCACCAGGGGCCCGCGCACCTGCGCTGCCAGGGCCGGTGCCTCGCCGGCGAAGCAGGTGATGGCATCGGCGTCGAGTAGCGTGGCCCGGCCGGTCGCCAGGGCCGCCTCGACCGCGGCGCGGGTCTCCGCCGTCGCGCCGTTGCCCGGGCCGACCAGCAGGGCATTGCGCCGCGCGTCGCCCAGCAGGCGGATCCAGTCGTCCGGCGTCTCCGCCGGCAGCAGGATCAGGCTCGCCGCCGCCGTGGCATAGACCGGCAGGCTGGCCGCGGGCGCCGCCAGGCCGACCAGCCCGGCGCCACTGCGCAGCGCGGCGCGGGCCGCCAGCCGTCCGGCGCCGGTCATGCTGGCGCCGCCGCGGATCAGCAGGAAGCCGAAGTCGTACTTGTGGCTCTCGGCCCGGCGGCCGGGCAGCAGCTTCGCCAGCCAGGGACCGGTCTCGGCAAGCTTGGGCGCCAGTTCCTCGACCACGCTGTCCGGGATACCGATATCCGCCAGGATCACGCGGCCGCAGAGCCGCCGTCCCGGCAGCAGGAGATGCCCGGGCTTGCGCCGGCAGAAGGTGACGCTCTCCACCGCCTGGACCGCCAGGCCGCCCAGCGCCTCGCCACTATCGCCGCTGAGGCCGCTCGGCACGTCGACCGCCAGGACCGGCGTGGCGCCGGCGTTCAGCCGCCGCACCACCGCGGCGACCGTCCCTTCCAGCGGACGGGCGAGGCCGGCGCCGAACAGGGCATCGATCACCAGCGCGAAGCCGCCGGCGTCGCCATGCCCCGGCTCCAGGGCCTCGACGGTGCCTTGCCACGCGGCGGCGGCACCGGCCGCGGCGCCGCGATAGGCCTGCACCGCTTGCGTCGCCGCCAGGGTCACGGCACAGCCGGCCTGCTGCAGCAGGCGCGCGGCGACAAAGCCGTCGCCGCCGGTGTTGCCCGGCCCGCAAAGCACCAACACGCGCCCGCCGGATGGCAGACGCGCCAGGGCCGCCCGCGCCACGGCGCCGCCGGCGGCCTCCATCAGGCGGGCCTCGGGAATGCCGGCCGCGATGGCCGCGCGGTCCGCCGCCGCCATCTCGGCGACGGTCAGCAGCTCGCGCGGGGCCGGCGTCATGGCCTCAGTTGCGCAGCGCCGCCAGCGAGGCGCGGGCCCCCTCGCGCAGCAGCAGCGTGTCGACGTCCGGGATCACCAGGTTGTAGCCGCGCGCCAGCAGGGCACCCGCCGAGTGCGCGCCGGTCGGCACCGCGCCCAGCAGCTTGCCGGCGCCGCGTGCCGCGGCCTCGACCTTGGCGATGGCGGCCTGGACCTCGGGGTGATCGGGATTGCCGGTCTGGCCAAGGTCGCCGGACAGGTCCATCGGTCCGACGAAGAGCATGTCGACACCTTCGACCGCGGCGATGGCGGCGGCGTTCTCGACGCCCTCGCCCGTCTCGATCTGCACGATGGTCAGGACCTCGCGGTCGCTGCGCTCGACATAGGCCTGCCAGTCGCGGCCGAAGTCGGCGGCGCGCACGATGGTCGGCGCCATGCCGCGCACGCCGCGATGTCCCTGACCCGGCCGCGCCGGATAGCGGCAGGCGGCGGCGCACTCCTCGGCCTCGCCGACCGTCGAGACCGAGGGGCACATGACGCCCCGGGCGCCGATGTCGAGGGCGCGCTTGATCTCGACGCGGTTGCTGACCGGCACGCGCAAAAGCGGCACGCAGGCGGTGCCGCGCATCGCCTGCATGACGAGCTGGGCATCGCGGTAGGAGCCCGGGCCATGCTCCAGGTCGATCATGGCGCAGTCATAGCCGGCGGTGGCGAGGATCTCCGCGGCGATGGGATCGTAGGTCTCGATCCAGACGCCGACCCCGCCGCGCCCCTGCGCCAGCCGTTGCTTGAAGGTCTCGCCCATGCGCGTCCGTCCCGCTCCCTTTGGTGTTTGGTGTATGGCGGCGCGAGTGTGCAGCAGCGGGGCGGCGCTTTCCAGGCCGGCAGCCCTGCACGGAGGGGCGGTCAGCCCTTCGGCAGCGCCTTGCAGAAGAGATTGGGCTCCACGGCGCGCAGCGCGGCGCAGAGCGCGCCGCCCTCGGCGGCGGCGATCGGGCCAGCCTCGACGCGCCAGCGCGTCTTGCCGCCCTCGACCCGTTTGGCGACCTTGGGCGGGCGCTCGCCGAAGACCTCGGGGAAGCGGCCATAGAGCCTATCCGCCAGGGCCTTCGCCTCGGCCTCGCTGGCGCCGCTGCCGAACCACAACAGGCTGTCGCCCTTGGTGTCGGGCGTCAGCATCGCGACCTGGACCGGCGCCGGAGCGGGGGCCGCCTCGGCCGGCACGGGGGCCGCCTCGGCCGGCGCCGGAGCGGCGGCCGGAGCGGAAGTGGGCTCCTCGACGGCGTCCGGCACGGCCTCGACCTCGGCCGAGGCAAGCTGCACCGGCGTGCCGGGCTTCTCCGGCGGCGGCAGAACCAGGGGGGCCCCATCGAGGGCGGTGATGCTGAGCGCCGCCTGCGGCGCCGCCGCTTCGGCCTCCGTACCGGTGTCGCCCTGCTCCGCCGCGGCGGGAACGTCTTCCTCCTCATCCGCCGACGGGGCGGCGGCGACCTGCGGCGGCGGTACGGCGGCAGGCGCCGGAGCCGGCGCGGCCGCCACAGGAGGCGCGGGCGCAGCTGGGGCGGGAGCCGGAGCCGGGGCCGGCACCTCGGGACCGCCGACGGCGACCGTGGTCGCCCCTGGCGGGGGCGAGGCCAGCGGCGCGGCGGCGGCCGGCGGGGCCGCCGCGGTGGTCAGGTCGGGCGCCTTCGGCGTCACGCCGGCGGCCTGCAGCTCGCCGGCCTTGCGCGCGGCCTCGGCATGGCCCTGCGATGCGGCCTGCTGGTACCAGCCCAGCGCGGCGCCTTCGTCCTTGGCCATGCCGACGCCCATGCGGTGCATCTGGCCGACGGCGAACTGCGCCTCGGGCAGGCCGGCCTGGGCGGCGGCCAGGAACCAGTGCGCCGCCTCCTTGTCGTTCAGCTTGACGCCTTCGCCCAGGTAGTAGGCGAGGCCGAGATTGTATTGCGCCTGCACGTGTCCCTGCGCCGCGGCCTGCTGCCAGAGGCGCACCGCCTCGGCGGGGTCGCGCTGCACGCCGCGCCCGGTGTTGTAGAGCAGCGCGAGGTTGTTCTGCGCCGCCGCCAGGCCCTGCTTGGCGGCGCGGCCATACCATTCGGCGGCGCGGGCATAGTTCTGCGGCACGCCCTGCCCGCTCTCGTAGAGCTTGCCCACGGCGTACTGCGCCTGGCGGTCGCCGGCATCGGCCATTTCCAGCCAGATGTCGGCGGCCTGCTTGAAGTTTCCCGCCTGGAAGGCGTCGAGGCCCTGGTCGAAGGTCGCGGCACGCACCGGATGCGCCGGGCCGAGCAGCAGCAGGAGGCCAAGCGTCGCTCCCGCCAGAGCGCGGCCGAGGCACCGAACATTCACGACCGTCGGGCGACCCCCATGAGAGTCAGCATACATGAAGCGACTCGCTGTCTACCCGCATATCCCCTCGGCACACTTATCCACAAGCGTGATCACGGGGCAAGCAGCGCCGGGCATGGCGGCGTCAAAAGCGCGGCCGCCGTTTGGCGGCTGGCGGGGCGTCCGGGCGAGGGAATTTGGGGTGGCTGATGGGACTTGAACCCACGACCCTCGGATCCACAATCCGATGCTCTAACCAACTGAGCTACAGCCACCACCGGTTCGCGCCCACCGCCGGAGGCACAAGGGCCTGGGGCGCGCGGGCGGCGCTTTATGGCGCCCGCCCCAGCGCCAGTCAACACCCAACCCCCGGCAGCCCTTGGCGCGCGTCGCGGGTTGGACGAGAGCAGTCGCCCCGCCTCTGGCGCCCGGGTTCCCGGCGCGCCATGCTCCGCCGCCTTTTTTCCTCCAGGGGGGATCACCCGACCGATGACCGCCAAGCTGCAGCTCGCCCAATCCATGAAGCGCCTGGGCACCGAGAGTGCCTTCGAGGTCCTGGCCCGTGCCCAGGCCCTGGCCGCGCAGGGCAAGTCGATCATCTCGCTGTCGATCGGCCAGCCCGACTTCCCGACCCCGGCGCACATCGTCGAGGCGGCGGTGAAGGCGCTGCGCGACGGCCACCACGGCTACACGCCGGCCAACGGCATCCTGCCGCTGCGCCAGGCGGTGGTGAAGAACCTGGCGAAGCGCTTCAGCGTCGAGGTCGACCCTGACAACGTCGTGGCGGTGCCGGGCGGCAAGGTCACGATGTTCTATGCCATCCTGATGTTCGGCGAGCCGGGGGCCGAGATCCTCTATCCCGATCCGGGCTTCCCGATCTATCGCTCGGTCATCGAGTACAGCGGCGCGACCCCGGTGCCGGTGCCGCTGCGCGAGGACGAGGGCTTCGCCTTCTCGGCCGACACGGCGCTGTCGCTGATCACGCCCAGGACCCGCATCATCATCGTCAACACCCCGGCCAACCCGACCGGCGGCGTCACGCCGAAGAAGGAGCTGGACCGCCTGGTGGCGGGCCTGGAGAAGCACCCGCACGTCGCCATCATGTCGGACGAGATCTACTCCGAGATGCTCTACGACGGGCGCGAGCACACCACGCTCCTCAGCTATCCCGAGATCCGCGACCGGCTGATCCTGCTGGACGGCTGGTCCAAGACCTATGCCATGACCGGCTGGCGCCTGGGCTACGGCGTTTGGCCAGCGGGGCTTGCCGAGCACGCCACGCGCCTCGCCATCAACTCCAACTCCTGCGTCAACGCGGCGACCCAGTGGGCCGGCATCGCCGCGCTGGAGGGACCGCAGGACGCGGTCGCCATGATGATGAAGGCCTTCGACGAGCGCCGGCGCTACGTCCACCAGGCGCTGAACGGGCTGCCGGGCGTCTCCTGCGTCAACCCCGCCGGCGCCTTCTATGCCTTCCCCAACATCTCCAAGACCGGCATCAAGTCCAAGGCGCTGGAGACCGCGCTGCTCGACGAGGTGGGCGTCGCCACGATCTCCGGCACCTCGTTCGGCGTGCATGGCGAGGGCTACCTGCGCATCTCCTACGCCAACTCGCTGGAGAACATCCGCGCCGCCATAGAGCGCATCGGCGGCTACCTGGAAAAGCACGTGAAGTAGCGGTTCAGGCCCAGAGCGCGATCAAGGCCATCATCAGCAGGCCGAGGCAGAGGGCGAAGTACTTCGCCGGGATCGCCCGGCGGTCGGCGAACTCCTTGGCGATGATCTCGACGATGGCGACATAGAGGAAGGTTCCGGCCGCGAGCGCGTCGAAGAAGCCCTCGAAGACGCGCCCGTAGCTCTCATGCATCACGCTTTCCAGCCCGGTGCCGAGGATGAAGCCGAGCGGCGTCATGGTGGCGAACAGCGCCAGCAGGCGCAGGGTCTTGGCATAGCCGAAGCCGGCGCGCAGGAAATCGAGCGTCAGGGCGAAGCCGGCGGCGCCCTTGTGCGCGATGATGGCGATGAAGATCACCAGCGAGCCGTTCATCGTGTCCTCGGTGCCGAGGGCGGCGCCGGCCAGGACCGAATGGATCGACAGGATCACCACGATGGCGTAGGCGGAGACACCCTCCGCCGCGGTCGCGGCGCTGGCGCCGGCGCGCTCCGCCTGCGCGCCGCGGGCGATGGCGCCGTCATGGGCCTCGGCGAAGACGATCTCCTCGATGAAGAGCACGCCGAGGAAGCCGATGGCCGCGACTAGGTAGCCGATCGGGAAGTCCACCGCGGCGAAGTAGCTTGCCAGGGCCTCGATGCTGTCGGGCAGCAGATGGACGAGGCCGGCGCCGAGAAAGATGCCGCCAGCGAAGACGGCACCCAGCGAGACGGCCCGCTCCGCGCCGTGGGACTCGCGGGCACGGATGGCGACGAGGCCGCCGCCAAGGCCGACCGCGAAAATCACCACCACCATCAGCACGCCCATGAGGCCATGGTCCATGGCGCACCCCACCTCGCCAGCCACGGGACGGGAAACTAGAACACAAGCCTATGCGCGTAACAAACGCTGAGGCCGGACCGTCCCCGCGGGAGCGGCGGGGCTCCTCGCCTGCCCGGGCGCCGATGCCCTTCGGTTCGGAGCGTCAAATGATCGGCCGCTGGCGGACGGATCAGGGATTGCGCCTCATTTGTGGCTGTTTTTTCATCAGTCGCCTATTTTTTGCGCACTGCGCTGGATCTCGACTGCCCGTTTCGCAGGCGACTCCGTGGCGCGGCAGGGGGTGCGCTATGGCACACTTCTTGCTTCTATATGTCCGCCGGCGCCTCCGTGCGCCCAGTGAAGGTGAAGCGAGAGGCTATGAAGAAGATCGAAGCCATCATCAAACCCTTCAAGCTCGACGAAGTGAAGGAAGCCCTGCACGAGGTCGGCATCAAGGGGATCACCGTGACCGAGGCCAAGGGCTTCGGTCGGCAAAAGGGCCACACCGAGCTCTATCGGGGCGCCGAGTACGTGGTGGACTTCCTGCCCAAGGTGAAGATCGAGGTCGTCATCGAGGACAGCCTGGTCGAGCGTGCCGTGGAGGCGATCCAGACGGCGGCGCGGACCGGTCGCATCGGCGACGGCAAGATCTTCGTCTACACGGTGGACGAGGCGATCCGCATCCGCACCGGAGAGCGCGGGCCGGAAGCCATCTGACGCCCCGAGCAAATCCACTCTGAAACAACCCCCGTGAATGGGGACAACCCGGAACAGCGAGCGAGGAAGAGAGTCATGTCCGATCCCAAGAAGATCCTGCAGATGATCAAGGACAACGACGTCAAGTACGTCGATTTCCGCTTCACCGATCCCAAGGGCAAGTGGCAGCACGTCGCCCAGCACATCGTCACCGTCGACGAGGAGATGCTGACCGACGGCATCATGTTCGACGGCTCGTCCATCGCCGGCTGGAAGGCGATCAACGAGTCCGACATGCAGCTCAAGCCCGACCTGTCGAGCGCGACGATGGACCCCTTCGCCGCGCAGCCGCAGCTCATCATCGTCTGCGACACCATCGACCCGGTCACCGGCCAGGCCTATGACCGCTGCCCGCGCCAGACCGCCAAGAAGGCGCTGGAGTACATGAAGTCGACGGGCGTGGGCGACACCGCCTTCTTCGGCCCGGAGGCCGAGTTCTTCGTGTTCGACGACGTGCGCTACACCGTCGGCATGAACAAGTGCTCGTACCAGTTCTCCTCGGACGAGGGCCCCTACAACTCCGACGCCGAGATCGAGGACGGCAACCTGGGCCACCGCCCGGCGATCAAGGGCGGCTACTTCCCGGTCCCGCCGCTCGACGCCGGCACCGACCTGCGCGCCGAGATGGTCACGGTGATGGCCGAGATGGGCGTGCCGGTCGAGAAGCACCACCACGAGGTCGCGCCGAGCCAGCATGAGCTCGGCATCAAGTTCGACACGCTGGTCAAGTGCGCCGACAACATGCAGATCTACAAGTACGTGGTGCACAACGTGGCGCACAGCTACGGCAAGACCGCGACCTTCATGCCGAAGCCGGTGAAGGGCGACAACGGCTCGGGCATGCACTGCCACCAGTCGATCTGGAAGGACGGCAAGAACCTCTTCGCCGGCGAGGGCTATGCCGGGCTGTCCGAGATGGCGCTCTACTACATCGGCGGCATCATCAAGCACGCCAAGGCGCTGAACGCCATCACCAACCCGCTGACCAACAGCTACAAGCGCCTGATCCCGGGCTTCGAGGCGCCGGTGCTGCTGGCCTACTCCTCGCGCAACCGCTCGGCCTCCTGCCGCATCCCCTTCGGGGCCGGTCCGAAGGCCAAGCGCGTCGAGGTGCGCTTCCCCGATCCGGGCGCCAACCCCTACCTCGCCTACACCGCCATGCTCATGGCGGGCCTCGACGGCATCAAGAACAAGATCCATCCGGGCGACCCGATGGACAAGAACCTCTACGACCTGCCGCCGGAGGAGCTGAAGACCGTGCCGCAGGTCTGCGGCTCGCTGCGCGAGGCGCTGGAGCACCTGGCCGCTGACCATCAGTTCCTGCTGGCCGGCGACGTCTTCACCAAGGACCAGATCGAGTCCTACATCGAGCTGAAGTGGGAGGAAGTCTACGCCTTCGAGCACACCCCCCACCCGATCGAGTTCCAGATGTACTACTCGGTCTGATCGGACCGCGTTAGGGCGAATCCCTGTTGTTGTCCGGGTGAGCCTGGGGCCGGTTCCGCGAGGAACCGGCCCTTCTTTGTTGGGCGGTGGTTCCGCCGCCGCAACGGCTCTGCGCACGCGGTGCGCTTTCCACTAGAGCGAAAAGCTGTCACACTTCCGTCATCTCGGATTCCGGCGGGAAGTGGGGCCCATGGAACTCCTGTTGACCGTCTGCGTGCTCGGCTTCTGCGAGTACCTGGCGCCGCCCATCGTCTATGCCGACGAGGAGTCCTGCCGCGTCCAGTCGGCCATCCTGGCCGGCATGGTGGCGCAGCACTACCGCCGCGGCGCCGAGGTCACCTATCGCTTCCGCTGCCAGCCGGCCGGCACGGCCGACAACGACGCGCAGTGGATCGAGGTGACGCTGCGGGCAGAGCTCTAGCAGGCTGTTGAAATAGTCCATGGCGAAGCGTGATTGAGAATGATTCAGTTCCTTGAGCATGGTCTTGGGGGACGTGATGCGCGGGTCTGATGAGAGGTCTGGTTCGCTGTTCTCGTACGTGGACCTGGATGCCCGGGTTGGTCGGGCACACCCGCTTCGAGCGATCCGGGAGATCGCCAACGCTGCGCTGTTGGAC
>JAKOWB010000426.1 GCA_029781795.1 Pseudomonadota bacterium | reverse complement strand
GGCCCTGGGTGCCGGGAGGCTGCTGGCGGCCCTGCGTCTGGCGGCGCGCCTGGGCGCCTGTGCGCTGCCCCTGATGGCAGTCCTCGCCCAGTCGCCTTCAGCTGACGAGGATGCCGCCGCGTCGCAGCCCCTGGCTTGGGCGCTCCTCCTCTGGAACATGGGCCTCGCGGTCGGCGTCGTCGGTGTCCTGGGCGGCTGGATGCGGCCCGAACCCTGGGCGCCGCAGCCGGCGCCCGCCAACCTGCTGCTGCTGGCCGGCGCCATCTGCTGGCTCCTGGGGGTCTGGCGGGTCGCGGGACGACAGCCAGACGGCGCGCCGCGGGCAGCCGTGGCTGCCGGGATCGGGCTGGTCGTCTGTCTTGCCTTGGGGACCATCCTGATGCAGGCCCTCGGCGGAATGGGCCAGGCCCTGGGCGGCGCCCTGATGGGCCGCGGACTGGACGACCTGTTCCTGGGTACGGCCGCCTTCGGGGTCGCGGCGGCGCTCCTGCCACAATACACGGACAGACCTCTGTTCGGCCGGCACAGCTGGAACTGGGGCCTGTGGGCCTGGCTGGCATGGTCGACCGCGCGCCTGCCGGCAGACCTGGCCCCCGACATCCTGGGCGCCGGCGCAACGCGGGTGATGGATGCGCTCGCGCCCCTGGGTCTGGTGCCACTGGTCCTGATCGCCGTCGCCCTGGCGGGCTGTTTCGTAGGCGCCCCGCTCGCAGCGGTCGCACGGTCGCGCCTGCGGGCGCCCGATGCGGTCCTGGTCCTGGTCGGACTGGCCTGGATCCTCCTCGGTCATCTGGCGGAGGCGGCGACCAGTCCCTCCGCCGCGCGGCTTCTGCAGTTCACCCCGGCGGCGCCGCGGGCCTGGGAGTTGCCGGCCTGGGCCGGTTGGTGGTGCCTGAGCGCCGGCCTGGTCTGGGGTCTGGCCGGCGGCGGCCGCCTGCCGCGTGGGCCCTGGATCGCGACTGCGGCCGCGGCCGGGGCCCTCGGTCCCGGCCTTCTGGCCCTGCCCTTGTCGCTGGTCGAAATGGGCGCCGGCCCGTCGGCCGAGCTTCTGGGCCTGGAGGCCGGCCTGCGGCTACCGGCGACCGGCCTGCTCCTGGCTGTCTGGAACCTGGCGGCGGCCCTCCTTTGGCGCGCCCGGGTTCGACGGGCCGATGTGGGGTCGGCCTTGCCGTCAGGCGGCGCGCAGCGGATGCCGGCGCCGGGCCCTGGGCTCTACGGCGCGTCGGTGGCGGCCCTGCTGGTCGCTGGTTTGCTTCTGACGGTCATCGTGCCGCTGGCCAGCCAGGGCAGCGGCGTGGGCGCAAGCGGCCTCGTGCCCGCGGCCGACCTTGGCGCGGCTGAAGAGAACGCGCCCGGGCGGGCGGTCTACGTGGCCGAGGGCTGCGTCCTTTGTCACAGCCGGCGCGTTCGCGAGAGCTGGGACCCGGCCAGCATGGGGCCGCCCACCCGTCTGGCCGCTCAGGGCGCCGTCCCCTCCCTGGCCGGTCTGGGCCGGGCCGGACCGGACCTTGCCTGGGTGGGCGAGCGGCTGCAGGACGCTCCCGAGCGCGTGGCCGTACACGCGGCCGGCGGCCGCCCGGCCTTTCCCTGGCGTTTCGCCCCCAGCGGCGCGGGGCCGGACGGGGCGGACCTCATGGACTATCTGGTGGCCTTGCGGCCGCCGGTGGCAGGCGGCCCATGATGCGACTGGCGGCGGGCCCCTTCCCGGAGCGCGATCCCGGGCTGCCCCGCTTCGCCTGGCTGGCGGCCGCGCTCGCGCTGGCCCTCGCCCTCCTGTTGGCGTTCCGTCCGCCGCGCCCGGGACCCGGCCCAGCCGTCCAGGGGCTGCTGGGCGGAGCGGCGGAGGGCGAGGCCGCGCCGGACCCGGTCGCCGCCGGTCGCGAGGTCTTCGTGGTCCAGGGCTGCGGCAGCTGCCATGCCCTCAGCGCCGCCGATGGTGGCAGCGGACCGGCGTTGGCCGGGCTCTGGCCGCGCGCCATGCTGCGCCTGAACGCACCGGACTACCGCGGCGGCGCGCGTGACCCCGATACCTACCTGCGCGAGGCCGTCCTCGACCATTGCCTTGACCCGCTGCCCGGCTACAACTGCCCCGACCTGGAGGACCTGGCGGTCCGCCTAAGCGTCGGTGAAGTGGACGCCCTGGTGGCCTACCTGCGGTCGGTCGGCGCTGCGGCCGCCACCCCCGTCGCGCCGGAGGAGCTTCCATGAACGACGCGTCCGCCCCGCGCGGCAATGAATTGGACCGCGCCGCGCCGGTGCAGCTCGACGTCGGCGCGGTGCCGGTGGTGCTGCGTTCGGACGGCCCGCCTGCGTCGACCTTGGCCGGCACGGGGGTGGCGACGAGTCCGTCGGATGTCGAGGCGGCGTCACTGGCGGCCCGCTACGCGCCGGGCGAGGCGGCCGGACCGCTGCTGCGCGCCCTCGGCGGCGGCCTGCTGGGGGCGATGGCGGCATTGGCCGTGGACCGCATCTGGCCGGATCCCTTCCTGTCTCTGGGCTCGGGCGCGGACGGACAGGCGCTGGGCCTGCCCGCGGGGCTCCTCATCCCGTCGGTCCTTTCCGATCAGCTGCTGGGCCAGCCGGCGCGGTGGGGGCTCGGGATCCTGGCCTTCGCCCTGGGCCTGATGCTGATCAACTTCGTCTATGTCTACGGCCAGGTCCGGCGCTTCGTGCCTGCCGCCGACCAGTGGCGCGGGCTCTGCTGGGGCCTTCTCGTCGGGCTCCTGAGCGCCGGCACCCTCCTGCCGCGGACCGGGCTGTGGCTGGCGGCGGGCGTTGAAGGTCGGGGCGCGGGGTTGCAGCTGGCTGCGGCGGGCGCCGTGGTCCTGGAGTACCTCCTGGCTTTGGCGGCCTACGGGCTGACGGCGGGCTTGATCAGCCCGGCCGAGGCGGTGGCGTCATGAGCGCCGCCGGGCGCTGTGCGCGTCTGGGCCTGGGGCTTGGTCTGCCGCTTGTCCTGGGCGCTTGCCATGGCCTCGGGAGGGCGACACCGACGCCGGAACCGCGGCCGCAGCTGTCTGCGGCCGGCCCGGTGGACCTGCCCTCGGGTCTCGAACTGCCGGTGGAACAGGCCGACCCGGCGGCCGCACGCTTCGATTTCGAGGGCGACTGCGCCCCCTGCCACGGCCTCGACGGCCGCGGCGACGGGCCGCGAGCGGTCGCCCTGCGCCCGCCGCCGGCCGACCTGACCGACCCCAACCGGATGCGCGGCATCGCGCCCACCTGGCTGCACCGGTCCATCGTCGAGGGCAAGGGGGGGATGCCCTCCTGGGGCTTCCAGTATGAGCCGCGCAAGCTCTGGGACCTGACCTTTCTGGCCTGGTCGCTGGCCTTGGCGCCGCAGGAGGGCGACCAGGGCCAG
>JAKOWB010000420.1 GCA_029781795.1 Pseudomonadota bacterium | reverse complement strand
ACGCTGGCAACGCTCACCCCAAAGCGAAGCGCCACCGCCCGGCAGGTCTCGCCCGCACAAACCGCCGCGACAACCCGCTCCCGAAGATCCAGCGACAAAGGTGCAGCCATGCAAGCTGGCCTCCCTGCCAGCCCATAGCTTGAATCACACATCCACCCGCGTCGGGAATCCAGATTCAGATAAGCGCGAACATGCTCTAGGGTGTGTCGGCCAGGAAGCGCTCCACCTCGCCGGACTCCAGCGGGCCGGCGGGAAAGCGCGCCTGGCGGCCGACCGCGGCGGCGAGCCGGCGGCGATAGTCCTCGCGGCCGATCTCGATCACGCCGAACTGCGACAGGTGCTCGGTCTGGAACTGCGTGTCGAGCAGCGTGAAGCCGCCCTTGGCCAGGCGCAGGACCAGGTGGACCAGTGCGACCTTGCTGGCGTCGGTCGCCCGGCTGAACATCGATTCGCCGAAGAAGGCGGCGCCGAGCGCGACGCCATAGAGGCCGCCGACCAGCGCCTCGCCCTCCCAGACCTCGACCGAATGGGCGAAGCCCATCTCGTAGAGACCGGCATAGAGCTGCTCGATCACCGGATTGATCCAGGTGTCGCGCCGGCCCGGGCCGGGCGCGGCGCAGCCCTCCACCACGGCGGCGAAGGCGCGGTCGCAGGTGACGCGGAAGTGGCCCTGGCGCAGCCGCCGCTTCAGGCGGCGTGGCACGTGAAACGCATCCAGCGGCAGCACGCCGCGGCGGCGCGGGTCGATCCAGTGGATCTCGGGATCCTGGCGGCCCTCGGCCATCGGGAAGATGCCGACCGCATAGGCGCGCAACAGCAGTTCGGGAGTCAGGCGCATGGCTGACATCCCCGCCGCATGTCGTCGCTCCTAGGCCTCCCGGGCCATGAACTTCTCCAGCCAGTGGATGTTGTAGTCGCCGTTGAGGAAGTCCGGCTCCTGCGCCAGCCGCTGGTGCAGCTGGATGGTCGTCTCCACGCCGTCGACCACGTACTCCTGCAGCGCGCGGCGCAGGCGCATCAGGCATTCGTTGCGCGTCGCGCCATAGACGATGAGCTTGGCGATCAGGCTGTCGTAGTGCGGCGGCACGCGGTAGCCGCCGTAGATGCCGCTGTCGACCCTGACGCCCAGGCCGCCCGGCGCGTGGTAGCCGGTGATGGTGCCGGGCGAGGGGGCGAAGGTCTTCGGGTGCTCGGCATTGATGCGGCACTCGATGGCGTGGCCCTGGAACTTGACGTCCACCTGGGTGACCGAGAGCGGCAGGCCGGCGGCGACGCGGATCTGCTCGCGCACGATGTCGATGCCGGTGATCGCCTCGGTGATGGGATGCTCCACCTGCAGGCGGGTGTTCATCTCGATGAAGTAGAAGCGCCCGTCCTCGTAGAGGAACTCGATGGTGCCGGCCGAGAGGTAGCCGAGCTGGCGCATGGCGCTGGCGGCGATCTCGCCGATCTCGGCGCGGGCCGAACCGTTGAGCGCGGGGGAGGGTGCCTCCTCCAGCAGCTTCTGGTGCCGGCGCTGCAGCGAGCAGTCGCG
>JAKOWB010000443.1 GCA_029781795.1 Pseudomonadota bacterium | reverse complement strand
CGCCCTGACCTTGGCGGTTCTGGCTTGGCGCGAACGAGCCGGCAGCCTATATCGCCAGGGGTTCGAGGAGGAAGAGCATGGCCGATGGCGACCTGAAGCTTGGCACCCTGCCGGAATGGGACCTGGGCGACCTCTATGCCGGCCCCAGGGACCCGCGGCTGGAGCAGGACCTGGCCGGCGCCGAAGCCCTGGCAAAGAGCTTCCGCCAGACCTACGAGGGCAAGCTGGCGGGCCTCGACGGCGCGGCCTTCGCCCAGGCCATGGCCGACTACGAGCGGGTGCAGGAGATCCTGGGCCGCGCCGGCAGCTACGCCCAGCTGCTGCACAGCGGCAACATGAGCGACCCGCAGATCGGCAAGTTCTACCAGGCGATCTCCGAGCGCTCGACCAAGATCTCGACCGACCTGATCTTCTTCACGCTGGAGATCAACCGCATCGAGGACGCGGTGCTGGAGGCGAAGTTCGGCGGCCCGCTCGACCGCTGGCGCCCCTGGCTGC
Source organism: Pseudomonadota bacterium (assembly GCA_029781795.1). Taxonomy (GTDB): domain Bacteria; phylum Pseudomonadota; class Alphaproteobacteria; order Kiloniellales; family JACOMY01; genus JAKOWB01. The sequence goes on along the minus strand of JAKOWB010000443.1, from coordinate 34,459 downwards.
GCGACCTGCGCGTCTATCGCGAGCACCAGCTCTCGGACGAGGTCGAGCGGCTGCTGCACGAGAAGTACGTCGCCGGCCGCGCCGCCTGGAACCGCCTGTTCGACGAGACCATGGCGGGCCTGCGCTATCCCTTCCAGGGCCGCGACCTCACCTCGGCCGAGATCCTGAACCGCTTCACCGACCGCGACCCCAAGGTGCGCGCCGAGGCCGCCCATACCTTCGCCAAGGTGCAGGCCGACAACGTGCGGCTCTTCTCGCTGGTCACCAACACGCTGGCCAAGGACAAGGAGATCGAGGATTCCTGGCGCCACTTCGCGCGCCCGGTCTCCAGCCGCAACCTCGCCAACCTGGTCGAGGACGAGGTGGTCGACGCCCTGGTCGACGCCGTGGTCAGCCACTACCCGCGCCTGTCGCACCGCTACTACGCGCTGAAGGCGAAGTGGCTGGGGCTGGAGAAGCTGCCCTACTGGGAGCGCAACGCGCCGCTGCCGGAGGACGCCGACCGGGTGATCCCCTGGGCCGAGGCCGAGTCCACGGTGCTGACGGCCTACAACGACTTCTCGCCCGACCTCGCCGCCGTCGGCCGGCGCTTCTTCGAGAACCGCTGGATCGACGCGCCGGTACGGCCGGGCAAGGCGCCGGGCGCCTTCGCCCACCCGACCGTGCCCTCGGCGCATCCCTACCTGCTGCTGAACTACCTCGGCCGCACGCGCGACGTGATGACCCTGGCGCACGAGCTGGGGCATGGCGTGCACCAGGTGCTGGCCGGGCCGCAGGGGCACCTCTTGTCCGACACGCCGCTGACCCTGGCCGAGACTGCCTCGGTCTTCGGCGAGATGCTGACCTTCCAGGCGCTGCTGCGCCAGGCGGGCGACCCGAAGCGGCGCAAGATCCTGCTGGCCGGCAAGGTCGAGGACATGCTGAACACGGTGGTGCGGCAGATCGCCTTCCACCGCTTCGAGACCCGCGTGCACAACGAGCGGCGCGAAGGCGAGCTGACGCCCGACCACCTGGGCGAGATCTGGATGGACACGCAGCGCGAGGCGCTGGGGCCGGTCTTCGACCTGGACCCCGAGTACCAGGTCTTCTGGACCTACATCCCGCACTTCATCCACACGCCCTTCTATGTCTACGCCTATGCCTTCGGCGACTGCCTGGTGAACTCGCTCTACGCGGTCTACCAGCAGGCGGCGCCCCAATTCACCAACGGGGGCTTTGCGCAGAAGTATCTGGAGATGCTGGCGGCCGGCGGCACCAAGCGGCACAAGGAGCTGCTGGCACCCTTCGGCCTGGACGCCAGCGACCCGGCCTTCTGGGCCAAGGGCCTGGGCGTGATCGAGGGCTTCATCGACGAGCTGGAGACGCTGGGCTAGCGCTCGCGGCGCGGCGCTTTCTTCGCAGTCGTTTTCTTCGCGGCCGTCTTCTTCACCGCCGTCGCCTTGCGCGTGAGCGGCTTGGCGGCGCGCGGCCTGGCGGCCTTCGCACGCGCCTTGGGCTTGGCCGGGCCGGCGCGCTGCTCCTCGGCGATGGCGCGGTGCAGGACGCGGCTCACCGCGGCGGCGTCGCCGGGCGGCGGCGGTTCGTGGACAGGGTGCGCAAGCGCGGCGGGCCGCAAGAGGGCCGGCCGCCGCGCGGCGGCGACGCTGCGGACGGCGGGCGCCGGGCGCGAGGCGGCTTCGGCAGCAGGCGCCGCCGGCGCCGCTGTGCGCGCCAGGGCGGCGGCATAGGCCGGATCGTTGTCGACGTAGTACTGCCGTACCTGCTCGGCCAGCGCGGCGTCGAAGGCCTCGAGGTCGTGGTCCTTCAGGCGCCGGTCCAGGCGCTTCAGCAGGCGGCGGAACTTCGGCGTCATCGGCTGCATCGCTACCTCGCCATCTTGAAGTCCAGGCGATCGGCCAGCCAGGCGGCGGTCAGGTGATCGAAGCGACAGCGGCGCTTGTCGCTGGCGGCCGGATAGTTGTCCATCAGGTTGGGCTGGCCGATCTCCACCCGCGCGGGGAAGTAGGAGGCCGTGGCATAGCCCTTGCCTGGCCAGCGGTCGGAGGCGCTGAGGAAGGAGCGGCCGGCATAGACCCCGAAGGTCTGCGGCACGGGGTCGGTTAACAGCGCCCGGCGCTTCTTGTTGAGCGTGGTCGGCGTGACCGACAGGCGATCCTCGTAGAGGTCGGTGATCCAGCCGCAGGTCGCCTCGGACGCGGCGTGGCCGAACTCGTGCATCGCCGTGGGCAGCGACTGGTCGGCGCCCGCCGACAGGGCCACGGCGCCGGGACGCTCGGTGAAGGCGCCCATGGTCCTCGTCACGCCGTCGATGACGAAGCTGCGGGTCGGGCCGGTCATGCGGTCGAGGGCGGGCACGCCGCTGGGCCGGGGGTGATCGGCCATGTCGTGGACGATGTAGACCACGTCGGGCGCCAGGCCCTCGCGGTCGAGCAGTGCCTTCAGCGGCGCCGTCTGCACCAGCGCCAGGCGCGGGTCGGCCGGGATGCCGCCCTGGACCAGGCAGTTGCGCGCGTCGCCGGCCAGCGCGGCGTCGAACAGCGTCTCGAACTGGATGAGGCCACGGTCGTCGCGCTGCGACAGCAGGTCCTCGCCGCGGTTCAGCAGGTCGTCCAGCACGTAGCGCACCATGCCGGTGAAGCGGGCACGGCTGGCGAGGATGGGGTCCGGCACCTCGGCGCCGCCCGGCACGCGGAAGCGCGGGTTGGCGAGGATGAGGACGGTGAAAGGCTGCTGCGGCTTCTGCAGCGCCGGCACCAGGACGCGATGGCGCGACGGGCCGGCCTGGACCTGCAGGTCCAGCGCCACGGTCCCGGCGGCCGAGGGCAGGCTGGCCTGGTACTGCCCGGGCGGCACAGCGGCGGCGTCGGGGAAGCTGGCGACGAAGACCCAGGCGCCGCGCACGAAGGTCAGGGGGACCTTCACGCTCTGCCCGCCAACCTTGAGGCTGAGCTTGGCGGTCGAGGGTACCTGGCGCGCCGCGATCGCCAGCGGCTCGTTGGCATGAGCGATGACCGTCACCATGGTCCGGCCCCCTCGCAATTCCACGCGCAAAGGTCGCGGAACTATGCGGCCCGCCGAGGTAGGACGACAAGGAATGATGATTCCGCCTGCCGTTGACGGAGCCGGCAGGGTGGCCCATGTCCTGCTGCGAATGACCGATCAGCCACCCGACTCGCAACCGCCCGACCAGCCGGAAGCCTCCCGCCTCGCCGGGCGGGCCCGGCGCTATGCCTCGGTGGGACGGAACCTGGGCGGCTTCGCCGCCGGCTATGCGCTGCGCAAGATCACCGGGCGCGCGGTCGGCGACAAGGCGGCGCACGCCGCGGCGCTGACCGAGGCGCTGGGCGGCCTGAAGGGGCCGCTGATGAAGGCGGCGCAGATCCTGGCGACGATCCCCGACGCCTTGCCCAAGGAGTACGCCGAGGCACTGCGCCAGCTGCAGGCCGACGCGCCGCCGATGGGCTGGCCCTTCGTCAAGCGCCGCATGGCCGGCGAGCTCGGCCCCGGCTGGGAGGCGAAGTTCGCCGCTTTCGGACGCGAGGCGGTGCGCGCCGCCTCGCTGGGCCAGGTGCACCAGGCCCGCGCGGCGGACGGGCGGCTGTTGGCCTGCAAGCTGCAGTACCCCGACATGGCCTCGACCGTCGCCGCCGACATCCGGCAGCTCAAGCTCATCATGGGCCTGCAGCGCCAGTTCGACGGCACCATCGACACCCGCGACGTGCAGGCCGAACTGGAAGAGCGCCTGGGCGAGGAGCTGGACTATCGCCGCGAGGCGAAGCACCAGCGCCTCTATGGCGCCATCCTGGCCGGCGAGCCCGACATAGCCGTACCCGAGCCGTTGGAGGCGCTTTCCACCGGCCGCCTGCTGACCATGACCTGGCTGGAGGGCACGCCCTTCCTGAAGTACCTGGCCGCGCACAGCGAGCAGGAGACGCGCGACCGCGTCGCCCTGGCCATGTTCCGCGCCTGGTACAAGCCCTTCTACGGCTATGGCGTGATCCACGGCGACCCGCACCTCGGCAACTACACCCTGACCGGCGAGGGGCGGGTGAACCTGCTGGACTTCGGCTGCGTCCGGGTCTTCCCGCCGCGCTTCGTCTGGGGCGTCATCGCCCTGGCCGAGGCGCTGCGGCGCAACGACGACGCCCAGGCGGTGGCGGCCTACGAGGCCTGGGGCTTCCGGGACATCAGCAAGGAGCTGCTGGAAGTGCTCAACCTCTGGGCCCGCTTCCTCTACGCGCCGCTGATCGAGGACCGCGCCCAGGCCATCCTGGAGCGCGGCAGCCAGGAGGGCGCCGAGGTCGCCGGCAAGGTCCACGCCGAGCTGAAGCGCCTGGGCGGCGTGCGCCCGCCGCGCGAGTTCGTGCTGATGGACCGCGCCGCGGTCGGCCTCGGCTCGGTCTTCATGCACCTGAAGGCCCAGGTGAACTGGCACCGGCTCTACCAGGAGCTGACCCAGGACTTCGACGTCGAGACCCTGGCGCAACGGCAGCAGGCGGCGCTGGCCGAGGCGGGCCTCGCCCCGGCCTGACCGGGACACTCGCCAGGGGACGTCCGGCCGCACCCCTTCCCCGCTTGCCAAGCGGCCCCGCTTCAGGCTCCCTTGGCCGGACCCCGGAAGCCGGCTCGGGAACCGCCCCATGATCACCATCTTCGTTCGCACGCCCGAGGGCATGAAGCGGCACGACGGCGGCCATGACCTGGCCATTCCGCCGGAGGCCACCTGGATCGACCTCTCCTCGCCCACGCGCGAGGAGGAGAAGGCGGTCGAGGCCGTGGTCGGCATCAACATCCCGACCCGCGAGGAGATGCAGGAGATCGAGACCTCCAGCCGCCTCAGGCAGGAGGAGGCCGGCCTCTTCATGACGGTGCAGCTCGTCGCCAACATGACCTCGCCGCACCCGCTGACCACGCCGGTGACCTTCATCCTCTCGGGCCACCGCCTCATCACCCTGCGCTATGCCGAGCCGCTGCCCTTCAAGATCTTCGGCACCTACGCGCAGAGCCACCATGCCGCCTGCGCCTCGGGCGAGGCGGCGATGTCGGGCCTGTTCGAGGCGGTGATCGACCGCCTGGCCGACGTGCTGGAGATGTCGGGCCAGGACGTCGAGGCGATCAGCCACGAGATCTTCGACCGCAGCGGCACCAAGCGCGGGCCGGACCGCTTCCGCGCCGTGCTGCAGCGCATCGGCCGCGCCGGCGACATCGCCTCCAAGGCGCGGGAGAGCGTGATGAGCCTCAACCGCGCCGTCACCTTCCTCGGCCTGGTCGCGCCCGAGGTCGGCGGCAAGCGGGAGAAGCGCAACAAGCTGAAGACCATGGCGCGCGACCTGCAGTCGCTGGCCGACTATGCCAACTTCATCTCCGGCAAGGTGACCTTCCTGCTCGACGCGACGCTCGGCATGCTGTCGATCGAGCAGAACGACATCATCAAGATCTTCTCCATCGCCGCCGTGATCTTCCTGCCGCCGACGCTGGTCGGCACGATCTACGGCATGAACTTCGACTTCATGCCCGAGCTCGACTGGAGCTTCGGCTATCCCCTGGCCCTGCTGCTGATGGTGATCTCGGCCATCATCCCCTGGGCCTACTTCAAGCGGAAAGGCTGGATATGAGCGCTGCCAAGGGGCCCCGGGTCGTCGTCACCGCGGCGGCGGCCGGGCTGGGCCGGGTGATCGTGGAGTCCTTCCTGGCGACCGGCGCCAGGGTCGCGCTCTGCGACCTGCCGGGACCGGCGCTCAGCGAGATGCAGCGTGTCCATCCCGGCACGCTGGCGCTGCCCTGCGACGTCGCCGACGAGGAGGCCGTCGCCGGCTTCTTCCGCCAGGCGCTGACCGAGCTCGGCGGCCTCGACATCCTGGTGAACAACGCCGGCATCGCCGGCCCGACCGGCGTGCTGGAGGCGGGCGAGCCCGAGGCCATCCGCCGCTGCATCGAGGTCGACCTGCTGTCGCAGTTCTGGTGCCTGCGCCACGCCCTGCCGGTGATGAAGCTGCAGAAGAGCGGCCTGATCGTGAACCTCTCCTCCACCGCCGGGCTCTTCGGCTATCCGCTGCGCACGCCCTACGCCGCCGCCAAGTGGGGCGTCATCGGCCTGACCAAGTCGCTGGCCATGGAGGTCGGCGAGTACGGCATCCGCGTCAACGCCATCTGCCCCGGCAGCCTGACCGGCGACCGCATGGACCGCGTCATCGCCGCCGAGGCCAAGGCGCGCGGCCAGAGCGAGGCCGAGGTGCGCGCCGCGGTGACCCGCGGCGTCTCGCTGCGCACCTTCATCCGGCCCGAGGAGATCGCCGCGATGATCCACTACCTCGCCTCCCCCGCCGGCCGGAACATCACCGGCCAGTCCCTCTCGGTCGACGGCGGCACGGAAACCCTGGCGCCGGCCTAGCGGGCGGCGCCTCCCTCCCCCTCCTCGCTGTCACCCCGGCCGCAGAGCCGGGGCCCATGCCGCGGCCCTCGCCGCCGGCAAACCCGTCGCGCTGCGCCAAGCCCAGCCGTGAATCCCGGCTCTCACTCTGTTCGGCCGGGATGACGATCGAGTGGGAGTGGCTCCAAGACCGCACCCCAGGCGTCGCAAGGTCGCATGGCTGGATTCTTCACACTTTGATAGTGTGAATACTCCCCATGGACGCCTCCACGCCTTTCCCGCCACCGCCGCGCCGCCCGCAGGGCTGGCACCTCTTCGTGCCGAAGATGGTGACCGTGCTGCGCGAGGGCTACGACCTCGGCAAGTTCCGCGCCGACGTGATCGCCGGCCTGACCGTCGCCATCGTCGCGCTGCCGCTGGCCATGGCGCTGGCGATCGCCAGCGGCACCACGCCGGACAAGGGCCTGGTGACCGCGGTCGTCGCCGGCGCGCTGATCTCGCTGCTCGGCGGCAGCCGATTCCAGATCGGCGGGCCGACCGGCGCCTTCGTCGTGGTGGTCTTCAACGTCATCCAGCAGCAGGGCTACGACGGGCTGGTGCTGGCGACCCTGATGGCCGGCGCCGGGCTGGTGCTGGCCGGGCTGCTGCGCCTGGGCACCTGGATCAAGTACATCCCCGAGCCGGTGGTGACCGGCTTCACCGCCGGCATCGCCGTCATCATCTTCTCCTCGCAGGTGAAGGACCTGCTGGGCCTCACCATGGCCAGCGTGCCGGCCGACTTCCTCCCCAAGTGGGAGGCCTATGGCGCGGCCCTGAATACGGTCCAGGTGCCGACGCTGGCGCTGGCCGGCGGCGCACTGGCGATCATCATCCTGCTGCGCCGCTTCGCGCCCAAGGTGCCGGGCTTCCTGGTCGCCGTGACCCTGGGGGCGCTGGCCGCCTGGGCCTTCGCCCTGCCGGTCGACACCATCGGCACGCGCTTCGGCGGCATCCCCTCCAGCCTGCCGGAGCCCGTGCTGCCGACCATCACCTGGGCGCGGCTCGAGGAGCTGCTGCCCAGCGCCTTCACCATCTGGTTCCTCGCCGGGGTGGAGAGCCTGCTCTCGGCCATGGTGGCCGACGGCATGACCGGGCGGCGCCACCGCTCCAACTGCGAGCTGGTGGCGCAGGGCGTGGCCAATATCGCCTCCTCCCTCGTCGGCGGGCTGCCGGCGACCGGCGCCATCGCCCGCACCGCGACCAACATCCGCTCCGGCGCCAAGAGCCCGCTGGCCGGGGTGCTGCACGCCATCTTCCTGCTTGCCTTCATGCTGCTGGCCGCGCCGCTGGCCGGCTACTTTCCGCTGGCCTGCCTCGCCGCGGTGCTGGTGATCGTCGCCTGGAACATGAGCGAGATCGGCAAGATCCGGCACCTGCTGGCGCACGCGCCCTGGGGCGACAAGGCCGTGCTGGTCATCACCTTCGCCCTGACCGTGCTGGTCGACCTGACCGTGGCGATCGAGGTCGGCGTGGTGCTGGCGGCGATCCTCTTCATGCACCGCATGGCCGCCGTGGTGCAGCTGCAGCAGGGCGTCAACCTGATCGAGCCCGATGTCGACGACTTCGCGCGCCATGCGCCCACGCCGGACCAGCGCGCCGCCCTGCCGCCGGGGGTCGAGGTCTTCCAGCTCCGCGGGCCGCTGTTCTTCGGCGCCGCCGGCCAGGTGCTGGAGGTGCTGGACCGCATCGGCCAGCCGCCCAAGGTGCTGATCCTGCGCCTGCGCGAGGTGCCGCTGATCGACGCCAGCGGCGTCGGCGCGCTGCAGGAGCTGCTGCGCCGCTGCCGCCGCCACGGCACCCGCGTCATCGTCACCGGCGTGCAGCCGCAGCCGCGCGAGATCCTGGCCCGCATGGGCTTCGCCGAGGACGGCAACGGCCTGACCTTCGCTGCCGATTTCCAGGCGGCGCTGAAGCTGGTCGGCTAGCGGCGCCTTGCTCGGCCGCCGGTGATCTTGTTAGATAATCGTCCAACAAGATCACCGGGAGCCCTGCCATGCCCGCCGTCCGCGCCCTGAAGCCCGACGCCGCCGGCCTGACCCTGGAGTGGGCGGATGGCGCCAGCAGCCGCTTCCCCTGGCTCTGGCTGCGCGACCACGCCCACGATGCCGAGACGCTGCATCCGGTGACGCAGCAGCGCCAGCTTTTCACCGCCGCCCTGCCGGCGGACCTGACGGGCGAGGCGCGCCTCGACGGCGACGCGGTCGAGATCGCCTGGCCCGAGGGGACTTCGCGCCTGCCGCTAAGCTTCCTGGCGAGGCACCGGTCGCCTGCCGGCGCCGACATCGGCGTGGCCGTGGCGCCGGAAACCTGGGACGCCGCCAGCCTGGGCGCCACGCCTGCCGTGCCCTACGAGCGCATCATGGCCGGCGACGAGGGGCTGAAGGACTGGCTCGCCCTCGTCGCGCGGCGCGGCTTCGCCATCGCCAGCGGCACCCCGGCGACGCCGGCGGCGACCGAGGCACTGATCCGCCGCGTCGGCTACATCCGAGAGACCATCTTCGGCGGCTTCTACGACTTCACCGCCGACCTGGCCAAGGCCGACACGGCCTACACCACGCTGGAGCTTCGCCCCCACACCGACGGCACCTATGCCCAGGACGCGCCGGGCCTGCAGATGCTGCATTGCCTCTCGTTCGACGGCAGCGGCGGCGAATCGATCATCGTCGACGGCTTCGCCATCGCCGAGCGCCTGCGACGAGAGGCACCGCAGCACTACGCCACGCTCGCGCTGGTCGCCGTGCCGGGGCAGTACATCGGCGACGGCGTGCACCTGATGGCGGCGCGGCCGGTGCTGCGCCACGACCACGCCGGGCGCCTGGCGCAGGTCTCGTTCAACAACTACGACCGGGCGCCCTTCCTGCTGCCCGAGGCGGAGATGCGCGCCTTCTACGCCGCGCTCGCCGCCTTCGACCGCCTGGCCAACGATCCGGCCCTGCAGTGGCGCCACCGCCTGGCACCGGGCGAGGCGCTGCTGTTCGACAACTGGCGCGTCCTGCACGGCCGCGCCGCCTACGAGGGCAAGCGGCGGCTCTGCGGCGCCTACCTGAACCACGAGGACTTCGACAGCCGCCTGCGGCTGCTCGGCCTCGGCTGACGGCGCGGCGGCGGGCTGGCTAGACTGCCGCCATGGGCTCGATCGTCTGGCTCGCTTCCTATCCGCGTTCCGGCAACACCTGGACGCGCAGCTTCCTGCACAGCCTGCTGGCGGCGCTGCAGGGCCGGCCGGCGGCGCAGGACATCAACGACATGGGCGCGCTGACCACCTGGGACGTCTATCCCATCTGGTGGCGCGACCTGCTGGCGAAGCCGCTGGCGGAGACCGGCGCCGCCGAGGCGGCGGCGCTGCGGCCGCGGGCGCAGGCGCGCATCGCGGCGGAGGCCCGCGGCGTGGTCTTCGTCAAGACGCACAATGCCCTGGTACTGTCGCACGGCCACCCGACGATCAACTTCAAGGTGACCTCGGGCGCGGTCTATATCGTGCGCAACCCGCTGGACGTGGCGGTCTCCCTCGCGCACCACTTCGCCATCGACCAGGACGCGGCGATCCAGCGCCTCAACGATCCCGGCTACGCCATCGACAATCACGAGGGCGGTGCCGGCGAGATCTACGGCGCCTGGCGCGAAAACGTGCTGTCCTGGACACGGCGGCCCAGCCGCACGCTTTTCGTCATGCGCTACGAGGACATGCTGGATCGGCCGCGCGAGACCTTCGCGCGTCTCGCCCGGCACCTGCTGCTGGAGCCGACCGAGGCGCAGCTCGAGGCCGCCATCGCGGCCTCGTCCTTCGAGCGGCTCGCCGGCCAGGAATCAGCCGCCGGCTTCCGCGAGAAGCCAAGGCAGTCGGCCAGCTTCTTCCGGGCCGGCCGGGCCGGCCAATGGCAGGAGGTCCTGACCCCGCGCCAGGTCGAGGCCGTGGTCACCGCCAACCGCGAGCAGATGGAGCGCTTCGGCTATCTCGTCGCCGGCGAGCCGGTCAGAACTGGAACACCAGCCTGACGAAGGGCCCGTAGGCGGTGATGTTCTCGTGGCTGTCGCCGAAGGAGAGACCGGACTGCGGCGGGTCGATCACGCCCGTGGGCGTCGAGCCGTCGACCGCGTTCCAGGACTGGCTGCCGCGCACGCCGATCTGAATCTCACCCAGAACGCCGGCATCGGCCAGCGAGAAGCCCACACCGGCCTCGCCGTCGAGCTGGTAGACCACCCTGGCCGTGGTCACCTGGTTGGAGCCGGTGCCGCCATAGGCCTGGGTCATGTAGCTGACCTTCATCTGACCCAGCAGGACCGAGCCGCCGAGGCCGCCGAACAGCGAAAAGCCGCCGCCGAGATCGAGCGCGCCCTGGACGCCGAGGCGCGGGCCGGCGCCGACGAAGCTGCTGCTACGCTCGGTCCGCAACTCGCCGTCCAGCTCGCCGCCGTCGCCGAAGCTCATCTGCGTATCGACGTCGATAAAGCCGAGGCGGAGGCCGCCGAAGACTCGCAGCGACGAGCTCTCGCCCAGGCCGACGTCATAGCCGGCCTCGAAATCGACCATGACCTGCGTCAGGTCGGCCGTGCCCTTTGCCGTGTCGAACTCATAGCCGCGCTGGTTGCCATTGTAGTCGTCGACCACCGGGCCGCCGGAGGAGAGCGGCGGGCGCAAGCCACCGTCAACGGGCGGCACGTCGGGACCGTAGTCGTAAGTGAAGTCGCTGTTCTCCTTGGTGACCAGCGCGCCGACGCGGAGGCCGAAGTCCCAGCCGCTGTTGAAGCGGTAGCCCAGCATAACCGAGCCCTGCACGCCGCCGCTGAGGTCGACGTTGCGCTCCTGGAAGTCGGGATAGCCCGAGCGGTTGATGGCATAGATCGTCTCGCCGCCGTTGACGAAGGACCAGCCGCCGTCGAGCGAGCCGAACCAGCCGAGCTTGCTAGAGTCGGCCGCGGCGCCCGTCGCGCCCAGCCAAAGCGTCGCCGACGCCAGCAGAAGAGCCTTGCGGGTCATTCCCCTTACCCCCGATTCCGAATCCCGACGCACATACTATCGGATAGACACGAGAGTACAATGTTCAAAGCAATCAATCCTTTGATAACATTTCGCAGGCAGCCTCGCCCGCGGGCCACCAGACTTGGGTGCAGTGCAAGAGCGCGCTTGTGACCTGTGGCGTTCCTCGGCAGAGTGACCGGCCGCGGCAGGGGGCCGCCCCAGCCGCAGCATGAGCGCCCGTTAGAGAGGGTCAGGAGTCCGGGATGAAGATCGCCATTCCCAAGGAGCGGCGCCCCTATGAGGCGCGCGTCGCCGCGACGCCGGAGACGGTGAAGAAGCTAGTGGGACTCGGCCAGACGGTCGCGGTCGAGGCCGGGGCCGGCCTCGGCTCGGCCATCACCGACCAGGCCTTCGCCGAGGCCGGCGCCGAGATCGTCGCCGATCAGGCCACGCTCTACCGCGACGCCGCCGTGGTGCTGAAGGTGCAGCGCCCGCTGTCGGAGGAGCTGGCAGGCCTGGCCCCCGGGACGCTGGTCATCGCCATCATGGACCCCTGGCGCGCGCCCAAGGACATGGCGCTGCTGGCCGAGAAGGGCCTCGTCGCCTTCGCCATGGACCTGGTGCCGCGCATCACCCGCGCGCAGTCGATGGACGTGCTCTCCAGCCAGGCGAACCTCGCCGGCTACAAGGCGGTGCTGGATGCCTGCGAGCACTTCGGCGGCGCCTTCCCGATGATGACCACCGCCGCCGGCACGGTGAAGCCGGCGCAGGTGCTGGTGATGGGCGCCGGCGTCGCCGGCCTGCAGGCCATCGCCACGGCCAAGCGCCTGGGCGGCGTGGTGCACGCGACCGACGTCAGGCCCGCGGCGAAGGAGCAGGTCGCCTCGCTCGGCGGCAAGTTCGTCGCCGTGGAGGACGAGGAGTTCAAGCAGGCGGAGACCGCCGGCGGCTACGCCAAGGAGATGAGCAAGGAATACCAGGCCAAGCAGGCCGCGCTCATCGCCCAGACCATCGCCAGGATGGACGTGGTGATCACCACGGCGCTGATCCCCGGCCGGCCGGCGCCGCGCCTCGTCACCGACGCCATGGTCGCCTCGATGAAGCCGGGCTCGGTCATCGTCGACCTGGCGGTGGAGACCGGCGGCAACGTCGAGGGCTCGGTCGCCGGCGAGGTGGTCAAGCGCCACAACGTCATCATCGTCGGCCACCGCAACGTGCCCTCGCGCCTCGCCACCGTGGCGAGCCAGCTCTATGCCCGCAACCTTCTGACCTTCCTGCAGCTCTCGCTCGACAAGGAGAGCAAGGACCTGAAGGTCAACTGGGACGACGAGATCATCAAGGGCACGCTGGTGACCCGCGACGGCGCGGTGATCGAGCCGCGCGTCAAGGACGCGCTCGCCAAGATGGCCGAGCCGAAGCCCGCCGAGCCCGCCAACGCCGAGACCTCCAACGCAGGAACCGGGGCATGAACGACCAGCTCACCACCTCCGCCCAGCAGCTGGCCGAGCAGGCCAAGGCGCTGGCCGACGCCGCGGCGAAGCTCGCCGCCCAGGCGGCCGATACCGCCGCGCACGCCGCGCAGTCCGCCGCCGCGCCGGCCGCCGGCCACGGCTCCGCCCTGGTGCTGGGGCTGACCGTGCTGGTGCTGGCGATCTTCGTCGGCTACCACGTGGTCTGGCGCGTCACGCCGGCGCTGCACTCGCCGCTGATGGGCGTCACCAACGCCATCTCGTCGGTCATCATCGTCGGCGCGCTGATCGCCGCCGGCCCGGCCGTCTTCGGCTTCTCCGAGGCCATGGGCTTCGTCGCGGTGATGCTGGCCAGCGTCAACATCTTCGGCGGCTTCATCGTCACCCAGCGGATGCTGGCCATGTTCAAGAAGAAGAAGCCGGCGGCGGCCAAGCCCGCCGCGACCGGGCACTGAGGGGGCGCGTCATGCTGTCGTTCGAGGAAGCCTCGCTGCTCTACCTCCTGGCCTCGGTGCTCTTCATCCTGGCGCTGAAGGGCCTGTCGCATCCGGAATCCAGCCGCCGCGGCAACATGCTGGGCATGCTCGGCATGGCGATTGCCATCGCCACCACGCTGATGATGCCGGGGGTGCAGAGCTACTGGCTGATCGCCGCCGGCATCCTGGTCGGCGGCTCGGTCGGCACCGTCATCGCGCTCAAGATCAAGATGACGGCGCTGCCGCAGCTCGTCGCCGCCTTCCACTCGCTGGTCGGCCTCGCCGCCACCTTCGTCGCCATCGCCGCCTTCTACAACCCGGCCGCCTATGGCATCGGCGTGCGGGGCGACATCCAGGCCTCCAGCCTGGTGGAGATGTCGATCGGCCTGGCCATCGGCGCCATCACCTTCACCGGCTCGATCATCGCCTTCGGCAAGCTGCAGGGCCTGATCTCCGGCAAGCCCGTCACCTTCCCGATGCAGCACTGGCTGAACCTGCTGCTCGGCCTCGGCGCCATCGCGCTCGGCGTCTGGATGGTGATGGAGACCTCGGACATCGCCTTCTGGGCGCTGCTGCTGCTCGCCCTGGCGCTCGGCATCCTCATCATCATCCCGATCGGCGGTGCCGACATGCCGGTGGTGATCTCGATGCTGAACTCCTATTCCGGCTGGGCCGCCTGCGGCATCGGCTTCACGCTGGAGAACACGCTGCTGATCGTCACCGGCGCGCTGGTCGGCTCCTCGGGCGCGATCCTCAGCTACATCATGTGCAAGGGCATGAACCGCTCCTTCTTCTCCGTCATCCTCGGCGGCTTCGGCGGCGAGGCGGCGGCGGGCGGCGGCGGCGGCGATGCCGGCGACAAGACCTACAAGCAGGGCGCGGCCGACGACGCCGCCTTCCTGATGGCCAACGCCTCCAAGGTCATCATCGTGCCGGGCTACGGCATGGCCGTGGCGCAGGCGCAGCACGCGCTGCGCGAGATGGCGGACCTCTTGAAGAAGCGGGGCGTCGAGGTGGCCTATGCCATCCACCCCGTGGCCGGCCGCATGCCGGGCCACATGAACGTCCTGCTGGCCGAGGCCAACGTGCCCTACGACGAGGTCTTCGAGATGGAGGAGATCAACCGCGAGTTCGCCGCGGCCGAGGTCGCCTACGTCATCGGCGCCAACGACGTCACCAACCCCAGCGCCAAGACCGATCCCAAGAGCCCGATCTACGGCATGCCGATCCTGGACGTGGAGAAGGCGCAGAACGTGCTCTTCGTGAAGCGCTCCATGGCCTCGGGCTACGCCGGCGTCGACAACCCGCTGTTCTACATGGACCGGACGATGATGCTGCTGGCCGACGCCAAGAAGATGACCGAGGACATCGTCAAGGCGCTGGAGAAGCTCTAGGCCCCGGTTCCCCCTCCCCCCTTTACGGGGGAGGGCTATCAACCTAATCCAGCGTCTGCCGGAAGCGCGTCACCGCGACCGCCGTCACCACCACCAGCGCGGCGCACATCGCCAGCACGTCGCCCTGCAGCAGGGCGAGGTCGCTGCCCTTCAGCATGATGCCGCGCACGATGCGGATGTAGTGGGTCAGCGGCAGCGCCTCGCCGATCCAGCGCGCCCAGGTCGGCATGCCGGCGAAGGGGAAGACGAAGCCCGAGAGCAGGATGTTCGGCAGGAAGAACATGAAGGCCATCTGCACGGCCTGGAGCTGGTTGCGCGCCACGGTGGAAAAGCTGTAGCCGACGGCCAGGTTGGCGGCGATGAAGAGGGTCGAGAGCAGCCCCAGCAGCAGGAGGCTGCCGACCACCGGCACGCCGAAGACCAGCGTGCCGGCGGTGACGATGATGACCGCCTGCAGGAAGCCGATGGCGATGTAGGGCAGGATCTTGCCCAGCATGATCTCCAGCGGGCGGATCGGCATGGCGAGCAGCGATTCCATCGTGCCGCGCTCGCGCTCGCGGGTGACCGAAAGCGCGGTGAAGATCAGCAGCGTCATGGTGAGGATGGTGCCGAGCAGCCCCGGCACGACGTTGAGCTGGGTCACCGCCGCCGGGTTGTAGCGCGCGTGGCTCGCCACCTGGAACAGCGGGCCGGGCCCCGCCGCGGGCAGGCCGCGCAGGTGGCGGAAGGCACTTTCGGCCGCGCCCTCAACGGCGGTCAGCGCGCTGCCGGTCGCCACCGGGTCGGTCGCGTCCACCGCCACCAGCAGCGTGGGGCGCAGGCCACGGCGCAGGTCGCGCTCGAAGCCGGCCGGGATCTCGATGCCGATCAGCGCCTCGCCGCCGGCCAGCGCGGCGTCGAACTCGGCCTCGCCCTCCACCCGGCGCACGAAGTCGAGGTAGGCGGTGTTGCCGAGCGCCGCCAGCAGGGCGCGGCCGGCGTCGCTCTCCTCCTGCAACAGCACCACGGTCGGCAGGTGGCGCGGGTTGGTGTTGATGGCATAGCCGAAGAGCAGGAGCTGCAGCAGCGGGATCATCACCATCATGGCCAGGGTGACGCGGTCGCGGCGGAGCTGGCGGACCTCCTTCTGCGTCATCGCCAGCGTGCGGATGAGGAAGCCGCTCACGCGCCGATCTCCCCCGCGCCGCCGTTGTCCGGCGCGCCGCGCATCAGGTCGATGAACACGTCCTCCAGCGTCGGCTCGTCCGGACGCCAGGTCAGGCCCGGCTGCTCGCGGTACGGCCGGATCGCCGCCTCCAGCGCGGCACGGTCGCGCCCGGCGACATGCAGCGCGTTGCCGAAGGGCGCCACCATGTCGACGCCGGGCGCGCCGGCGAGGCGCTGGGCCAGGTCGCCGAGCGCGCCGCTGACGGTGAAGGTGGCAAGGCCCGCGCGCTCGATCACCTGCTCCACCGTGCCCTCGGCCAGCAGCCTGCCGTAGGCGATGTAGGCGATGGCGTGGCAGCGCTCGGCCTCGTCCATGTAGTGGGTGGAGACCAGCACCGTCAGGCCACGCGCCGCCAGGGCGTGGATCTCGTTCCAGAAGTCGCGCCGTGCCTTGGGGTCGACGCCGGCCGTCGGCTCGTCCAGCAGCAGCAGCTCGGGTTCCGGCAGGGTGCAGGCGCCCAGCGCCAGGCGCTGCTTCCAGCCGCCCGACAGCGTGCCGGCAAGCTGCCCGGCGCGGTCGGCGAGGCCGAGGCGCGCCAGCGCCGCCTCGACGCGCTGGCGCGGCTTGTCCAGGCCATAGACGCGGGCGACGAAGGCCAGGTTCTCGCGCACCGTCAGGTCCTCGTAGAGGCTGAAGCGCTGCGTCATGTAGCCGACGCGGCGCTTGATCAGCCGCGCCTGGGTGCGGATGTCGAAGCCGAGGCAGGTGCCCGCGCCCGCGTCGGGCGTCAGCAGGCCGGTCAGCATGCGGATCGTCGTCGTCTTGCCCGAGCCGTTGGGGCCGAGGAAGCCGAAGATCTGCCCGCGCCGCACCTGCAGCGTCAGGTCCTCGACCACCGTGCGCGCGCCGAAGCGCTTGGTCAGGCCCCGCACGTCGATGGCGATCTCGCCGTTCATGGCGCCAGGGTCACCTCGACCGGCTGGCCGACGCTGAGGCGCGCCGGGTCCTCGGGCGTGGCCTCGACCAGGAAGACCAGCTTCTGCCGCTCCTCCAGCGAATAGATCACCGGCGGGGTGAACTCCGCCTCGCGCGCGACGAAGGTCACGCGCGCCGCGATGGCCGCGCCGCAGCCGTCGCAGGAGACCGCGACGCGGGCGCCCGGCTTCACCTGGGCCAGCGCCGCCTGCGGCACGAAGAAGCGGACCTTCAGCGCGGCCGGCGGCAGCAGGGCCACGACCGGCGCGCCGGCCGGCGCCACCTCGCCGGCGCGGTAGTAGACCTCCTGCACCAGCCCGGCCTCGGGCGCCACGACGCGGCGCCGCGCCAGCGCGGTCTCGGCGGCCGCCAGCGCGGCCTCGGACGCGGCCACGGCGCCCTTGGCGGCGGCGATGTCGAGCTCGTGCGCCGGCAGCAGGGCGAGCGCGATCTGGCCCTGGATCTGCTGCAGCGTTGCCTGGTCGCGGTCGCGCGTCGCGCGCGCCTCGTCCAGCGCCGAGCGGCTGGCGTTGCCATGCGCGAAGAGCGCCGAGACGCGGTTGAATTCGGCGATGGAGAGCGCCAGCGCGGCGATGGCGCTCTGCTCCTCGGCCTGCAGCACGGCGATCTCCGCCGGGCGCTGCTGCGCCGCCTGCAGCCGGGCGAGCCGCGCCTTCGCCTCCTGCAGCGCGCCGGCGGCCTGGTCGCGCGCCGCCCGCTCGCTCTGGTCCTCCAGCGTGAAGAGCGTGGCGCCGGCGGCCACCTGGTCGCCCTCGGCGACGGCCAGCGTGGTGACGCGGCCGGCCTGGTCGGCGCCGAGGAAGCGCAGGTCCGCTTCGACATAGCCCTGCCAGCCGCGGAGCTCGTCCTCGCCGCAGCCGGCGAGCGCCAGGCAGGCGAGGAGAAGAAGGCGGGTCGCTCTCATGCCGGTGCCCTTTCCAGGCCGTGCAGCAGGATGTCGAGGTAGCGCTCGACGAAGGCCTCGAGGTCCAGCGCCTCGAAGCGCTCGAACAGCGTGGTCCAGAGGAAGCCCACCAGCAGCGGCGCCGGCAGCAGTTGCGGGAAGCGCGCCAGCGTGTCGTCGGCGAACTCGCCGCGCGCCTGGCCGCGCTGGGCGACGGCGCGGATCAGGCCGAGGCCGCGGCTCACCACCTCCTGCCAGTAGATCTCGGCCAGCCAGGGGAAGCGCGGCGCCTCGCTGACCACCAGGCGCAGGAGCTGACGGCGCTCGGTCAGCAGCACCTCGCGCACGAAGGTCCGCGCCAGGTGACGCAGCAGCACCGGGGTCGGCCCGGGGAAGGCTGGCAGCGCCGCCTCGGCCAGGCCGATCACCGGGCTGATGCGGTCCTGCACCAGGGCGCGGAACAGCGCCTGCTTGTCGGCGAAGTAGAGATAGATGGTGCCCTTGGCGACACCGGCCTGGCGGGCAATGCCCTCCAGCGTCGCGGCGGCGAAGCCCTCGGCCAGGAAGCGCTCCAGCGCCGCCGCCAGGATGGCCTGGCGCCGGCCGGCGGGATCGCCCTTGCGGCCGCGGCGGCGGGGAGCGGTAGGGGGCGCAGAGTCCATGAAAGAAATAATGACCGACTAGTCATTAATTGTCGCCTGCGGAGTCCGGCGGGCTGCCCCGCGCGCCCGGCTTGCCTTCGCCTGATGTCCGGCCTAGAGGACGCGGCACGGCAAGGAGGCCCCCGATGGCACGCAAGGCGAAGCCGGTCCTGACGCAGCTCGGCAAGGCGACGGCCATTCCGGCCTCGCCCGCGGCGCACCTGCTGGAGGTGGTGCCGAACGACCATCCGGCGGTGACCTACCTCGCTCGCTACACCTGCCCGGAGTTCACCGCGCTCTGCCCGGTGACCGGCCAGCCGGACTTCGCCCACCTGGTCATCGACTACGTGCCGGGGAAGTGGCTGGTGGAGTCGAAGTCGCTGAAGCTCTACCTCACCAGCTTCCGCAACCACGGCGCCTTCCACGAGGCGACGACCCTGACCATCGCGCAGAAATGCATCGCCGCGGCGAAACCGCGCTGGCTGCGCATCGCCGGCTACTGGTATCCGCGCGGCGGCATCCCGATCGACGTCTTCTGGCAGAGCGGCCCGCCGCCCAAGGGCCTCTGGCTGCCCGACCCCGGGGTCGCGCCCTATCGCGGCCGCGGCTGACGATCGCCCTTGGACGAGCGTCCAAAAGCCTTGCCTCGCCCCCGCCGCTTGCCTATGACCTGCCCGGTTTTGCAGTAGCGAAGGGCTGGAACATGAGCATCGAGACGCTGGGGATTCTGGGCGCCGGCACCATGGGGTCGGGCATCGCCATCGCCACGGCGGCGGCGGGCGGCATCGAGGTGACGCTGGTCGACGTGAACGCCCAGCAGGTCGACAAGGCCCTGGCCGGCGCCAGGACCTTCTATGACCGCGCGGTGGAGAAGGGCCGCATGCAGGCGGCGGAGGCCGAGGCGGCGCTGGGCCGCATCACCGGCAGCGGCGATCTCGACGCGCTGGGCGAGGCCGAACTGGTGATCGAGGCGGTGTTCGAGGACTTCGACCTGAAGGCGAAGATCTTCCGCCAGCTTTCCGGCATCGTCGCGCCCGACGCGCTGGTCGCTACCAATACATCGTGCTTGCGCGTCTCGGACCTCGCGGCGCACGTCAGCAACCCGGCCCGCTTCCTCGGCCTGCACTATTTCAGCCCGGCGCAGATCAACCCGCTGGTCGAGGTGGTGAAGGGCGCCGAGACCGATCCCGCCGCCTATGACGCGGCCCTCGCCTTCGTCAAGGCGACCGGCAAGCTGCCGCTGGCCTGCCGCGACTCCTACGGCTTCGCGGTGAACCGCTTCTTCTGCCCCTATACCAACGAGGCCTCGCGCCTGGTGAGCGAGGGGCTGGCCACCACGGCGCAGGTCGACCGCGTGGCAAGGGAGGCCCTGGGCGTCGCCGCCGGGCCCTTCTTCGTGCAGAACATCATCAAGCCGCGCATCAACCTGCACGCGGTGCGCAACCTGGCGCCGCTCGGCGCCTTCTACGCCCCCGCGGCGCCGCTGCTGGTGGAGCACGGCGAGGCCGACAAGCCCTTCGCCATCGCCGAGGACGCGGCCGGAGTCGCGGGCAACGACGGCGTCGTCGCCGACCGCCTGCGCGCCGCCACCTTCCTGCCGATCCTGCAGGAGCTGGACGAGGGCGTGGCCAGCGCCGCCGACATCGACACCGGCGCCGCCCAGGCCCTGCGCTTCACCCCGCCCTGCCAGCTGATGGACAAGCTGGGCCGCGCCGAGGTCGAGCGCACGGTCGGCGCGCTCTGCCAGACCTGGGGCCTGGCGCAGCCGAAGAGCCTGGCGAAGGTGGGGAGTCTGAGGGCGTAGACACTCGGAGCAAAGCCTTCTCCTCAGGCATGAGGAGAGGGTTGGGTGAGGAGTTGGATAGGCCAGGCTCCGTCCGGGACGTCCGCGCTTCAGTTTGCCGGCCCCTCACCCAACCCTCTCCCCGTGTCCGGGGAGAGGGCTATCGGTGTTGGCGCGGCAAGTACCGCCCCAAACGCCAAAAGGCCGCCGACCCTGCCGGGCCGCGGCCTTTTCGCCATTCAAGGAACGGAAGAGAGGGCTAGAAGCCCTCGCGCTCCATCCGCTTGCGCAGCAGCTTGCGATGGCGGCGGACCGCCTCGGCGCGCTCGCGCTTCTTCTTCTCGCTGGGCTTCTCGAAGTGACGGCGCAGCTTCATCTCGCGGAAGACGCCCTCGCGCTGCAGCTTCTTCTTCAGGGCGCGCAGCGCCTGGTCGACGTTGTTGTCGCGAACCGTTACTTGCACGTTGCCACCGGCTCCTTTCAGCCGCCGTTTCGACAGGCACGCCGCAGAGGGGCGCGTCAGACCGATCTGGTCGTGGAAAAACAGAACTGCGGCAAAGCCCTGCCGCAGTGAGGCTGGGTGTCTAACACAAGCCTCCGGGCTTGTGAAGAGGCCAATGCCACCCCGCGGTGCAGGGGTTCCGGACTGGCGCCGCCCCGGCCCCGCCGCCATATTGGGGGGATCATGGCCATTCTCAAGATCGCCCGCATGGGCCACCCCGTCCTGGCCCGCAAGGCCGACCCGGTGCCAGAGCCCACCCACCCGGAGATCCGCCGCCTGGTGCGCGACATGGTCGACACCATGGAGGATGCCGGCGGCACCGGCCTGGCCGCCCCCCAGGTCCATGTCCCGCTGCGTGTCGTCATCTTCTTCGTCGAGGGCGAGCGCGCCGCGCGCGAAGATGGCGAGGACGCGACGGGCGAGGACGCGAGGGGCGAGGACGGCGGCGTGCCGCTGACGGTGATGATCAATCCCGAGATCGAGCCCCTGGGCCCGGAGCAGGAGGCCGGCTGGGAGGCCTGCCTCTCGGTGCCGGAGCTGGCCGGCCAGGTGCCGCGCTACCGCCGCATCCGCTACCGCTTCACCGACCTGGAGGGCAAGCCGCAGGAGCGCATCGCCGAGGGCTTCCACGCCCGCGTGGTGCAGCACGAATGCGACCACCTGGACGGCGTGCTCTACCCGCAGCGCATGACCGACCTGAAGAGCCTGGTCTTCTCCTCCGAGATGCGCCACCAGGGCCAGCCCGAGATGGTGGACTGATGACCGAGGCAGCCGCACTGCCGCAGACGCCCGAGCTGCTGCATCCCGATTCGGCGGCGGACCGGGCGGAGCGCGACCGGCTGGTCGAGGCGCTGCTGCCGCATGTCGCCTTCGACGGCTGGGGCGCCAGGACGCTGCAGCAGGCGGCGGCCGACCTCGGCATGGACCCGGTGCTGGCGGCCGACCTGCTGCCGGGTGGCGGATTGGGCCAGGTGCTGGCCTTCAGCGCCTGGGCCGACCGGCGGATGCAGCAGGCGCTGATCCAGCACGACAGCCCCGTCACCAAGCTGCGCGACCGCATCCATCTGGCGGTGAAGACGCGGCTGGAACTCCTGACCCCGCACCGCGACGCCGTGCGCCGCGGCCTGGCGCTGCTCGCCCTGCCGACCAACGCGCCGGCCGGCCTCAAGGCCCTGCACGCCACCGCGCACCTGATCTGGAGCGCCGCCGGCGATCGCTCGACCGACCACAACTGGTACTCCAAGCGCCTGCTGCTGGCCGGCGTGATCTCCGCCACCACGCTCTACTGGCTGGAGGACAAGAGCGAGGACCACGCCCGCACCTGGAACTTCCTCGGCCGGCAGCTCGACAACGTGATCAAGGTCGGCGGCACGCTGGGGCGCATCGCCAGCAGCTTCCTCAACTTCCCCGACCACATGGCGCAGCGCCTGGGCCGCGGCCGGAAGCGCTACCGGTAGCTACCTTCTCCCTTGGGAGAAGGTGGCCGCGCGAGCCGCCGGATGAGGGATTGGGGTGCGGCTCGATGGCGGAACCCACCGACCAACCTCCCTCACCCCGGCCCTCTCCCAAGGGAGAGGGAGGACTGAAGAAGCGGCGGCCGGAAGTCCCCGCCTAGCCCTTCTGGATCAGCCGGGTGAAGTGGCCCATCTTGCGGCCGGGGCGGGCCTCGGCCTTGCCGTAGAGGTGCAGCTTGCTGGCGGGGTCGCCCAGGATGGCGCGCCAGCGCTCCACCTCGTCGCCGATCAGGTTCTTCATCACCGCGTCGCAGAGCCGGTCGGTGGAGCCCAGCGGCAGGCCGGCGACGGCGCGGATGTGCTGCTCGAACTGCGAGGTGATGCAGGCGTCGAGCGACCAGTGTCCCGAATTGTGCGGCCGGGGCGCCAGCTCGTTCACCAGGATCTCGTCGTCGGCGGTGACGAACATCTCGATCGCCAGCAGGCCGACCAGGCCGATCTCCTCCGCCGTGTGGCGGGCGATGGCCTCGGCCTTCACCGCCGCCTTCTCGCTGATGCGCGCCGGCACGATGGTCTGGTCGAGGATGTGGTTG
Organism: Pseudomonadota bacterium; assembly: GCA_029781795.1. GTDB lineage: Bacteria > Pseudomonadota > Alphaproteobacteria > Kiloniellales > JACOMY01 > JAKOWB01. Next base: position 11,752 of record JAKOWB010000443.1, on the reverse strand, counting down.
ACGTGCTGGTTCTCCACCGGGACATAGGCCTGCACGGCGCCGTCCTGGCCGCGCGCCACGATGACCGAGATCTCCAGGCGGAAGTCGACGAAGGCCTCGACGATGCCCTGCGCCTCCTCGGCGCCGCCGGCCATCTCGCTCCAGGCCTGGGCCAGGTCGGTCTGGGCGCGGATCATCACCTGGCCCTTGCCATCGTAGCCCATCTCGGCGGTCTTCAGGACGCAGGGCCGGCCGATGTCGCGCACCACGCGGGTCAGCGCATCGGGGCCCGAGACCTCGGCGAAGCGCGTCGTCGGCACGCCGATGCCGCGCAGGAAGTCCTTCTCGCGCAGGCGGTTCTGGCAGATGTGCAGCACCTCGGGGCCGGGGCGCACCGGCCGGTGCGCCGCCAGCACCTTGGCGGTGGCGGCCGGCACGTTCTCGAACTCGAAGGTGACGACGTCGACCGCCTCGGCGAATTCCGCCAGCGCTTCCTTGTCGTCATAGGCCGCCTGGGTGTGGCGGTTGGTGACCTGCACCGCCGGGGCGTCCTTCTCGGGGCAGAAGACATGCACCCGGTAGCCCAGGGTCGCCGCGGCCAGCGCCGACATGCGGCCGAGCTGTCCGCCCCCCAGCATGCCGATGACCGAGCCCGGCGGCAGCGGCGGCGGCAGCTTCCTCTTGTCGTTCATGCCCCGGCCCTACGGCGGCGCATCGACCGGCGCCTCGGCGACGCTGGCGGTCTGCTTGCTGCGGAACTCGTCCAGCGCGCGGGCGATGGCGGCATCGTTCAGCGCCAGCACGGCGGCGGCCAGCAGGGCGGCGTTGATCGCCCCGGCGCGGCCGATGGCCAGGGTGCCGACCGGAATGCCGGCCGGCATCTGCACGATGGAATAGAGGCTGTCCTGGCCCTTCAGCGTCTGGCTTTCGATCGGCACGCCGAAGACCGGCAGCGGCGTCATCGAGGCGGTCATGCCCGGCAGGTGGGCAGCGCCGCCGGCGGCGGCGATGATGACCTTGAGGCCGCGGGCGCGCGCCGACTCGGCATAGTCGACCATGCGCCGCGGCGTGCGATGGGCCGAGACGATCCGCGCCTCGAAGGCGACGCCCAGGCGGCGCAGCGTGTCGGCCGCATGGCGCATCGTCTCCCAGTCGGACTGGCTGCCCATGATGACGCCGACCTGCGGCTTCACTTCGGTCACGCGACTCCCCCGCACTGGCCGGGCCCTACTGCCCGGGCCGCTCTTGTGCACCGCACGGGGCCGCGACACAAGCGGCAAGGCCGCAGCCCTGCCCGCCGGCCGCCCGGCCCGTCAGGCGATGATGTCGGGGATCAGCAAGGCCTCCAGCTTGGCGATCTGGTCCTTCAGCATGAGCTTGCGCTTCTTCAGCCGCTGCACCTGGAGCTGGTCGAAGGGCAGACTCTCGGCGATGCGGGCGATCACGTCGTCCAGGTCACGGTGCTCCGAGCGAAGCTGCTCCAGCAGGGCCCGGGCCTGCTCCTGGGTCAAATCAGTCCGTGTCTGATCCATCGCCATCCGTTGAACGCGAAACCTCGCCGAGGGCGGCCACTTAACGACGCCCCCGCCCCCGCTGGCAACAGGCTTCGCGGCGACGCCGGGGGCGAGGGGGGTGGCCAGGGGAGCCACGACGGGGAAGACTGCGTTCACGCTCTCAAGGAGGGATGGCCATGACGATCCGACACCTCGGCGTGCTGACCAGCGGCGGCGACTGCGCCGGGCTCAACGCCGCGCTGCGCGGCATCGTGCTGGCGGCGCATCGCCAGGGCATCCAGGTTACCGGCATCCGCAAGGGCACACATGGCCTGCTGGCCCGCCCGGTGGAGGCCGAGCCGCTGTCCCCGGCGCTGTGCGACGGCAACCTGCTGCGCCGGGGCGGCACGATCCTCGGCACCACCAACCGCGGCAACCCCTTCGCCTATCCCATGCCGGACGGCAGCCTGGCGGACCGCTCGGCCGAGATCATCGCCGGTTGGCGGCAGCTCGGCTGCGACGCGCTGATCGGCATCGGTGGCGACGGCAGCCTGGCGATCCTCAGGCGCCTGGCGGACCAGGGCGGCATCCCGCTGGTCGGCATCCCCAAGACCATCGATAACGACCTGCCGCACACCGAGGTCGCCATCGGCTATCCCTCGGCCGTCGACATGGCGACCCTGGCGCTCGACCACCTGCAGCCGACCGCCGCCAGCCACGGCCGCATCATGGTGCTGGAGGTCATGGGCCGCGACGCCGGACACATCGCCATCACCTCCGGGATCGCCGGCGGCGCCGACGTGATCCTGATTCCGGAGATTCCGCACAGCCTGGAGGCAGTGGCCCGCCACCTGACCCACCTGATGCAGGACGGCCGCGACTTCGCCCTGGTGGTGGTGGCCGAGGCGGTGACCGACGAGAGCGGCCAGACGGTGACCGGCGGCAATGCCGGCGCCGGCTATGGCGGCATCGGCCACGTCGTCGCCCGGCGCCTGGCCGAGCTGACCGGCTGGGAGACCCGGGTGACGGTGCTGGGCCACCTGCAGCGCGGCGGGGCCCCCAGCGCCCGCGACCGGCTGATGGCGCAGATCTTCGGCGTGCACGCCGTCGAGCTGGCGCTGGCCGGCCGATTCGACCGGATGGTGGCCTGGAGCGGCCGTGGCGTGATCTCTGTCCCGCTGGCCGAAGCCGTGGCACACTCGAAGCGGGTGGACCCCGATGGACCGCTCGTCACAACGGCCCGCAGCCTGGGAATCCACCTGGGAGAAACGACCTGACACGGGACCCGGTGCCGGCCAAGACGGCGCGCGACCTCTGGACCTTCTCGCTGGCGGTCTATGACCAGCCAGGGGTGGCGGCTGCCTGCCTCGGCCTGCAGGACCGCCACGGGCTGGACGTCAACCTGCTGCTCTTCTGCTGCTGGGCCGGGGTCTGCGGGCAGACGCTGAACGCGGCCAAGCTGAGGAAGCTCGAGGAGGCGGTGGAGAGCTGGTCGCGCGAGGTGGTGAACCCGCTGCGCGCGGTGCGCCGGCGCCTCAAGACCGAGCCCGACGACGCCGCGCAGGACCTGCGCGCCAAGGTGCTGCAACTGGAGATCGAGGCCGAGCGGCTGGAGCAGGTCCGCCTGCTGGCGGCGCTGCCGCTGGCGGCGGGCGACCCGGAACCGCGCCTCGCCGGGGCCAACCTCCGCGCCTATGTGCTGAGCCGCAAGGTCGAAGCGACGGAGAGCGAGATCGCCGAACTGGCGACCCTGCTGGGCGCCAGCTTCCCCGACCTGCCGCCGCTGCTGGCGGTCTGGTACCTGCTGCCCTAGCTCTTCTTCCGCGGCTTCTTGCCCACCGCCTCGCCCCAGCGCGCGACGCCCGGCGCCTCCAGGCCGAAGAGGTCGAGCACGCGGCCGACCGACTGCGTCACCAGATCGTCGATGCTGGCCGGGCCGGCGTAGAAGGCCGGCACCGGCGGGGTGACGATGCCGCCCATCTCGCTCACCGCCAGCATGTTGCGGATGTGGCCGGTGGTCAGCGGCGTCTCGCGCAGCATCAGCACCAGGCGGCGGCGCTCCTTCAGCACCACGTCGGCGGCGCGCGACAGCAGGCTGCCTGTGACGCCGGTGGCGATCTCGGCCAGGGTCTTCACCGAACAGGGCGCGACCACCATGCCGAGAGTGCGGAAGGAGCCCGAGGAGATCGGCGCGGCCATGTCGTCGTTGCCGTGCACCACGTGCGCCAGGGCCTTGACATCGGCGACCTTGAGGCTGGTCTCGTAGGCCAGCGTCACCTCGGCCGAGCGGCTCATCACCAGATGTGTCTCGATCGGCAGATTACGCAACAATTCCAGCAGCTTGACGCCATAGGCGATGCCGCTGGCCCCGGTCAGTCCGACGATCAGGCGCTGCGGCGCCATGCCCCCTCCACGGTCCCGGTCGGAAGGATCTTCCGCGCTGCCGGGTCATCACCTGCTTGGCAGACGTTGCGGGCGAGGTTTAGCATTCCCATGTCGAGAACATAAGGGTCCAACCGAAGGGAGGGTCCCCGATGTCGATGGAGGAGCGTGTACAGTCGTTGAAGGCCAAGCATGAGGCCTTGGAGTTGAAGATTCAGGAAGAAGAAGCCAGACCCCATCCGGACGACATCGCGCTGCACGCGATGAAGAAAGAGAAATTGCGCATCAAGGACGAGATCGCCGCACTGCACTGAGGCAGGGGCGACTCCGCCGCCGAGGAAATCCCGGCCATCCGCCCCAACTGGTTCCGCCCGCTTGACCAAGGTCCGGGCGCGGAACCGGGGCGGCTTGCCGGGGGGCCGACGAGACTGAGTGACGCGGCGCCGGTGCGCCGGGCGGTGGCGGTGCATTACCTGTCTCGCAAACCGAGAGACTGAAGCCGATCGCGGCGAGGCCGAGGTGCCCGCGGCATGCATTGGCGGAACAAGGCTTTTCAGGCTCCGCGGTGGACAATTAGGTCAGCCCTCATTACCCTTTTTTGCCAGAACGACGAGGGCCGCGCGTCCTAGAGTAGCGCGTCCGCCGGAGAGACCAGGAACCGCCCCATGCCCGACACGCCGCTCGTGACCGCCCATGTCACGCTGGACGACAAGTACACGCTGGAATCGGGGCGCGTCTTCCTGACCGGCACCCAGGCGCTGGTGCGCCTGCCGATGATGCAGCGCCGGCGCGACGAGAAGGCCGGCCTCGACACCGCCTGCTTCATCTCCGGCTACCGCGGCTCGCCGCTCGGCATGTTCGACCAGCAGCTCTGGTCGGCGCGCAAGCTCTTGAAGCAGAACCACGTGCACTTCCAGCCCGGCGTCAACGAGGACCTGGCGGCCACCGCGCTCTGGGGCTCGCAGCAGTCGGCCCTGTTCGGCGACAACCGCTACGACGGCGTCTATGGCATGTGGTACGGCAAGGGGCCGGGTGTCGACCGCACCGGCGACGTCTTCCGCCATGCCAACATGGCCGGCACCGCGCCGCACGGCGGCGTGCTGGCGCTGGCCGGCGACGACCACGCCGCCAAGTCCTCGACCAGCGCGCACCAGTGCGAATACGCCTTCATGGACGCCATGATCCCGGTGCTCTCGCCGTCCGGGGTGCAGGAGTTCCTCGACTACGGCCTGATCGGCTGGGCGCTGTCGCGCTATTCCGGCTGCTGGGTCGGCTTCAAGTGCGTCACCGACACGGTGGAGTCCACCGCCTCGGTCTATGTCGACCCGCACCGCATCGAGATCCGCCAGCCGACAGACTTCGAGCGGCCGCCCGGCGGCCTCAACATCCGCTGGAACGGCGCGCTCGACATGGTCGAGCAGGAGGAACGGCACCACCGCTGGAAGATTCCCGCCGCCCTCGCCTTCGCCCGCGCCAACGGCGTGAACCGCGTGGTGCTGGACAGCCCGCGCCGCCGCTTCGGCATCGTCACCACCGGCAAGTCCTATCTCGACGTGCGCCAGGCGCTGGACGAACTCGGCATCGACGAGGCCATGGCGGCCGAGATCGGACTTTCGCTCTACAAGGTCGGCATGCCCTGGCCGCTGGAGCCCGAAGGCATCCGCCGCTTCGCCGAGGGCCTGGAGGAGATCCTGGTCGTCGAGGAGAAGCGTCCGGTCATCGAGCACCAGCTGAAGGAACTGCTCTACGGCTGGCGCGCCGACGTGCGCCCCCAGGTCAACGGCAAGTTCGACGACAAGGGCACCTGGATCCTGCCCTCGATGGGCGAGCTTTCGCCCATGCAGATCGCCCGCGCCATCGCCGGGCGCCTCAACCGCTTCTTCAGCAGCCCGCGCATCGAGCAGCGCCTGGCCTGGCTGGACCACAAGGACCGTGCCCTGGCCGGCGAGGCGACGCCGGTGAAGCGCATCCCGACCTTCTGCTCCGGCTGCCCGCACAACACCTCGACCAAGGTGCCGGAGGGCAGCCGCGCCCTGGCCGGTATCGGCTGCCACTACATGGCGCAGTGGATGGACCGCGAGACCGCGACCTACACGCAGATGGGCGGCGAGGGCGCGAGCTGGGTCGGCCAGGCGCCCTTCAGCAAGACCAACCATGTATTCCAGAACCTGGGCGACGGCACCTACTACCACTCCGGCCTGCTGGCGATCCGCCAGGCCGTCGCCGCCAAGGTGAACATCACCTACAAGATCCTCTACAACGACGCCGTCGCCATGACCGGCGGCCAGCCGGTCGACGGCCCGCAGGACCCGGCGATGATCAGCCGGCAGATCGCCGCCGAGGGCGTGAAGCCGATCATCGTGGTGACCGACGATCCCGACAAGTACCCCATCGGCTATCCCTGGGCCGAGGGCGTGCGCGTCGAGCACCGCTCGAAGCTGGACGAGGTGCAGCGCGAGCTGCGCGAGATGCCGGGCTGCAGCGCGCTGATCTACGACCAGACCTGCGCCGCCGAGAAGCGCCGCCGCCGCAAGCGCGGCACCTTCCCCGACCCGGCCAAGCGCGCCTTCATCAACGACGCGGTCTGCGAAGGCTGCGGCGACTGCTCGGTGAAGTCCAACTGCGTCTCGGTGGTGCCGCTGGAGACCGAGTTCGGCCGCAAGCGCGCCATCGACCAGTCCGCCTGCAACAAGGACTATTCCTGCGTCAACGGCTTCTGCCCCTCCTTCGTCACGGTGCATGGCGGTGCCCTGCGGAAGCAGAAGAGCGAGACGGTCAGCGTCAGCGCCTGGGAGGTGCTGCCCGAGCCGGCCATCCCCACGATCACCGAGCCCTACGACATCCTGGTCGCCGGCGTCGGCGGCACCGGCGTCGTGACCATCGGCGCGCTGCTCGGCATGGCGGCGCACCTGGAGGGCAAGGGCTGCTCGATCCTCGACCAGACCGGCCTGGCGCAGAAGGGCGGCGCGGTGATGAGCCACATCCGCATCGCGCCGCGCCCCGAGGATCTGCACGCCGTGCGCATCTCCACCGGCAACGCCGACCTGCTGCTGGGCTGCGACCTGGTGGTCGCCGCCTCGTTCGACGGCCGCGCCAAGCTGGCCGAGGGCAACTCCTGGGCGGTGGTCGACAGCTACGAGCAGATCACCGGCGACTTCGCCCGCGATCCCGACTTCCGCATCCCCGGCGGCAAGCTCGAGGAGCTGATCGCCAAGGCCACCGGCCGGGACCGCGCGCTCTTCGTCGACGCGCACCGCCTGGCCACCGGCCTGATGGGCGATTCCATCGCGACCAACCTCTTCATGCTGGGCTTCGCCTGGCAGAAGGGCCTGGTGCCGGTCTCCGCCCAGGCGATCGACAAGGCGATCGAGCTGAACGGCGTGGCGGTCAAGTTCAACCGCCAGGCCTTCGTCTGGGGCCGCCGCGCCGCGCACGACCTGGCCGCCGTCGAGCGCCTGCTGAAGCCGGCGACGGCCGCGCCGGCGCCGGCGACGGCGCAGTCCTTCGGGGAGCTGGTGGCAAGGCGCGTCGCCTTCCTCACCGACTACCAGGACGCCGCCTATGCCGCGCGCTACCGCGCGCTGGTCGAGCAGGTGGCGGCGGCGGAAGCGGCCAGGGTGCCGGGGCAGACGCGCCTCGGCGAGGCGGCGGCGCGCTACCTCTTCAAGCTCATGGCGATCAAGGACGAGTACGAGGTCGCGCGGCTCTACACCACCGGCGAGTTCAAGCGGAAGCTGGCGCAGCAGTTCGAGGGCGACGTCAGGCTGAAGTTCCACCTGGCGCCGCCGCTCTTCGCCCGCCGCGACCCGCGTACCGGCCACCTGCTGAAGCGCGAGTTCGGCCCCTGGGTCTTCACCGCCTTCAAGCTGCTGGCGCGGATGAAGCGTCTGCGCGGCACCTGGCTCGACCTCGCCGGCAAGACCGCCGAGCGGAAGATGGAGCGCCAGCTGCTCAAGGACTACGAGGCGCTGATCGCCGAGATCCTGGCGAGCCTGACCCCGGCGAACCATGCCGAGGCCGTCGCCCTGCTGGAGATCCCGGAGCAGATCCGCGGCTTCGGCCACGTGAAGGAGGCCAGCGTCAGGAAGGCCAAGGCCGCCGAGGCGCGGCTGCTCGCTGCTTTCCGCGGCGTACCGGCACAGGCGGCGGCGGAGTGAGGCGGGACCGACGGTCGCCGTCGCCCCGGCCATGACGACGCGGCGCAGGGCCGCCCGCCGCCGCTGACCGCGGAGGGGGGCAGCCATGCGCCGCCGCCGCTTGTAGCGGCGCGGCGGCCTCGCCACCCTCGCCGGCCATGAGCCCGCTTCCCGCCAGCCGACCCCTGGCCAAGCCCGCCGGCCGCGCCGCCGCGGCGCGCGGGCTGCAGTCCAAGGCCGGCCTCGGCGTCGCCTGCGCGCTGGGCAACGGGCTGCTGCTGGCGGTCAACGACACCTTCGCCAAGCTGACCGTGGCGGTGGTGCCGCTCGGCCAGTTCATGGTGACGCGCGGCGGCCTCGCCGTGCTGCTGATCCTGGGCTACCTGGCGGCGACGCGGCAGCTCTCCCTGCTGCGCCTCGGCTCCTGGCCGGGCATGGCGCTCTATGCCTTCTGCATGGTCGCCTCGACCCACCTCTTCCTCAACGCGCTGACCCTGATGCCGCTGGGCGATGCCACCGCCATCTCCTTCGCCGCGCCGCTCTTCACCACCGCCGCCGCCGCGATCCTGCTGCGCGAGACCGTCGGCTGGCGGCGCTGGTCCGCGGTCACCGTCGGCTTCCTCGGCGTCATCGTGCTGCTCTGGCCGACCGGCCAGGGCTACAGCCTCGTGGCGGCGCTGCTGCCGCTGGGCGTCGCCGTCTTCGTCTCGGTGCGCGACATCGTCTCGCGCCGCCTTTCGGTCGCCAACGCCTCGGTCGCCATCCTCTTCTGGAACACGCTGGCTGTCGCGCTCTCCGGCTTTCTCGCCCTGCCCTTCGAGCCGGCGTGGCAGGTGCCGGCGACGCGCGAGCTGCTGTTCATGGCGGCAGCGGCGCTCACCATCGCCAGCGCGCAGTACCTGATCGTCGAGGCCTACCGCCTGGCCGAGCTCTCGCTGGTCATGCCCTTCCGCTATGTCTCGCTGCTCTTCGCCGCGCTGGCCGGCTTCCTGGTCTGGGGCGACGTGCCGACCTGGAACGTGGCGCTGGGCGCGGTGATCATCTGCATGAGCGGCCTCTTCATCCTGGCGCGGGAGCGGCGCCGGCGGGAGCGGCGGTGAGCGCCGTTCCCAAGCTGGCGGCCGGGCACCGCGCGGCGGCCGGCGTCGGCATCCTCGCCATGCTCGGCTCGTCGCTGCTGCTGACCTGCAACGACGCCGTCGCCAAGTGGGTGATGGTCGACATCTCGGTCTCGCAGTTCATGCTGACCCGGGGCGCGGCGATCCTGGTGGTCCTGCTGCTCTGGCTGGCGGCGCGCGGGCAGCTCCACGTGCTGCGCATCCGCAACCGCAAGGCCCTGCTGCTGCGCTGCTCGGCCATGACGGCCTCCAGCTACCTCTTCCTCTTCGCCCTGCGCCACATGCCGATGGCCGACACCTACGCCATCGCCTTCGCCTCGCCCATCATCACCACCTTGCTGGCCGTCACCTTCCTCGGCGAGACCGTGGGCTGGCGCCGCTGGCTCGCCGTCTTCGTCGGCTTTGCCGGCGTCGCCGTGGCCATGCTGCCGACCGGCCAGGGCTATGCCTGGGTGGCGGCGCTGCTGCCGCTGGGCAGCGCGGTCTGCTCCTCGCTGCGCGACGTCTCCTCGCGCCGCCTCTCGGCCACCGACCACACCATGGGGATCATGGTCTATACCGTGCTGGCGTTGACCCTGTCGGGCGCGGTGGGCCTCACCGCCGAGCCCTGGGTCAGCGACACGCCGAGCGATTCGCTGCTGCTGATCCTGGGCTGCGCGGCGCTGCAGGCCGGCGCCCACTGGCTGCAGATCGAGGCCTACCGCTGCGCCGAGGTCTCCTTCCTGATGCCCTTCCGCTACCTCTCGCTGGTCTTCGCCACGGCCATGGGCTTCGCCGTCTGGGGCGACGTGCCGGCCTGGAACGTGGCGCTGGGCAGCGCCATCATCATCGCCAGCGGCCTCTTCATCTGGTGGCGCGAGCTGCAGAGCCGCCGCCGCCGGGCCTGATGCGCTCGACTCGCCGCCCCTCGACTCGCGACCCGGGCGCTATATAAGCAGGGCATGTCCCAGGGCCTGTTCCAGACCGCCGATCCCCCCTACCTCGCCGGGCTCAACGAGGCGCAGCGCGCCGCCGTGCTGGCGACCGAGGGGCCGGTGCTGGTGCTGGCCGGCGCCGGCACCGGCAAGACCCGGGTGCTGACCACGCGCCTCGCCCACATCCTGGTGACCGGCAAGGCGCGGCCGGGCGAGCTGCTGGCCGTCACCTTCACCAACAAGGCGGCCAGCGAGATGAAGGCGCGCATCAGCGCCATCCTGGGCCGCCCGGTCGAGGGCTGGTGGCTCGGCACCTTCCACGCGCTGGCCGCCCGCATGCTGCGCGCCGACGCCGAGAAGGTCGGCCTGAAGCCCAGCTTCACCATCCTGGACAGCGACGACCAGCTCCGCCTGCTGAAGCAGCTGCTGGAGGCCGAGGGCATCGACGACAAGGCCTGGCCGGCGCGCCTGCTGCTCTCGGTGATCGAGCGCTGGAAGGACCGCGGCCTGACGCCGGACAAGGTGACCAAGGGCGAGGCCGGAGACCTCGCCGGCGGGCGGCTGGTCGAGCTCTACCGCGCCTACCAGGCGCGCCTCGCGGCGCTGAACGCCTGCGACTTCGGCGACCTTCTGCTGCATTGCCTGGAGCTCTTCCGCACCCAGCCGGACGTGCTGGCGAAGTACCAGCAGCGCTTCAAGTACCTGCTGGTCGACGAGTACCAGGACACCAATGTCGCGCAGTACCTCTGGCTGCGCCTGCTGGCCCAGGGCCATCGCAACCTCTGCTGCGTCGGCGACGACGACCAGTCGATCTATGCCTGGCGCGGCGCCGAGGTCGGCAACATCCTGCGCTTCGAGGAGGACTTCCCCGGCGCCACGGTGATCCGGCTGGAGCGCAACTACCGCTCCACCGGGTACATCCTGCAGGCGGCCTCGGCGCTGATCGCGAAGAACGAGCAGCGCCTGGGCAAGACGCTCTGGACCGAGGACGCGGCCGGCGAGAAGCTGCGCGTGCGCGGCCTGTGGGACGGCGAGGCCGAGGCGCGCTTCGTCGGCGAGGAGATCGAGGACCTGCAGCGCCACGGCGCCAGCCTCAGCGACATCGCCATCCTGACCCGCATCGGCGCGCAGAGCCGCGAGTTCGAGGAGCGCTTCATCACCCTCGGCCTGCCCTACCGGGTGGTCGGCGGCCTGCGCTTCTACGAGCGGCAGGAGATCCGCGATGCCATGGCCTATCTGCGCCTGCTGCACTCGCCGGACGACGACCTGGCCTTCGAGCGCATCCTGAACAAGCCCAAGCGCGGCCTCGGCGAGGCGACGGTGGCGGCGCTCTACAGGCTGGCGCGCGAGCGGCAGCTCTCGCTCTTCGCCGCCGCGCGGCTGATCGGCGAGACCGACGAGCTGCGGCCCCAGGCGCGCCGCGCGCTGGCCGACTTCACCGGCCTGCTGACGCGCTGGCGCAAGGAGGCCGAGGCCGAGACCCACGTCCACATGGCCGAGCGGCTGCTGGACGAGAGCGGCTATACCGCCATGCTGCAGGCCGACAAGTCGGCCGAGGCGCCGGGCCGGCTGGAGAACCTGAAGGAGCTGGTGGCGGCGCTGGCCGAGTTCGACAGCCTGGCCGGCTTCCTGGAGCACGTCTCGCTGGTGATGGAGCGCGCCGCCGACGCCAGCCAGGAGCAGGTCACCATCATGACGCTGCACGCCGCCAAGGGGCTGGAGTTCGACAC
>JAKOWB010000376.1 GCA_029781795.1 Pseudomonadota bacterium | reverse complement strand
GGCGAGAACTAGCCGGCCGCCGGCACCGCCGCGGCGGCGCGCCGTCGCCGCTGGTTCCACCAGACCAGGCCCGCCAGGGCGAGGCCGAGCAGGAAGAAGAGTTCCTTCGGCGGGCGCTCCTGCGGTTGGCGCACCTCGACGATCTCGTAGTCCAGGTCGAGGCCGACCTTGGCGGCCTCGGTGCGGAAGCGCACATCGTCGACGTAGAGCCGCCCTTCCTCGTCGCGCAGGAAGAGGCCGGCGTCGGCCAGGCGCTCCGCCGGCGTGCCGCTGGCGTCGAGGCGGAGCGCCACGGTCTTGTCGACCGGCTGGCCGCGCAGGTCCTCGCCCACCACGCGGAAGCGGATCGTGCCGCCGGGCGGCGTCGCCTCCACCTGCTCCAGGAAGGCGCTGCCCGGCAGCAGGGCATAGGGCGGCGCGATGCGGTCCATCAGGAAACCGGGGCGGAACAGGATGAAGCAGGCAGCGAGCAGCAGGACCGTCTCCCACCACCTGCTGCGCACCAGGAACCAGCCCTGTGTCGCGGCGACGAAGAGCAGCATGGCGACGACCGAGCCGGCGATGATGACGGCGGCGTGCAGCAGCGAGTCGACGCCGATCAGCAGCAGTTCGTTGTTGAACACGAAGATGAAGGGCAGCAGCGCGGTGCGGATCTCGTAGCGGAAGGCCTGCACGCCGGTCGACAGCGAGGAGGCGCCGGAGATCGCCGCCGCGGCGAAGGAGGCCAGGCCCACCGGCGGCGTCACGTCGGCCATCAGGCCGAAGTAGAAGACGAAGAGGTGCGCCGCCACCAGGGGAACGGCGAGGTCGCTCTTCGCCCCCAGCTCGACGATCACCGGCGCCATCAGGGTCGCGACGACGATGTAGTTCGCCGTGGTCGGCAGGCCCATGCCGAGGATCAGGCAGATCACCGCGGTCAGCAGCAGCATGATCATCAGGCTGCCGCCGCTGATCAGCTCCACCAGCTCGGTCATCACCAGGCCGATGCCGGTCAGCGAGACCGTGCCGACGATGATGCCGGCCGCCGCCGTGGCGATGGCGACGCCGATCATGTTGACGCCGCCGTCGCGCAAGCCGGCCAGGAAGTCGCCGAAGCCCTTGGCGAAGGCCGCGCCCAGGCGGCGCTGGCCGCGGAACAGCGCGGTCAGCGCGTCCTGCGTCAGCACGATGACGATCAGCACCAGCGTGGCATAGAAGGCCGAGAGGCCGGGCGAGAGGCGTTCCACCATCAGGCACCAGACCAGCACGACGATGGGCAGCAGGAAGTGAAAGCCGGTCTGCGCCGTGGCGGCGGCGTCGGGCAGCTCCAGGATCGGCGCGTTGGGGTCGTCCTGCTCCAGGTCGGGGAAGCGAGAGCGCCACCAGATCAGCAGGATGTAGGCCGCCAGCAGCGCCACGCCGATGATCGTGGTGGCGCTGTCGCCGAAGGCTTCCTTGGTCCAGCCGACGCCGTAGTAGACCAGCCCGGCGATGATGACGAAGCCCGAGACCGTGGCCAGGGTGCGGAAGAGGCGCTGCTGCCAGGGCCGCACCTGGCGGCGCGGCAGGCCGCGGATGTCGGCCTTCAGCGCCTCGATGTGGACCAGGTAGAAGAGCGCGATGTAGGTGACGATGGCCGGCACGAAGGCATGGCGCACCACCTCGACATAGGGGATGCCGACGTACTCGGCGATCAGGAAGGCGGCTGCGCCCATGACCGGCGGCATGATCTGGCCGTTGACCGAGGCCGCGACCTCGAAGGCGCCGGCCTTCTCGGGCGCGTAACCGACACGCTTCATCAGCGGGATGGTGAAGGTGCCGGTGGTGACGACGTTGGCGATGGAGGAGCCGGAGATCACGCCGGTGAGGCCGGAGGAGACCACCGCCGCCTTGGCCGGGCCGCCGCGCAGGTGCCCCAGCAGGGCGAAGGAGATCTTGATGAAGTAGTTGCCGGCGCCGGCGCGCTCCAGCAGGGCGCCGAACAGCACGAAGAGGAAGACAAAGTTGGTGGAGACGCCGAGCGCAACGCCGAACACGCCCTCGGTGGTCAGCCAGAAGTGCGACACGGCGCGCGGCAGCGAGGCGCCCTTGTGCGAGATCAGCTCCGGCAGGTAGGGGCCGAGGAAGACATAGGCCAGCGCGATCACCGAGATGGTGACGATGGCGAGGCCGAGCGCGCGCCGCGCCGCATCCAGCAGCAGCAGCACGCCGGCGATGCCGACCACGAGGTCCAGCGTCGTGGGCAGGCCGGGCCGGTTGGACAGCGCGGTGTAGAAGAGAAAGAGGTAGGCGGCGCAGAAGGCGGCGCCCACCGCCAGCACCCAGTCGTAGATCGGGATATAGCTGCGTGGCGCGCGGCGCCACAGCGGGAAGCTGAGGAACACCAGGAAGACGGCGAAGGCCAGGTGGATGGCCCGCGTCTCGGTGTCGTTCAGGATGAAGAAGCCGAACCAGAAGGGCAGCGGCGAAGCGATCCAGAGCTGGAACAGCGACCAGACCACGGGCACCCAGAACAGCAGATGGCGCGGGAAGCCCTGGGGATGGCGGGCACCGGTCTCGACCTCGAGGAAGCGGGCGACATCGGGCGCCGCCGCGTTGCCGGTGTCACTGGTTTCGGCCATGCCTCGCCCCCTGTCTCCCTGGTCGGACGGCGGGCCGCCGGCCGAAGCCGGCGGCCCCTCCGCGTATCAGTTCATCCAGCCCTTTTCCTTGTAGTACTTGACCGCGCCGGGATGCAGCGGGGCCGAGAGGCCGGCCGAGATCATGTCCTTCGGGTCAAGGTTGGCGAAGGCCGGGTGCAGCTTCTTGAAGTCCTCGAAGTTCTCGAACACCGACTTCACCAGGTTGTAGACCACGTCGTCCGGCTGGCCGGCCGAGGTGACCAGCGTGGCGCGCACGCCATAGGTCTTGGTGTCGTTCGGGTTGTTGGCGTACATGCCGCCGGGGATCGTGGCGTAGGAGTAGTAGGGGAACTGCTTCACCAGCGAGTCCACCGCCGCGCCTTCCAGCGGGATCAGCTTGGCGCCGCAGGCCGTGGTCGGGTCCTGGATCGCCGCCGAGGGGTGGCCGACGCCGTAGAAGAAGCCGTCGATCTTGTTGTCGCAGAGCGCGGCGCCCTGCTCGTCGGCCTTCAGCTCGGAGGCCAGCGAGAAGTCGCCGAGCGTCCAGCCCATCGCCCCCAGCAGTTCCTCCATCGAGGCGCGCGTGCCCGAGCCAGGATTGCCGACGTTGAAGCGCTTGCCCTTGAAGTCCTCGAACTTGGTCACGCCGGCATCGGCGCGGGCCAGCACGGTGAAGGGCTCGGGATGCACCGAGAACACGGCGCGCAGCTCGCCATAGGCCTTGCCGTCGAACTGCTTCTTGCCTTCGTAGGCGTTGAACTGCACGTCGGACTGCGACATGCCGAAGTCGAGGTCGCCGGACTGGATGGCGTTGACGTTGAAGACCGAGCCGCCGGTCGATTCCACCGAGCAGCGGATGCCGGTCTCCTTGCGGGTCTGGTTCATCAGGCGGCAGACCGCGCCGCCGACGGCGTAGTAGACGCCGGTGACGCCACCGGTGCCGATGGTGATGAAGCGCTGCTCGGCCGCCGCGGCCGGCTTCAGGGCCAGCGCCGTGCCGCCCAGCGCCACGCTGGCGCCGACGACCGCGACGAGGGCTGCGCGGAAGAGATTGGCCTTCATGTCTCGATCTCCTTCTTCTTCTCCCAGAAATGGCCGGAGGGTCCGGTCGCCACAATGACGGCGACGGGGCAGGCGCCCCGTCGTCGCCGCTTGATTCCTATGTCTGGCGCGCCGCGAGAGCGGCGTCGATGGCATCGCCCAGGCGCTCGACGATGGCGTCGATGGTACCGGCATCGACGATGAACGGCGGCGCCAAAAGGATGTGGTCGCCGCGCTGGCCGTCGGCGGTGCCGCGCCCGGGATAGACGCAGAGCCCGCGCGCCATGGCCGCGTCCTTGACCTGGCCGGCGAGGTCGAGGCCCGGGGCGAAGGGCGCCTTGCTGCCGCGATCCTCCACCAGTTCCACGGCGCGGAACAGGCCGCGGCCGCGGATGTCACCGACGTTGGGATGCTGGCCCAGGCGCTGGTCCAACGCGGCTTCCAGCCGCTGGCCCATGGCCCGCACGTTGTCCAGCAGGCCGTCGCGGCGGATGACCCGCTGCACGGCCAGCGCCGCGGCACAGGGCACGGGATGGCAGATGTAGGTGTGGCCGTGCTGGAACGAGCGGCCACGCGAGGCCAGCGCCTCATGCACCTTGCCGGCGATCAGCACGGCGCCGATCGGTTGGTAGCCGGCGCCCAGGCCCTTGGCCACCGTCATCAGGTCAGGCGCCACGCCCTCCTGCTCGCAGGCATGCAGCGTGCCGGTGCGGCCCATGCCACTCATCACCTCGTCCAGGATCAGCAGCACGCCATGGCGGTCGCAGATCTCGCGGATGCGCTTCAGGTAGCCGGGCGCGGGCGCAATCGCCCCGGCGGTGGCGCCGACCACGGTCTCGGCGACGAAGGCGATCACCGTCTCCGGGCCCAGCTCCTGCAGCTTGGCTTCGAGCTGGTCGGCGGCGCGCTTGCCATAGGCCTCGGGGCTCTCGCCCTCCCGCTGATGGCGGTAGGCGTAGCAGGGGTCGATGTGATGCGCCTCGAACAGCAGCGGCTGGAAGGGCGCACGGCGCAGCGCGTTGCCGCCGACCGCCAGGGCGCCCAGGGTGTTGCCGTGATAGCTCTGCCGCCGGGCGATGAAGCGCGTGCGCCGCGCCTCGCCCTTCTCCAGGAAGTACTGCCGCGCCAGCTTCAGCGCGGCCTCGACCGCTTCCGACCCGCCGGAGACCAGGTAGACATGGCTTATGCCGGACGGTGCATGTTCGACCAGGTCGTCGGCGAGCAACTCCGCGGCTTCGGTGGTGAAGAAGGTGGTGTGGGCGTACTCCAGCCGCTCCATCTGGTCGCGCATCGCCGCCAGGACGTCGGGGTGGCCATGCCCCAGGCAGGAGACCGCGGCGCCGCCGGAGGCGTCGATGTAGCTGCGCCCCTCGGCATCCATGATCGTGACGCCGCGGCCGCTGACCGCGACCGGCAGGGTGGCGCTGATGCTCCGGTGCAGGATGCGGCTCGACTTCATATCGCCCTCCGGCTTGCCTCGTTCCAATAGACCCCGCGCCGGTCGAACTCGGCCTCGTTGCGCTCCAGCACGGCCTGGCCCTCTGGCCCGCTGCGCGCCACCACCAGCGCGGCCAGCAGTTCGGCGGCGGCGAAGGCGGGCGAGGCAACCTGGGTCGCGCCGGTCAGATCGGCGGGCACGATGATCGTGCGGCTCGCCTGCCGTGCCAGGGGCGAGAGCGCGCTGTCGGTCACCGCAATGACGCCCAGTCCGAGCAGGCGGGCACTCTCCGCCGCCTCCACCGTCACGCGGGTATAGGGCGTGAATGAAAAGGCAAGCAGCAGATCGCCCGCCTCGGCGGCGTTCAGGCCGTCGAAACCGACGCCGCCGGGGGCGTCGAGCAGGCGCGTCGGACTGCCGTGCAGCCCGGCGAGATAGGCGAAGTGAAAGGCGGGTGCGTAGCAGGAGCGGTGGCCGACGCAGAACACGTGCCGCGCCCGCGCCAGCTGGCCGGCGGCCTCGACCAGCGCGGCCAGCCGCTCGGGCTCGGCCAGCAGCGCCACGCGCTCGACCAGTGCCCTGGTCAGCGATTGTGCCAGCGTCGCCTCGCCGAGCTCGGCCCGCCGGGCGGCGAGCTGGCCTGCCCGTACGCCGAAATCGCTGACCCGCCCGCGCATCGACGCGGCGAAGAGGTCGCGCAGCGCGTCGTAGCCGGCGAAGCCCAGGCGCTGGGCGAAGCGCGTCATGGCGGCCGGCGGCACCCCGGCGCGGCGTGCCTGCTCGCGCATGGTCAGCAGCGCCACGTCGGCCGGATGGTCCAGGACATAGCGCCCGACCCGCTGCATTCGGTTCGGCAGGGCCGGAAAGCTCTCGGTGATCTGGCGAAAGACCGCCTGGGGAATCATGTCCAAAGGCTAGCCGCCCGGGCCGTGGTCTGCAACATTCGTTCCAAATTCAATTGATAGTGATCCGGATGTTTCATCGGGCGTTGCGGGTAAGGGCTTCTACGTAGGTACATGACCGAATTTATCCTGCCGCCGCTGGGCCTTAGCGTCTTGAGACCGCAACAGGGAGCACCCGCCCATGCTCGCCACACAGTCGGCCTTCGAAGCCTCGCCCTTCAACCAGACCTCGCATCGCGCTGCCCGTGCGCAGCCAGGCGACGATCCGCGCGGAGCAGGCAGCGACCTGCTGTCCGGCGCGCCGGCGCCCACGCTGGCCCTGCGGGAAAACCAGCAGCTCTTTGTCGAGGGCGACCGCGCCGAGCGCTACTACCAGGTCCTGCGCGGACTGATCCGAACCGTACGGCTGCTTTCGGACGGGCGCCGTCAGGTGATGGACTTCTACGGCCCTGGCGAGGTCTTCGCCCTGTCCAGCGAGGCGTACCATGCCTATGACGCCGAGGCAGTGACCGACAGCGTCGTGTCCGGCCATTCGCTGCAGCGCCTGGGCGGTCGTGTCGACAGCGATCCGGCTCTGGCGCGCAAGGTCTTGCGCGCGCTGTCGCGGGAGCTCTCGCATTCGCGGGAGCGGATCCTGCTGCTGGGTCGCAAGACCGCGCGCGAGCGCATCGCCAGCTTCCTGCTCGCCATGGCGGAGCGCCAGGGCCGGCAGGACCGGGTAGACCTGCAGATGAAACGCGCCGACATCGCCGACCATCTGGGCCTGACGGTCGAAACCGTCAGCCGGGTCTTTGCCTGCCTGAAGCGATCCGGCCTGATCCACCTGCGTGACGCCAACAGCGTCGAGCTCTGCGACCCCGAGGGCCTGGAAGACGTCGCCTCGGGAGCCGGCCCGGCCTAGCGCGTCCGGCGCGATGCCGCTCAAGTCGGCCCGGGCTTGCCCGCCATCAAGCGCTTCAGGTCGGCTTCGACCAGCGTCTCCTTCTGCAACAACAGCCGCACGCCCGCTTCCAGCAGCTCGCGGCGTGCCTCCAGGCGCTGCCTGGCCTGCTGGAAGGCCGCGTCCACCAGTGTCCGCAGCGCATCGTCGATCGCCTGCGCGGTCTGCTCGCTGTAGCGGCGCGGCGCCTGGTAGCTGACGCCCGGCACGGCGACGAAGCCGACCGGGTCCGACTCATAGGAAACCTGGCCCAGCCCCGGGTCCATGCCGAAGCGGGCCACCATGCTGCGCGCGATGTCGGTGGCCTTGACCAGGTCGTCGGCGGCGCCGGTCGAGAACTCGCCAAAGGCCAGCGCTTCGGCCGCGCGGCCGCCCAGCAGGACGGTCATCTTCGCCTCCAGCTCCCGCCGGGTCATGAGGAAGCGGTCCTCGGTCGGCCGCTGGATCGTGTAGCCCAAGGCGCCGATGCCGCGCGGAATGATGGAGACCTTGTGGACCGTGTCGCTGCCCGGCAGCGACAGCGCCACCAGCGCGTGGCCCATCTCGTGATAGGCGATGACCTTGCGCTCCAGCGGATTCAGCAGGCGGTTCTTCTTCTCCAGGCCGGCGACGATGCGTTCCACCGCCTGGGTGAAGTCCTCCATCGTTACGGATTGCGCGCCGCGCCGGGTCGCCAGCAGCGCGGCCTCGTTCACCAAGTTGGCCAGGTCGGCGCCGGTGAAGCCGGGAGTCAGGGCGGCGATCTCGTCCGGCGAGACGTCGGCGGCCAGCGTCGCCTTCCTCAGATGGACCTGCAGGATCTGCACCCGGCCAGCACGGTCGGGGCGGTCGACCAGCACCTGCCGGTCGAAGCGTCCGGCGCGCAGCAGCGCCGGGTCGAGGATCTCCGGCCGGTTGGTGGCGCCGAGCAGCACGACGCCCTTGGTGGTGTCGAAGCCGTCGAGCTCGGCCAGCAGCTGGTTCAGCGTCTGCTCTTTCTCGTCGTGGCCGCCGCCGAAGGGATAGGCGCCGCGCGCGCGGCCCAGCGCGTCGAGCTCGTCGATGAAGATGATGGCCGGCGCCTTGGCGCGGGCCTGCTCGAAGAGGTCGCGAACCCGCGCGGCACCGACGCCGACGAACATCTCGACGAACTCCGAGCCGCTGATCGAGAAGAAGGGCACGCCGGCTTCGCCGGCGACGGCGCGTGCCAGCAGGGTCTTGCCTGTGCCCGGCGGGCCGACCAGAAGGATACCCTTGGGCATGCGCCCGCCAAGCCGCCCATAGGTCTTGGGATCACGCAGGAAGTTCACGATCTCCTGCAGCTCGGCCTTGGCCTCGTCGACCCCGGCGACGTCGGCGAAGGTGACCTTGGTGTCGGTCTCGACATAGACCTTGGCGCGGCTCTTGCCGACCGACATCAGGCCGCCGGCGCCGCCCTGGCCGACCACCCGCCGCATCACGAAGTACCAGAGGCCGAAGAAGAGCAGCAGCGGGGCGAGCCAGGACAGCAGCCCGCCGAGGAAGCTGTTGGGCGCGGTGCCGCGGAAGGTGACGCCATGCTCGACCAGCAGCGCTACCAGGTCGCCCTCGACGCGCGTGGCGGTGATCCGGCTGCCGGCCTCGCTGCCCGCCGGTTTCAAGGTCGCCTCGACGCTCTCGGCCGAGATGGTGACGTCCTGCAGGCGATCGGCCTTCAGGTAGTCGAGGAACTGGCTGTAGGGCACCTCGACCGTCGTCTGCCAGCGGCCGAGTGCGACCTGCAGGACGAGGATCGCCGCCATGGCGGCCGCGAAGAGCCAGAGGTTACGGTTGCCGGGCATCGCTTGGCTCCCAAGCGCCGGGCGGGGCCGGCGATCGGACTCCTCTAGCCGCCGGCGGCCGGGCAGGCCATGACCCAGGTCAAGCCGGGCGGCGCATCTGGCCGATGGCGGCCAACAGGTCCTGGCTGACGAAGGGCTTGCGCAAACACGGCGTCTGGCTGTCGGCGGGATCGCCGTCGATGCGCCCGGACATGGCGATGGCGGCGATGCGGCCCGCCAGCCGGCGCAGCAGTGCCTCGCCACCCATTCCCGGCATGTCGAGATCCACCAGGACCAGGGCGTGGGCCGGCTCCTCGGGCAGGGCCGTCAGGAAGGCCTCGGCCGAGCTGTAGCTGCGAACGCAGTAGCCGTGGGCCGACAGCAAGGCGTCCAGCGACTCCCGCACGGCATCATCGTCGTCGACCACGTGGATGGCGAAGCAGGCGGGCAAGATGCTGTCTCGATTCCGGTGTCGGCTGGCACGCTAGCCGCGCTCGCCGGGCCGGGAAATCGGGACTTCTACCTATTCCGGCGTCACGGTAAGGCCCGCCTGCAGCGCCATGCGGACGAGGTGCGACAGGCTGCGCGCCTCCATCTTCTCCATGACGCGCGCGCGGTGGATTTCCACCGTGCGGGGGCTGATGCCGAGCTGGTGGGCGATCACCTTGTTGGGGTGTCCGGCGACCAGGGCATCCAGTACCTCGCGCTCGCGCGGGGTCAGCTCGTCCAGCCGCAACCGGATCGCCTGTGCCTGCTGCTTGTCGCCCTGGCTCTGTCGGCGACGCTCCAGGGCCTGCTCGATCGCTTCGAGCAGCACCTCGATGGAGTAGGGCTTCTCCAGAAAATCGCAGGCGCCCTGTTTCATGGCGCGCACGGCGATCGGCACGTCACCATGCCCGGTCATGACGATTATGGGCATCGCTGGATGCTTCGCCAGCAGGCGCTGCTGCAGTTCCAGCCCGTCGATGTCCGGCATGCGGACATCGAGCACGACGCAGCTGTCCGGGGCCAGCGTGCTCTCTGCCAGAAGCTCCAGCCCCGAGACGTAGCAATGCGGCCGGTAGCCGGCGGATTCCAGCAGCAGTGCCAGGGAGTCGCGCACTGCCTCGTCGTCGTCGACGATGTAGATCGTGTCGCCGCTCATCGCGGCCCCGCCGGCAGTGTGAACTGGAATGCGACGCCGCCCTCGGCGGCGGTCTCGGCGGTGAGCTGCCCGCCGTGCGCCTCGACGATCGAGCGGCTGATCGACAGGCCGATCCCGGTGCCGTTGGCCTTGGTGGTGACGAAGGGCTGGAACAGATGGGCGGCGACCTCGGGCGAGAGGCCAGGCCCGCTGTCTGCCACCCGCACCACGGCGCCGTCGCCGCTGCACCGGGTGCTGATGGTCAGGCGGCGATCCTGCACCTGCTGCAGCGCCTCGACGCCGTTGCGCACCAGGTTCAGCAGCACCTGCTGGATCTGCACCTGGTCGATCAGCACCGGCGGCAGGTCGTTGGCCAGGTCGATCTTCACCTCGATGCCCTGCTCGCGCGCGCCCACCAGGCTCAGCGCCGCGGCCTCGCGCACGATCTGGTTAAGGTCGGCGATGGCGCGATCGGTCTCGCCCTTGCGGATGAACTCGCGCAGGCGCCGGATGATCTGGCCGGCTCGGATGGTCTGCTCCACCGCCTTGTCCATGATCTCGGCGATGCGCTGCGCGGTGAAGCGGTCGGGCGCGCCCAGCATGTGCCGCGCCGACTGCACGTAGTTGGTCACCGCGGTCAGCGGCTGGTTCAGTTCGTGCGCCAGGGTCGAGGCCATCTCGCCCATGGCGCTGAGGCGCGCGACATGCACCAGCTCGGACTGCAGCTGCGCCATGCGGCGCTGCGCCAGGTGGCGCTCGCTGATGTCGCGAATGATGCCGATGAAAGCGGTCTCGCCGCCTTCGCGGATCTCGCCGACCGAAAGATCCATGGGAAAGGTGCTGCCGTCCTTGCGGCGGCCGACGACTTCGCGGCCGATGCCGATGATGCGGCGTTCGCCGGTGCGCCGGTAGTGCGCCAGGTAGCCGTCATGTTCCTCGTGATAGGGCGGGGGCATCAGCAGCTTGACGTTCTGTCCCAGCACCTCGGCCTCGCTGTAGCCGAAGATGCGCTGGCAGGCCGGGTTGTACAGCCGGATGCTGCCTTCGGCGTCGATGATGATGACGCCGTCGACGATGGTTTCGATCACGCCGCGGAAGCGCGCACCTGCCCAGGCAGATTCCTGTGGCTCCGGCTCTCGCATGGAACCGTTACCCCTCACCAAAACCCAAGGCCGTCCCTGCCGTGCTATGTCGCGGCGGGCTGGCTCGCTGTTATGACGGTCAGTCTCCGAAATGCGGCCCGGCGAAGAAAGAGAATTCTATGCCTCACCGGGAAGGTCGTCGCGCGGCGGTCGCCGCCGTGCCCGGCGCGCCCATCTCGCGCGCGATCGCGTCGGCGGCGCGGCGCAGGGCCGGCAGCAGGTCGCTGGCGAGGCGGGCATCGGTGAAACGTTCTGTCGGCAGGGTCAGGCTGAGCGAGGCCACCGCCGTGCCCTGCGAATCGAGCAGCGGCAGGGCGACGGCCGAGACCCCGGGCCGCCATTCGCCGCGGTTGGTGGCATAGCCCTGGCGGCGGACCAGCGCGAGCTCGCGCGAAAGAGCCGCGGGCGTCGCCAGCGTGTGAATTGTGAAGCGCTCCAGCGGTCGGGCCAACACCGTCGCCTGGCGGTCCGCCGGCGCGAAAGCCAGCAGTACCTTGCCGGTCGCCGAGGCATGGGCCGGCGCGCGCTGCCCAAGGTCGGTCTGCACCTTCACCGGCTGGCGGCATTCGCCGCGCTCGATGATGACGACCGCGTCGTCCTGCAGCACGGCGAGGTGCGGGCTCTCGTTCACCTCCTCGGCCAAGCGTGCCATCCAGGGGCGGGCGACGGCGGCGACGCCCAGGCGGCCCAGGGCGCGGGCGCCCAGTTCCCAGCACCGCAGGCTGAGGCGATAGCGCCCGGCGCTCTTCTGCACGAAGCCGCGTTCCACCAGCGTCGCCAGGATGCGGAACAGGGTCGGCGCGCTGAGGCCCAGGTCGCGCGCCAGCTCCGAAAGGCCGGCGTCGTCGCGCAGGGCCAGGGCGCTGAGCACGTCGAGGCCCTTGGCCAGCGTCGCCGTGGTGTAGCTGGGCGCGGATTCCGCTGACTTGCTTGACCGTGGCATGGGGCGGCGCTAGGACTCTTCTCGAGAGTTAAAAAGCCTTTTCGAATATTGAAAAACACGAAAGGGCCCGCTTGGCAAGGGAGAAACGCCATGACCTCCGTTCTCACCCGCGAGCAGCGCGCCGCCTATGATCGCGACGGCCTGGTCTTCGCGCGCGGCCTGTTCGACGCCGAGGAGACCGACCTGCTGCGCCGTGCGATGGAAGAGGACCCGGAGATTCAGCGTCACTCGCTGGGCCGGGCCGACGCCCTGGGCGGCACGACCCGCATCAGCCTCTGGAACCGGGCGGGGGACAGCGTCTATGGCCTGGCCGCGCGCTGCGACCGGATGGTCGACACCGCGACCGACCTGATCGGCGAGCCGGTCTATCACTTCCAGTCGAAGCTGACGGCGAAGGAGCCCTTCACCGGCGGCGCCTGGGAATGGCACCAGGACTATGGCTACTGGTACTACAACGGCTGCCTGCGCCCGTCGATGTTCAGCTGCATGATCGCGCTGGACAAGACCGACCGGACCAACGGCTGCCTGCAGATCGTCAAGGGTTCGCACCACCTGGGCCGCATCGACCATGTGCCGGTCAGCGACAAGCAGAACGCCGCCGATCCGGCCCGCATGGAGCAGATCCTGAAGCACCACGAGCTGGTCTACTGCGAGCTGGAGCCGGGCGACGCCGTCTTCTTCCACTGCAACGCGCTGCACCGCTCGGACCAGAACCGCTCGCCGAACCGGCGCTACACCCTGCTGATCTGCTACAACGCGATCAGCAATGACGCCTATGTGCGCGAGGACGACCGTTCCTATGTGCCGCTGGAGCGGGTCGACGACGGCGCCATCAAGCGCGCCGGGCTGCGCTTCGCCAGCGGCGACAAGGAGCACTTCGCCAGCAAGCCCTACGTGCCGGATCTCAGCCGGGCAGCGGGGTAGCGGGCGCTAGTGGATCTCCGGCTCCGCCGTCGGCGCCGTGCCGGCCAGGAAGTCGTAGTCGCAGCCGAGGTTGGCCTGGGTGACGCTGTCCAGGTGCAGGCGCCCGAGGCCGCGCGCATAGGGTGCGGGCGGCGGCGTCCAGCGGGCGCGGCGGTCTGCCAGTTCAGCTTCCCCGACCTCCAGCGTCAGCCGCCGCGCCGCGACGTCCAGGCTGATCCGATCGCCGGTCTCGACCAGTGCCAGTGGGCCGCCGACGTGGCTCTCGGGCGCGACGTGCAGCACGCAGGCGCCATAGCTGGTACCGCTCATGCGCGCGTCCGAGATGCGCAGCATGTCGCGCACCCCGGCGGCGACCAGCTTCTTCGGGATCGGCAGCATGCCCCATTCCGGCATCCCGGGGCCGCCCTGCGGGCCAGCTTGCCGCAGCACCAGGACCGAATCGGCTGTGACCGCCAGCGCCGGGTCGTCGATCCGTGCGGCCATGTCGTTGTAGTCGCTGAACACGATGGCCGGCCCCTGGTGTTTCAGGAAGCGCTGCTCCATCGCCGCGTGCTTGATGACGGCGCCGTCGGGGGCGAGGTTGCCGGACAGCACGGCTAGGCCGCCCTCGGCCTGCAGCGCCTTCTCGCGCGGCAGGATGACCTCGTCGTTGATCACCCGGGCGCCGGCGATGGCCTCGCCCAGCGTGCGGTCCTCGACCGTGCGGCAGTCGAGGTCCAGCAGGTCGGCGATGCGGGTCAGGAAGGCGGGCAGGCCGCCGGCATAGTGGAAATCCTCCATCAGGTACCTGCCGGTGGGGCGCAGGTTCGCCAGCAGCGGCGTGCGCCGGGCGATGGCGTCGAAGCGCTCCAGGCGCAGGGGCACGCCGGCGCGCCCGGCCATGGCCAGCAGGTGCACGATGGCGTTGGTCGAGCCGCCGAGCGCCATGACCGTGGTCACCGCGTTGTCGAAGGCGGCGGGGGTGCAGAGCTGGCGCGGCGTCAGGTCCTGCCAGACCATCTCGACGATGCGGCGGCCGGTGGCGGTGGCCAGCCGCTGGTGCCCGCTGTCGGCGGCGGGGATGGAGGCGGCGCCGGCCAGGGTCAGGCCCAGCACCTCGGCCACCGCCGCCATGGTCGAGGCCGTGCCCATGGTCATGCAGGTGCCGGCCGAGCGGGCGATGCCGCCCTCGATGGCCTCCCAGTCCTGCCGGTCGATGTTGCCGGCGCGCAGCTCGTCCCAGAACTTCCAGGCGTCGCTGCCGCTGCCCAGGGTGCGGCCCGCCCAGTTGCCGCGCAGCATCGGCCCGGCCGGCAGCGCGATGGCCGGCAGATTGGCCGAGAGCGCGCCCATGATCAGCGCCGGCAGGGTCTTGTCGCAGCCGCCCAGCAGCACCGCGCCGTCCACCGGGTTGGCGCGCAGCAGCTCCTCCGCCTCCATCGACAGCAGGTTGCGATAGAGCATCGAGGTCGGCTTCATGAAGGTCTCGCCGACCGACAGCGCCGGCAGCTCGACCGGATAGCCGCCGGCCAGCAGCACGCCGCGCTTCACCTCCTCGGCGCGCTGGCGGAAGTGCAGGTGGCAGGGGTTCAGCTCGCTCCAGGTGTTGAGGATGGCGATGACCGGCCTGCCGGCGAGGTCGGCCGGATCGATGCCGGCCTGTTTCAGGCGCGAGCGATGGCCGAAGGAGCGCAGGTCGGCGGGGCCGAACCAGCGCCGGCTGCGCAGCGTCTCGGGGGTCTAGCGGGGCATGGGCCGCAGCCTAGTTCAGCAGCAGGTTCGGCAGCCAGAGCGAGATCGCCGGCAGGTAGGTCACCGCCAGCAGCACCAGCAGCATGGCGAGGTAGAAGGGCCAGATCTTGGCCATGACCTGCTCGATCGTGACCTTGCCCACGGCGCAGCCGACGAACAGCACCGAGCCGACCGGCGGCGTCACCAGCCCGATGCCGAGGTTCACCAGCATGATGATGCCGAAGTGCACCGGGTCGACGCCGAACTTGGTGACCACCGGCACAAGGATCGGCGCGCAGATCAGCAGCAGCGGCGCCAGGTCCATCAGCG